>JAFSUP010000046.1 GCA_017445205.1 Synergistaceae bacterium
CCCGTGATGATGACTGCCGTCGCTGTACGTGAATCCTGTGCAGGTGTTGCCTGATATTATACAGTTCTTGATTGCCGCTGTCGCATAAAAGACATCAATACCGCCACCCTCATACTGGCAAGTGTTGTCTGAAATCGTGCAGTTTGTGAGCGTTACGCTACTGATTCCCGTCGTGCTGCTTCCGACAATGCAAACACCGCCGCCATCGCCAAGACTTGTTGTATTCTTTGTTATTACGCTGTCTGTGATGTCCGCGCTGCTAGAGAGAATGTAGATACCGCCTCCGCCGTGTCCAGAGGCAGGGGAGTCGTTGCTCGTGATCGTGCAGTTTGTGATTGAGGCATACGAGCCGTTTTCGATAGCAATACCGCCTCCGCGATAATTTGAGTAGTTGTTGATGATGTCGCTGCTTTTGAGAGTGAGTGTGCTGGCGTTGACGTAAATAGCTCCGCCCCTGCTGTAATTATTTCTGGCGCTGTCCTTGATAATGCAGTTCGTAATTTCAGCGTGCGAGCCTTCACTAACATAGATAGCTCCGCCGCTAGAATCACTACCGCCATAAGCACCCGTGATTCTCAAGTTTGCGATTTTGACTTTTGCGCCGTTCCTTATGATGAAAATCTGGCTGCTCTTTCCCTCGAAGGTCGTAAGGTCGTCCGTCATGTCGGCTTCTGTTGTCGGCTGTACCTCGATTGTTTCATTATCGAGCCTTCTGCCGGGACAGCTTGCGTAAATCGCCACGTCCTTGCTGATCTCGATTGGTTCAGTAATGATGAATCGGGCTAACCATGTAGTGGTCTCCCAAGTTTCGTCAACTTCTCCATTACCGTCTACATCGCCGGTATCCCAGTTTTCACCGATATAAACGACATCGCCGGACTCTACGACTTGAGCGAACAACTCACGGAGAGTTGCTATTGCTCCTCCAGCATTGCTATTGCCGTCAAACTCGTACCTTACGTAATTTTGGGCATCGGAGACGATGATGTTCTTTGCGTAAGAGACTGACGGCACAACCAACAACGCCGCGCACACGAGAACAAGAATCGAAAATTTCTTTTCTTTAAACATAAAATCATTCCTTTCATTAAAATTTTGAAAATTAAATATGCCGAATTAAGCGCACGAGCCTATCTCTGTGCACCACCTCCCTTTGAAATAAAAGGTTTAAGCGGAAATTTTTAGAAGCGAAGTTTTGAAGAAGTTTTAAGCAAAGCTCAAGCGATAGCCGATAGCCGATAGCCGATAGCCGATAGCCGATAGCCGATAGCCGATAGCCGATAGCCGATAAAATTGTGGGCATGTCGATTTGAATTTGTCAAGGGTAAATTAGGTATTCTTGCGCCAAGTGAGCCGAAGTGATTTTCAAATTGAAATTTCAAAATTTTCATGACGCGATTACCTCCTTAACAAAAAGTTTTGAGATTTTAGCATGAGAGTTATAAGCATTGCAAATTTTTTAGTGGCAATTAATTTTCATGAAGTTTATAGTTTGATTAAGCCGACACGAACCGCCGGGATAAAATTCGCATTTTTAATTTCAAAATTAGATATGTGAACTTTGATGATAAAAATAAAATTTCAAGATTTTTGTAGTGACCAAAGTAGTGACCAAAATCATTCTTCTTTTGGGAAATTTGCTTGGAAGTTGATGTAAATTATAACACTTTGAAAAAATTAAATTTTCTGATAATCTTGCAACATGTTTAAAAAAATATTAAGCATTATAAAAAATTCAGCGGACAAAAATTTTGATTCATGTATATGTAGTTTGTCATGATAACACTTGACGCTTTCATTCAGGGCGATTCAATCGAAATCATAAAAAATTTTCCTGATAATTTTGTTCACGCGATAATTTCAGATATTCCATACGGCATTGGCTTAGACGATTGGGACGTGTTACATGATAATAAAAATTCCGCGTTAGGAGGTTGTTCGCCGGCTCAAATTTCCGGCGGAGGACTTTTCAAACGCAGAGGCAAGCCATTAAATGGCTGGAGCGAGGCTGATAAGAAAATTCCTGCGGAATATCAAAAATGGTGTTCTCAATGGGCAAAAAATTGGCTGAGAGTATTAAAGCCGGGCGGAACGTGCTTTATATTTGCTGGCCGACGTTACGCGCATAGATGCATTGTCGCGCTTGAAGATGCCTGTTTTACATTTAAAGACATGTTAGCTTGGGAAAAGAATAACGCTCCCCACCGTGCTCAAAGACTTTCAATTATTTATGAGCGCCGCAATGATTTTGAAGCTGCTCAAGAATGGGACGGCTGGCGAGTTGCTAATCTTCGACCATTATTTGAGCCTATTTTGTGGTTTCAAAAACCGTATAAAACTGGAGGCACTATAGCTGACAATATCCTTGAAAACGGAGTCGGCGCATGGAATGAAGAAGCATTAAGAAAATATAACGCCTACGAAGATACATTTTCTAATATTTTGAAAGTTAATATAACTCAAGACGATCACGGTCTTCATGCCGCACAGAAGCCTTTGAAACTCATGGAACTTTTAATTTCACTAGTTACTAAAGAAGAGCAAATTATTCTTGATCCTTTCATGGGGTCAGGAACAACTTGTATAGCCGCGAAAAAGTTAAAACGACATTACATAGGCATAGACATCGATTCAGAAAATATTAAAATCGCTAATGAAAGATTAAATTCTTCGGAGCAATACGAAATCGCTTTATGATAACTTTGAAAAAATTAAATTTTCTGATAATCTTGCATGAAATTATATAGGAGGTAGAAAAAAATTATGTATGAACTTGTATTAATTCGCCACGGCGAGAGCGCATGGAACAAAGAAAACAGATTCACAGGCTGGACGGACGTTCCATTATCTGATAAAGGAATCGAAGAAGCTCGTTCGGCAGGAAAATTATTAAAAGCTGAAGGATTTGCTTTCGATTATGCTTTTACTTCCGTCTTGAAACGCGCTATTAAAACTCTTTGGCTCGTCCTTGAAGAAATGGATCGCATGTGGATTCCTGTACAACATTCTTGGAAACTCAACGAAAGACATTACGGTGCGTTACAGGGACTCAACAAGGCCGACACTGCCGCTAAGTATGGCGACGCTCAAGTTAAAATCTGGCGACGAAGCTATGACGTTCAGCCGCCGTTCCTTGAGAAGACAGATGAACGTTACCCCGGCAATGACCCGCGATACTCAGGACTTAGCGAAGCCGAATTACCGTTGACTGAATGCCTTAAAGACACTGTCGCGCGTGTTGTGCCGTTCTGGAAAGACACAATCGTCCCGGAAATTAAATCAGGAAAGAAAATCATAATCGCTGCTCACGGAAATTCACTCCGTGCACTCGTCAAGTATCTTGACAACGTTTCAGAGAAAGACATTCTCGAACTTAATATCCCGACCGGTGTACCGCTCGTTTATGAACTCAATGACGACATGACCCCGAAATCTCATCGCTATCTCGGTGATGCCGATGCAATCGCAAAAGCTCAAGCCGCCGTCGCGAGTCAGGGAAAAGCGAAGTAAAGCAAGTAGGAATTAGGAGTTAGGAAGTAGGAAGTAAAAAAAATCTTCTTAACTTCATTATCTTCAAATTTAAAATAGGAGAAAAAGACATGCACTATTCAGATAGAATACAAGGATTAAAGATCTCACCAATCCGTAGGCTTATTCCATATGCGGACGAAGCTAAGGCCAAGGGCAAGAAAGTTTATCATCTTAATATTGGTCAGCCGGATATTAAAACTCCTGATGAATATTTTGAGGCGATTAAATCATTTCACCCGGCTACAGTAGCTTATCAAGTCTCGCAGGGCATTCCCGAACTTCGCGACGCTATCAGCGGCTATTACAAGGCCATGGGCGTTCCGTATGAACGTGAAGATATTTATGTCACTTGCGGCGGCAGTGAAGCTTTGCAGTTTGCCGTTATGATTCTCTGCGACCCCGGCGATGAAATTCTTGTGCCGGAACCGTTCTATGCAAATTACAACACGTTCGCTAAACTCGCGCTTGCTAATCTTCGTCCAATTCCGACGACGGCCGAAACAGGATTTCATCTTCCGTCAGAAAAAGAAATTGAAGCGTTGATCACGCCTAAAACTCGCGCATTCTGGATTTCTCACCCGTGCAACCCGACAGGGACAATGTACACGCCTGACGAAATAGAAATGCTTTGTCGTCTCGCAAAGAAACATGATATTTTCATTATCGCTGATGAAGTATATAGAGAATTTACTTATGACAGAGGCAGCGAAAGATTTATGAGCTTCGGTGAAGTCAAAGACGCATTAGACCGGGTTATCATGGTTGACAGCGTATCGAAACGCTTCAGCGCGTGCGGAATTAGAATCGGCTGTATCGCAATGAAGAACAAAGAATTTTTAGCGCAAGTTATGAAATTATGTCAGGGACGTTTGAGCGTTTCAGCAGTCGAGCAAGTCGGAGCGGCGGCGCTGTATAAGACCCCGAAATCATATCTTGAGGAAGTCAACAAAGAATATAAAATGCGTCGCGACGTTCTTTATAAGGGACTTCAGGCTATTGACGGCGCTGTTTGCCATGAGCCTAAGGGCGCGTTCTATACGATGGTCAAGATGCCTATTGACAGTTCTGAAAAATTCATAATCTGGATGCTTCAGAATTTTGACATTAACGGAGAAACGACAATGGCTGCGCCGGGCAATGGATTCTATGCTGACCCGAACAAAGGACTTGACGAAATGAGAATTGCTTACGTTCTCAAAAAAGAAGATTTAGAGAAAGCATTGAATATCCTGAAGCAGGCGATTGAAGCCTATCCGGGAAGGATCGAAGCTATTAAGGCATAAATTTAGGTCGCGCCCTCGCTCCCCCGCCCACCCACCCGAGCTTCGGGCGC
>JAFSUP010000047.1 GCA_017445205.1 Synergistaceae bacterium
CTTTGAAGCAAAAATAGATAATTGTCGGAATGCTAATAATCATGATACTTTGTAATCCCCAATGGCCAATCGCTTTTATAATATTTATAGTTGAAGCGCGTTTGGGATCAGATATATACATGAAACTAAATTTGAAATAATTATTAATGAAAGCTGTGAATGAGTCATTTTTCATCAGCCACACGACCACAGGCACAAGAATAATCGCGGCTCCCACGAATGCCATGAAAACATATCTTATAAATTTTATAATTTCATGTCTCTTGACGCATTCAATCAAAACTCCAAAAAACATTACGACCCATAAGACGGTCATGTTTATTTTTAACAAACACACCGCACCAAAGGAAACGCCGCAGACGATTAGCTCAAAAAAATTTACAGAACCGGTCTTGAAAAATTTTAAGAATATATACAGCGACACCATTATGAAAGTGCAAGCGTATTCTTCTGTTAAATTCCCGCCCTCAAAATAACATGATAAACTAAAAACAGTCAGAACTATAACTAACATAGATTCAATTTTGCTACAGCTTACAAGCCGTGCAATTTTGTATGCGAACAACAACGCAATAAAAATAAATACAAGTTCCATTATCCATACGCCGATGTCTTTGTTGAGCCATAGCCCGAAAACGTCTATTAAAAATATCAATGTTCCTTTGTGATCGAAAGCGTCGCGATAAGGCATTCCGCCCTTGAGCATGACTCGCGCAACATAATGAAAAACTGAAGAATCTGTGTAAGTGTTTCCAATAACGCACGGATTGTCGGCACAAGTGAACGCCATAAAGAGAGCGCATAAAATTGTAAATAGATGTGGGATAAAATTACTTTCTTCAATTTTGGCAAGAAAATTTTTCACTGACTTAACCCCCGTTTTAATTTTCTAAAATCACTGAGGGCTTTGAAACCTATCTTAATAATTTTGTATATATTGATAGAGTTTACCCCCCTTTTCGATTCGTGAACGAAATTGGAACAAATTTATGACGCTCATTATAATAAGCGAAATAAGTTGTCATCATTATGTTTGGCAAATTGTAATCCGAAACCATTTTATACAAATACTTTTTTACAATTTCCGTTTTCATCAATCTAAAAGGCGCGTTCGCGTCAGGGATTTTGACACCAAAATACAGCCATAAGAGAAAACATACAACATGCTCAACGAAAGCGCGCGCTTGGCCGTCGCCTCGTTTAGTTCTGTTGCCAAAAATTCCGTCAAAATCTTTTCGCATATTCCAAAAATTTTCAAACTCGGCTGGGTTAGTTTGTCCGTCCGAGTCAGTTTGAAAAATATAATCTGCGCCGTTCTTTATTGCATAATCGTAGAGAGCAATTACTTTCGGGCCGTGTTGTCTGTCTGTGTTTTCAAGAATTTCCAATTTGGGATAATCTCTTTGAAGAGCGACAAGAATTTCGTGTGTAGCGTCTTTGCTTCCACTGTCGGCAACCACAAGCCTGGAAGAATCATTTTTGCCATCTAAAATTCTGTACCAGGCTTTGACGGTTTCCTTGATATTTGCTTCTTCGTTATATGCAGGCATTACAACGTATAACGAATCCATTTTTTGACTACTAACTTAAAATTGCTTCTCGTGCGTGGCGAGCTTGCTCTAAAATTTCTTCTTTATCGAGCGTCGGGTAATCGCCGTTACGATAAAGCCACTTTCCATTAATCATAGTTCCGACGATGTCCGCGGAGCTTCCAGCGTAAACAAGATATTGCGTGAGATTTTCTTCATTAACACCGATATAGTGTGGCTTGTCGAGATTAATTAAAATCAAATCCGCCACCCAACCTTCGTTAATCATTCCCTTTTGCGCGAATCCGAAAGCCTTCGAGCCCTCGTAAGTCGCCATTCGTAGAGCTTCGGCCGCTGAAACACAAAGCGGATCTTTATTGACGCCCTTATGAAGTAGCGCAGCCGTTCGCATTTCTTCCCAAATATCGAGCCTGTTGTTACTTGAGGCTCCGTCCGTGCCAAGAGCTATCGACGCGCCTTTATCGAGCCATTTCGCTAACGGCATAACGCCGCTTCCTAATTTCAAATTGCTTGAAGGATTGTGAACGAGCGTGAAGTTATCCGGAAGATTTATATTTGTATCGAGCCAAACGGCGTGAGCTAACGCAACATAAGGAGCTTCGAGAAGGCCAGACTCTTGTAAATATTTTTCGTCGGACATTCCGAGATTATTTTTTTCGCCTTCTGTTTCCATAAAATGAAAATGGATTCCAAGGCCGTGAGATTTTGCAGCGTCGCAAATTTTTTTCATGAACTCAAGCGGCACTGTGTAAGGAGCGTGAGGCCCAAGTTGAACGGTGATTAAGCCTTCGCGCCCGTGAAATTTTTCAGCGAGTTCGAGATTATTTTGAAGAGATTTTTCGAGCTTGCCCGGTTCGCCCGCTGTAATCCCGCGACAAAGAGCCGCGCGCATTCCTGAACTTAAAACGGCTTCGGCGACTCGTTCCATTTCAAAATACATGTCCGCAAAACAAGTCGTTCCGGTCGCAAGCATTTCGAGCATCGCGCTTAACGTTCCCCAATAAATATATTCGGGAGTTAATTTTTCTTCGACGGGCCAAATTTTATTTTGTAGCCATTCCATCAACGGAGCTTCTTCGCCTAGACCGCGTAAAAGAGTCATAGCCGCGTGTGTGTGAGCGTTGACGAAGCCGGGGATCGCTGCCATTTTTCCATGCCCGGAAATAATTTTATCGGCAGTCGGCGGTGTTCTATCCGCGTCAATGATTTCTGCGATTCGTCCTTTTGAGACAAGCATGTGAACGCGCTTGGCCTTATCTCGTGAGCCGTCAGTGATCAAAATATCTTTGAATAAAGTTGCCATTTTGTTTCTCCTTTTTTAATTTATCGTTTTTTAAAATCAATTATTTCCATATAAACATAATTAGGACTTGCGTTTGCTGTGTAATATTCCGTAGCATTTTTGTAAAGTCCTTCTGTTCTGGCTCTACCTTCAAGCTTCTGCAACATTTTTTTTACATTTTTATTGTTTGTATCAGGTCTGTAAACGACATACCACTTTTCATACTGAAGAGGATTATAAGGATCTCCTAAACCAGTACCGTATCCTCCAGAAATGTCTACAATGGCATAGCCATCAGTTTGTGCATATGGCTTGTCTTGAGCGATTCCATTTACTGAAATGTTTTCAGACGTCTGTATATATTTCATCATTGTTGCACGGCCATTTTTGTCTGAACGCATTACATTTTGAATATTTTTTTCTATTTTATTTCTTAAATCCTTTGCCGTGATATATGGAAGAGGATATGTAACGACGTAGGTGTATGGTTCAATATAGTCGCTATAGTCCGCTATCCATTCAAGAGCAGCTGTCTTTATAATTTTCATGTTGCTTATGACATTGTTTGCCTTTGCTGAAGCCATTGTCTCTTCTCCGTAAATCATAAGACCTCCGGCCAAAATCACGATTATTGCAATGACGATTAAAAGTTCAATCATTGTGAAAGCGTTTCGACTTTTAGTTTTCACTTTGCACCATTCCCTTCAAAAATTTTTTTTTAATTATAGCAAGGAGAAATTTAAAAATTGTTTTGCATATTAACGAAGTAGGTTATATAATTGCCCGAAATAATTTTTTTGAAGGAGAGATTTTTTATTATGTCTAAGATTTACAAGTCCATCGACCAACTTATAGGCCGCACTCCATTGCTTGAACTCACAAAAATTGAAAAAAAATTTGAACTTGGCGCAAAGATTTTCGCGAAGCTCGAGTACTTCAATCCCGCAGGCAGCGTCAAAGACAGAGTAGGCAAAGCAATGATTGACGACGCCGAAGCTTCTGGAAAACTCAAGCCCGGCAGTGTCATTATCGAGCCTACAAGCGGCAACACTGGGATCGGTCTTGCGTCCGTAGCAGCTGCTCGCGGCTATAAAATCATAATCGTTATGCCCGAAACAATGTCAATCGAACGCAGAAAAATAATGAAGGCTTACGGCGCTGAACTAGTTTTGACCGAAGGCGCGAAGGGCATGAAAGGCGCGATCGAAAAAGCTTCAGAGATCGCAATGAACACTCCCGATAGTTTCATCGCTGGGCAATTTGTGAACCCTGCGAACCCTAAAATTCACAAAGAAACGACCGGCCCGGAAATTTGGCATGATACTGACGGTCATGTAGATATTTTTATCGCAGGCGTAGGAACGGGCGGAACTCTCACGGGTGCGGGCGAGTATCTTAAATCTCAAAATCCCAACGTGAAAATTATTGCCGTCGAACCAGCTTCTTCACCGGTGCTCTCAATAGGCAAAGCAGGGTCACACAAGATTCAAGGAATTGGCGCAGGATTTGTTCCTGATGTTTTGAACACGAGAATATATAACGAGATTTTCCCGGTGAAGGACGAAGACGCTTTCGCTGCCGCAAGATTAACAGGAACGCTTGAGGGCTTCTTAGTCGGAATTTCATCGGGCGCAGCTTTACACGCCGCAATCGAAAAAGCTAAACTCGCCGAAAACAAAGGCAAAAATATCGTCGTCATCTTACCAGACACGGGCGAACGTTATCTTTCAACAGCACTTTTCAGCGAATAGCATGAATATTATCGACGAAGTTCTGAAGACGGCGGGCCAACTCGAATCCTTAACGAGCAGCAGCAAAATTAATTTCAATGGCATCAAAGACCACGCAGAAGCAGCTTTGAAAAATTTTCAGGCTGCTTTGTTCCCTGAACATGTCAACCCCGAAAATAAATCTATAAATTCCCATCTTGAACTTGCGTGTGAAAATTTGATTTACGCACTTGACAGACTTGTTCACGGTCGCGATGAAGCTGAAGCTCTCACGGCACAATTATTAGAAAAGCTTCCTGATATTCGCAAAGTTTTATGGACAGACATAACGGCTGCTTACCAAGGAGACCCTGCCGCAAAAACTCCAGACGAAATTATTTTGGCTTATCCAGCGTTTATTGCGATTAGCGCGTATCGAATTGCTCACGAGCTTTACGTCATGAAAGTGCCTCTAATCCCTAGAATCATAACTGAATATGCTCATAGGCTCACGGGGATCGACATTCACCCCGGCGCCACGATAGGCGAATATTTTTTTATTGACCACGGCACAGGAGTTGTCATCGGCGAAACTTCGACAATCGGCAAGCGCGTGAAAATTTATCAAAATGTTACGATCGGGGCCAAGAGTTTTGATGTCGAACCTGATGGAACTCTAGTGAAGGGAATCAAACGCCACCCTGACATTGGCGACAACGTTGTAATTTATGCGGGCGCTACGATTTTAGGTGGCGAAACAAAAATCGGAGACAACTGCGTCATCGGCGGCAATGTCTGGTTGACGCATTCTGTTCAATCCGGAAGAATAATAATTAGAAACGAAGAATAATTTTTGAAGAAACAAAAAGCCGTCGCATTCTCGCGACTTTAGTCGTGCGAGGCTTCACAATTCGGAATCAGGAATGAATCATGAAAAATAAAATTCATTCCTGATTTTTGTATTATGAAATTTAATTTACATGAAGCCAGCGATCACAGCTTTAAGATTTTCAACTTGAGTTATAACTGCCTGCAATTTATCTTTCAAAATTGTATTCTCGATTTTAAGCTTAAGGTCTAAATCACTAGTTCCATTTGAAAAATAGAGCGGTTCAACAACCTCTAAGAGGTTCTCATTTTCATTTTTCACGACTCGCGAACGAGGCACCTTATGTGTTTTTTGAACAGGCGCAGCAATTTTAAGTTTTTGTTTTTTTACAAAAGTCGGAGCTTTTTCTTTTCTATTTTCAGTTTTAGCTTTATGAATCTCTTCTTGTGCTAGTTCCTGAATCTTGGCTTCTTCTTTAATTTCTGCCGTTACAGGTTCGGGCTCTTCGACTTGCTCAACTGGAAGCGAAATTTCAGGTTCTGCATCAACAACAGGTTCACTTTTTACAAGCTCTACATGATTTTCTTCAGGCTCTTCAAAAGGGATACTTGTTTGCTGTGCTTGCTCTTGCTTGTCAGAGACTTGCTTAGCTTGCTGCGGTATGTCTTCGTGTGTTTTTTGCCATTTGTCTACAGTGTTGACAGCCTTGATCCATTTCATTATAACGTGCTTGTCGGCATTAAATTCTATAGCGGCCTTCAACACTCCGACTTCTCTGACACGTGAAAGAATTGCTATACGCTCTTCAGTCGTAAAATTTTGTCTGTAACGACGTGTTCGCCTATTG
This sequence comes from Synergistaceae bacterium, assembly GCA_017445205.1. Taxonomy (GTDB): domain Bacteria; phylum Synergistota; class Synergistia; order Synergistales; family Aminobacteriaceae; genus JAFUXM01. The sequence goes on from JAFSUP010000047.1 coordinate 6,218, forward strand.
CCTGGAATATTATTATTACTAGACATCATTAAAGCGGGCGGTAAAGGTTTTGGCGAAGTAATCTCGCGCGCTCTTTGCCAGCTATCTTCTCTAAAATTTTTTTTGCTTGGTTCTTTTTCCATTTTCATCCTCAAATTTTTAATTTAAGACAAACTGAAACAGTTAATATGCTTATTGTACAATAAAAAATCTATTCAAGCAATTAAAAAAGAGAAGCTGTTTGAGCCTCTCTTTAATTTTATAATCTAGCGTTTCTGTCGCTTTAAGTTCAAAGAATTTGCGAGGACGGCTCCAATTACAATAAAAGCTCCGAGAATATCTGTTGATGTCCCGGGGATAACCATACATAAGCCTCCGACGAATGATAGTATGCGTAGAAACATGTTCAGGGGGCCGTTGAGGTAGCCTATAAAGCCTCCGCCGATTCCAATTAATCCCAAAATCGCTGTGATTATCATTGGCAAAGCCTCAATAAAAGTTCCGCCTATCATTATCATTTTGGGATTCATTGCAAACATATACGGAATTAAAAACGCCGCTATTGCGAGTTTAGTAGCGTTTACGCCGGTTTTGAAGGCATTGCCTCCCGAGATGGCCGAGCCTGCATAAGCAGCCAGTGCTACAGGGGGTGTGATGTCCGCGACTATGCCAAAATAAAAACAGAACATATGCGACGCCAACAACGGAATGCCCGCCCTTATAAGAATCGGTGCCGCTATCGTAGATGTGATTAAATAATTTGATGTTGTCGAAACCCCCATGCCAAGTATCAACGAAGTGAACATAGCGCACACTAAAGATAAAAATACACTGTTTCCGACAAGTCCAAATATGCCTGTGCCAATTCGTTGACCAAGGCCGGTTAGTGTAACCATTCCGATAATTATTCCTGCTGTTGAACATGCTGTAGCCACAGACACCACGCTACGCGCAGCTTGTGGTAACGCCGTAAGAATTTGTAAAAATGAAACTCTAGTGCCTTTCCTTAGGTACGGAACTATTACACAAAGCAAACAGCCTAGTAACGCAGCACGAGTGATTGTAAAACCTGACAACATTAAATAAATAATTCCAACTAACGGCAAAAGTAAATGCCCTTTTTCTCGTAATAATAATCCAAGCTTCGGAAGTTGTTCGCTAGGTAAACCCTGAAGTCCTAAGCGTTTCGCTTCAAGATGTACAGATACCCAAATTCCAGTGAAATACAATAAAGCCGGGATTAATGCTATCAACATGAGCTCACGGTATGGAACATTACACGTTTCGGATATTAAAAACGCTGCTGATCCCATTATAGGCGGCATTATCTGGCCTCCTGTCGAAGCTGCAGCCTCAACTGCACCTGCAAATTCGGGAGTGTATCCAAGAGATTTCATCATAGGAATTGTAAATGAACCTGTTGATACAGTATTTGAAACAGATGAGCCTGATACAGTTCCCTGAAGAGCCGAAGAAAGCACTGCAACTTTAGCCGGCCCTCCTGAAGCCCAACCTGCAAGAGCATTTGCAAGATTGATAAAAAATTGGCCGATTCGTGTCTTCTCAAGGAACGCTCCGAAAAGAATAAAAAGGAAAATATAAGTTGCACATACTCCGAGCGGATTGCCTATTACTCCTTCCGTTGTAATAAACAAATGCGTGATTATTCTTTTGAGACTGAAGCCTCTGTGTTGAAGGAAACCGCCCATGTATTTGCCCAAAATTCCATAAAATAAAAAACAAATTGCAATTATTACAATCGGAGGTCCAACAACTCGCCAGCAAGCCAAAAGTACAAGCACTATCCCTAATCCAGCCATAAAAACATCAAGAGAATTATATCTTCCTGCTCTGAATTGAAGCGGCTTGTAATTTATTATGAAATATGCAGCGACGCATACAACAAGAACAGCTAGCACGCAGTCGTACCATGGGAGTTTTCGGCGATTAGCGTTCTTAGTTGCAGGATACAAGATATAAGCCATCGAGATGGCCATACCTAAATGTGTGTAACGTAAAATTTGTAACGGAACTTTGTTTGAAAGAGAAGCATAAAGCTGGAATAGTGCCCACGCTGTCAAAATTACAGTTATAAAAAAATTTACTTTGCTTGAAAAAATCTTGTATTTTGACTCGCGATCGAGTTCTTCCAGCTTTGTGCGCTCTAATTGAGTTTTGTTATTCATTGAGAATTTTTATTTAAGATAGTCAGGAATAACAATACCCTTTTCTTCGTAGTACTTTCTTGCACCTGGGTGTAACGCGTTCGGAACCCCTGATAAAGCACTTTCAAGACTCATATAGTTAGCTTTAGCGTTGATTTCTCGAATAGAACCCAAATTTTCATAAATGGCTTTCGTAAGCGCATAAATAGTGTCTTCGGAGAACGAATCAAGGCAAATTAACATACACTTAACAGCTACACTTGTAACCGGGTGGCCAAGATTATATTCGTCAGTTTCTGTCGTAAATGCAGAGTAGAAGGGATATTCTTTTAATAAAACCTCAAGGTGTTCCGGGTCAATCGAAAGAACATTAATTTTCTTGCTCAGAGAAAGCTCCATGACGTTTGCATTAGGATAACCAGAGCAAAGGAACATGGCATCGAAAGTTCCATCTTGAATACCGTTTCGGGCTGTTGCTTGGTCCGCGAACGTCTCTTTGATGTCGTTGTAAGTCATTCCATAAGCACCAAGAATCTGACGCGCAGCGACTTCGTAGCCTGAACCGACAGCACCGACGCAAATATTTTTGCCCTTCATGTCCGCTATAGATGAAATTCCTGAATCTTTGCGTACAACTATTTGCACCATTTCGGGATAACATGCTGTGATTGCTTGAATGTTTGTGATAGGCTCGCCGTCAAACAATTCGATACCAGTTCTAGCATAACTGTAAACATCTGATTGAATCATTGCAAATTCATTTTCGCCATCGCCGAGCAATCTCGCGTTTTCAGTTGAGCCGCCAGTTGACGTAACTGTGAGATTTGCACCTGTAACATTATTGACAACGGCCGAAAGTGCGCTTCCGAAATTATAATAGTTTCCAGTGGCGCTCGCTGTTGCCATTAAATAAGAACCTTTGAATTCAGGTTCGGCGAATGCTGCTCCGGCAACAAACATGAAAACAAGGCACGCGGAAAATAAAAAACGTTTCATTGAAAATGCCTCCATATTAAAAAATTTTCGCATTATTATATAATAAACTTAATTCCACTAAAAATTTTAAGGAGGCATGAATCATGGAAACTGAATATGTGCATAAGAACGTTTACGACGTTGAAATTCATCGGATTGATGAAAAAATTGAGAACGCCGTCTTGCGAATTGAAGCAAAATCCGATGCTTATATGGCTCGCGTTGATGCTTATCTCGCAAGAATGGAAGGACGATTAGACACAATGGACGCAAAACTCAGCAACTTAACGTGGACGGTTAATTTGTTGCTGACGGCTGTCGGCATAGCCGTCGCTGGCGTAAGTATATATTTAGCGATACCGCATTAAAAAATCATGAACGAAAAAATTTTATTATTCCCGGTTCTAATACCGGCGCTTGCTGCGCTTTTAATTCCAGCGTTCAGATTTCCTAGTAAAAAACTCCGTAACATCTTTGTAGAATGCTCCGTCCTCTTAAACTCGTTGATAATAATTTTGCTTGTGTTATATCCGCCGGCAAATTCTTTAACACTGTTTCGACTTTCCGAACGAGCGGCCTTTGCTCTTAAAATTGACGGGCTAGGAATGGTCTTCGCGGTCTTGATTGCGATTTTATGGCCGTTGACGACTCTTTACGCTTTTGAATACATGAGCCACGAACACAGGCAAGATTCTTTCTACGGTTGGTTCGTTTTGACTTACGGAGTTGTCGCCGGGATAGCGCTATCTTCAAATTTATTGACGCTGTATTTATTTTACGAGGTCATGACGCTAACAACATTGCCGCTTGTAATGCACGAAATGGATGGCCGAGCACGTTACGCAGGACGAAAATATTTAATTTATTCTGTCGGGGGTGCGGCTTGTGCTTTCATAGCGTTGACTTACACAATGTATCAAGGCGGCGGAGAAATTTTTACATTAGGCGGCACGCTTGGGGTATGGCCGAACGAACCTGAAAAATTATATTTGTGGGCATGGTTTTTGGGCTTCCTTGGCTTTGGAGTCAAAGCGGCGGTGTTTCCGTTTCATGGCTGGCTGCCTAGCGCGTCTGTAGCTCCAACGCCTGTTACTGCTCTGCTTCATGCTGTAGCAGTGGTTAAGGCCGGAATATTCGCGATAATTCGCTTAACGTGGTACGTGTTTGAACCTGAATCACTCGCGGGGACGTGGTCACAGTGGGCGGCGTTCGCTATGGCGTGCATGACGATAGTTTATGGCTCGTCGATGGCACTGGCTACACAACATCTTAAACGGCGATTCGCTTATTCAACTATAAGTCAGCTATCTTATATATTAATCGGCGTGCTTCTTTTAACGCCTGACGGATTCGTCGGAGCATTGACGCACATGGGCGGCCACGCGATTATGAAAATAAATTTATTTTTCTGTGCCGGCGCTATTTTGTGTCAGACTGAACGAGAATATTTATTTGACATGCGCGGGATCGGGGTAGGAATGCCGAAGACATCACTTGCGCTTTTAATTTCAGGGCTTGCGTTATGCGGGCTTCCTCCGTCGGCAGGCTTTATGGGCAAGTGGCAACTAGGAACGGCAGGCGCGGCGGCGGCTCCTCTTGGTCATGCGGGTATAGCCATGCTCGCTATCTCGGCGGTGCTGACAGTGCTATATATATTTTCGATCTTCAGTATTTTCATTATGCCGGGACAAAATTTTGATTTCAAAACTGCGAACGAAGGCGTTAAAGACCCCGGATTTCAAATGCTTATGCCGTTGGGAGTTCTTGCACTTGGGGCGTGGCTATATGGACTTTACGCGGAGCCTATGATTAATTTCTTTACAAAAATTGCGAATGGTCTTTTATAATACAAGCATAAATCCAAAAACAAAGGAGAGAAATTTTTATGAAAGCAATACGAATCGTTGAGCCTTTCAAAGTCGAGTGTATCGACGTTGACAAACCCGAACCGAAACCGGGCGAAGCTTTGTTGAAAATCGAAGCGGCTGGTATCTGCGGCTCTGACATCGGAGCATTCCGCGGCGTTAATAATCTCGTGAGCTATCCGCGAATCATTGGCCACGAACTTTCAGGAACTATCGTGTCAATTCCTGACGATAATAACCCCAAAGGACTCAAGCCCGGCGATCGCGTCGTCGTTGACCCTTATTTACATTGCGATCACTGCTACCCGTGCCGAATCGGTCGAACAAACTGCTGCACGAGCCTCAAAACTCTCGGCGTTCATGTTGACGGCGGAATGAGAGAATATTTCTGTCACCCTGGACATATGCTTGTGAAAATGCCCGAAGGAATGACTTTTGAGCAAGCGGCAATGGCTGAACCGTTAACTATCAGTATGCACAGCGTTCATAGAGGCGCACTCGTTGCGGGCGAATATTGCGCGGTTATCGGAGCCGGCCCAATCGGACTCGCTGCGGCTATGACTGCTCAGGCTTACGGCGGCCACGGAATTTTAATTGATCTTGTGCAAGAGCGTTTAGATTTTGCAAAAAAGATCGGGATCGAACATGTAATTAACTCCGGCAAAGAAGACGCCGTGAAGAAAATCGCTGAAATTACAAATGGCGACATGGCTCAATTAGTCCTTGAATGCTCAGGAGCAAACGCGGCTATCAGAGCGACACTCGATTACGCTTCACACGCAGGGCGAATTACGTTCACAGGTTGGCCGAAGAAAGAGACGAGTTTGCCGACGGATTTAATCACGAAGAAAGAACTTGACTTACGCGGCGGTCGCAACAGCGCAAGAGAGTTTGAAGAAGCTCTTGATTTAATTTTCTCGCGCCGAGTCGACATGGAAAAGATTTTAACGAAAGTTGTATCAGCTGAAGAGGCTCCGGCGACGATAATCGACATCGAAAAGAATCCCGGAAATTATATGAAAGTCATCGTGAAATTTTAAAAGACAAGTAGGAATAAGGAATTAGAAGGTAGGAATAAAAGATTTATTTTTTTACTTCCTGCTTCCTAATTCCTCATCGCTTTATTCAAGATTTGCTTCTTCTGTTTTAATTTCCCAATGAATCAAAAATGTTAAAGCACCGCGAAGCACAATAATCGCGCCTAAAATCGCTAGTTCGCTCCACTCTCGAACGATTACCGTTCGCAAGACCTCACCGCCTAATTTGAACTCGAGAGCAAGCGCGATCCCTTTCGCAAGCGTCAAACGGACTTTAGGGTCTCGAATGATACAGCCCCAAATCGTCTTTACAGTCGTGAATAGCAGCGTCGTTACTCCCGTACATTCAAGGAGCAAGACACCGCACTGAACTATAATTTGAAAAACATCTTCAATATAATTCAAAAATTCCATTTTATTTTTACTTTAGCGATTTCGCTTTGTCCATTAAGTGTTTCAATCTTCGAGCCGTCGGTGGGTGAGAGTTGAAGCCGTTCGGTTGCGTTACGTATTTGTTGTCGGCGAATGCCTTCATTGCACGATACAGTCCCATCGGGTCGTAGCCGGCCTTCTTTAATAATTCCGTTCCATAGTCGTCCGCCTCTACTTCCTGACCACGACTGAACCCGCTCTCAGCCAAATTCATTCCGACGCTTCCGGCGGCTTGTGCAGCTTTGCCCGCTGTGCCTCCTACTCTCGAGAGCCCTAAAGATAAAATCGTCCAAAGGACGTTGCGTCCGACGCCCTTGTTATAATGCCCGAGTCTTACGTGCCCGATCTCATGACCTAAAACCCCGGCGATTTGTTCTTCGGAGTTTAGAATTTTCATCAAGCCTTGCGTTACGTGAACACTGAAATCATTTTGAGATTTGAATTTCACCCAAGCGTTTGGTGAGTCGTCTTTTTCGTAATTAATCTTAACGACTTTGAAGCCGTCAGTCTCTGCGATGCGTTTCCAAGCCGCCTCGACAGTCGCGGAGTCAATAGCAGCTTGTGCGCAAGCGCAGAAGGTCAACACGAAAATCAAAATTAAAAAAATTTTTTGTTTCATTAAAATCAGCCTCCTTATCGCCGTTGCGCTCTATTGGGTCGCGAAATTATTTCCAATAATCTACCGTATCAAGATCAATTCCAATATTCGCGGCTTTGAATACAGGATTCTTTCCTGCGCGTCTTTGCTGTTGATAATCATCAAGTGCTTTGTAAACAACTCCGCCTAAAATCATTATGCTAGGAATGTTAATTAAGGCCATGCCCGCCATCAAAATATCTGCTATTGCCCAAGCTGCTGACATCGGCAGAATAGCTCCGACCAAAATCACAAGCACGCAGATGACTCTGAACGAGGTCATGAAAGTTTTGCCGGGCATTTTCTTATTATTAATGAACGCAAGCGCGTTATCAACATAGAAAAGATTTCCGATTAACGTCGTGAACGCAAACAGGACCATCGCGAACGTTATGAACATCGGGCCAGCCGCTCCGAACTCTGCAGAAATTGATTCTTGAACATATTTCGCTCCTGCCACGTCCGCGCCTGGTGCTACTCCTGACACAAGGCACATGAATGCCGTAGCTGAACAAATTAAAATCGTGTCAATGTAAACTGAAAGCATTTGAACAAGTCCTTGCTTCACCGGGTGCGAAGTATCAGCCGCAGCCGCTGCGTTCGGGGCAGAACCTACGCCAGCTTCGTTTGAATATAGTCCGCGCTTAATTCCGTACATCAAGCACGAGCCTGCTATGCCGCTGCCGATCGCCTTGAAGTTGAAAGCGTCAGAAAAAATCATGTTGAAAACACCGGGCAATTTGTCCGCATTTACTATCATTAAAAATATTGCAACTGCAACGTAGACAACTCCCATCAACGGAACTAGAAAGGCAGTTACTCGCACGATTCGACGCCCACCGCCGAATAAACACCAAGCGACGATTAAAGCGATAACAAGGCCGATTATAAACGGCGTCGAACTCGGATTATAAAATTTGTAAGCTTCAAAAGTCGATTGAAGATTATACGAGCAAAGAGCATTGAAACCGAAAGCGTAAGTCGCGATTAAGAACAACGAGAACAAAATCGCTACGAATCTGCTGTGAAGAACATGTTCAATATAATACGCAGGGCCGCCGTAGCTCCCGCCGTCCTTGTCGCGCTGTTTGTAAATTTGTGCCAACGTGCTTTCAACGAGTGCGCTAGCTCCGCCGAAAATTGCTAATACCCACATCCAGAACACTGCGCCGGGACCGCCGAGGCATATTGCCGTTGAGACTCCGATAATATTGCCAGTGCCAACGCGTGAAGCCGTCGAGACCATCAACGCTTGAAAAGATGAAATAGCTCCCTTTTCGCCGGGACGTTCTAGCATAATTCGGATCGATTCGCAACAGAGTCGAACTTGCGCAAACTTAGTGCGGAAAGAAAAATAAATCCCCGCGAACACAAGCACGACTATTAAAATAGGATAATAAAGAATATCATCGAGGTAGTTTAATAAATCTAAAATATTTTGCAATTAGAAAACCTCCTTGTGAAAAATTTTTATAACTTGTAATATTCTATCAGCAGATATAAAAGGAGAGAATAACAATTAACACAGAAATTATAAAATCACGAGTCGAAAAGCTTCGCGACTTGATGTCAGAAAGAACTCTTGACGCGTTTGTCTTAATCGTCGAAGAGCGAGCAAATTCTGAAAGCTGTCATTATATTTCAGGCTTTCGAGGAAGTTCCGCGGCTTTAATAATCACGCTTGACGAAGAAATTTTAATCACCGACGGACGCTATCAGACTCAATCGAAATCACAATCGCCATTCAAAATCGTAATTCAATCTGAATTTTCATTGCCTGACTATATCGCCCGCGCTGTCAAAGATTCAAATTTTAAACGCGTTGGCTATGAAGCCGAAAAAATTTCACACGCTGAATTTCAAAAATTTTTTGCGCCGATTAAAGTCGGGGGCCGACTGCCAGTCGAATGGATCGATTCGTCAGATTTAATTTTGACGTTACGACGCACTAAAGATGCTTACGAAATTTCAATGATTAAACAGGCCGCTAAGATAGGCCGCGAAGCATTGGGCAACGTCTTAAAGAAAACTCGCGCAGGAATGAGCGAAATCGAATTTGATATTAAGCTCATGGAAGAAATTAAATTGCTCGGCGCGGAGAAAGGTTGGGCACATGATGACTTCATCGTAGCTTCAGGCCCGCGAAGCGCAATGTGCCACGCTCCAGCGACACTAAAAAAATTTTCCGACGGCGAAAACGTTACGGTCGATTATGGTGCAATGGTGAATGGCTACATGAGCGACATAACCAGAAATTTTGCTCTTGGCCGCGCGGACAAAAAAATTCTTGAGCTAAACGAGATTTTATTGAAGGCTCACAGAGAGTCCGCGAAGACGTTAAGGCCGGGAGTAGCTGGTAAAGATGTTGACGCTGTAGCACGGAAAATTATTGCTGACGCAGGTTATGAAAAAAATTTTCTTCACGGTCTCGGACACGGGCTCGGGCTCGAAGTTCACGAAGCTCCGCGACTCTCACGAACTTCAAAAGATATTTTGAAAGTCGGCGATGTTGTTACGATCGAACCGGGAATTTATATTGAAGACTTTGGCGGTCTTAGAATCGAGGACGATTATTTAATCACGCCCGACGGCGCGGAATGTCTGACGCTAAACGACAATCAAAGTATCGAAATAATTTAATTTAACGGGAGAAAAAATTCATGGACGATTTAATAAGCGTCATTGTGCCGGTTTATAACGGAGAAAAGTTTATCGAAAAGTGCTTGAACTCAATCGTGAATCAAGAATACAAAAATCTTGAGATTCTTCTCGTGGACGACGGCAGCAAAGATAACTCGCTCGAAATCTGCAAGACTTTTGCGGCGAAAGACAGCCGGATAAAAATTTTCTCGAAACCTAACGGCGGTGCAGCAAGCACTAGAAATTACGCTCTGGAAAGAATGACCGGACAC
>JAFSUP010000048.1 GCA_017445205.1 Synergistaceae bacterium
ATTTTTAATTTTAATGTTTCCGCACCGCTGTAATCTCTGCGTTGCTTTGAGTGAAAATAATTTTGTTCCCTTGAATTTTTGCGCCCGAAATTTTTTTTATTTCAACTCCTGATAAATCACACTCCTGTCCTGCGGTTATGCCGCTGAGTTTAAAAACGAAATGATCTCGTGCATCGTCGGCCATAGAATGTCTGTTCCGACCTTGAATTTTCGTGCCGTTTTTGTTTAACGTGATTCCGAGCTGACGGCCTGTCCCCGTTGCTTCAAGTTTCCACCTTCCCGGCGTGGAAGTCTGCTTAGGTGTTACGGTTTTGATTGGGGGCTTGGGAGTCGGCGGAGACGTAGACGTTGCGGCTTTGATAACTTTTATCTCAAAATTTTTTTGAGAACTTTGAAATCCGTTTTTCGATACTCTTACAGAAAATTTATAAGTTCCGTCAGTTGTCGGAGTTCCCGTTATACTTCCCTCCTTCTTATTAAGCGATAACCCGTGCGGCAGGTTTCCTTTTATAACGCTCCAGACTACACCGTAAATATTGTTTTTGACTTTCAGCTTGGCCGAATATTTTACCCCTACCGTTCCGTTTTGTAATTTTATATCATCAATCACTAGCGGCTTTAAGGGGGAGGAAGTGTCCTTACTCTTGACCTTTGGAATATCAGGGCTTGTATCTTTGCTGAGAGTTATATCCCGACTTTGTGTTTCATGGTTTATTAAGGTGTCATTGCTTGAAAAATTTTGATCCATGCTAATATTCTTGCGATCATCGCTCTCAATGTCCGACGGAGTAACAGTTTGGCGCGAATCTGTCTGTTTTCCTGGAAAGAATTCAGCGACATATTTCACGACATATTGAACAACGCTATAAAGGTCGCGAACATTATGAACAAAACCAACAACTTCCAGCAGCACAAAGAACAAAGCGATCACGCCACCTATTGAAAGCCATTTTTTCTTTGAACGTTTCGGTTTAACTAGAGAAATTGCGTTTGTTTCTCGGCAGCTCTGAATCATTTTTGCGTTCACGAGATCGTAATAAAAATCTTCGATGTTGGAGTATTTATAAAGGAAAAAACTATGTCGGTCTTTAACAAACATTTTCGAGTAAGGTGTCGATTCAAATTCCTCAAGAAACACTGGCAAAATTTTTTTATTTTCATCGTCTGCAAAACTGTTTTCTTTTTCAAAAAACTTGTGCCCTTCATACTCTTTTGATAAGAAAATCATAAAAACTTCGCAGCCGTGTATTTTGTCCGCAAGGATCGGGCGAAAAATTTCTCCTCGCTCTAGTCCTTCGTCATACCACACTCTGAAACCTTCGCTCTGTAATTTTTTAATTATCGGAACGACTTTTTTCTTGTCATCGTGGCAATAGCTGACGAAAATATATTTTTCATCTCCCTCGTAAGGGATAAAATCATCTTGAGACAAAATTTCTCTCTCCTGCCTTCTTGAGATAAAAAAAGTTTAGCATAGCCTCGTCACTTTTATTAAAGCGGGGTAAAAATTTTTTTGTTATAATAATTCACGACTACCAGCGGGGCTCCCGCTTCCATAAATTTTTTCAAATTTCAAAGGGGAAGAATCGAAACGTGAAGCATAAAGTCAAAGTTACGGTCATTGACAAAAAATTATATCCGGAACTTCAAGAAAAATATTGCGCCGATAAAAATTCCGGTGCTTGTCCGTGCTACAACGTCGGCGACGAGTTTGTTTTTTATCGCGACGAAGACCACGATGATTTTTGGCACTGCGGCTTAAACACTCTCGTTAAGACTTCCGCTAATCCTGATACCGTAGCAGGCGGGCCGAAGATGCCTTTTTGTTCCGAGTTATGGGACTCAATAGCGCGATACATTTACACGGGACTTCAAGGCGGCTCAATTATGCGCGGCTGGATGGAACGCGAGAACGAAATGATAGCGTGTTGTTCGGACGGAACGCGGCCTGTGATTTTCAAAATAGAAAGAATCGATTACGAATGACATACAAGAAAATTAATGTCAACGGAATAAAAATTTTCTACAGAGAATGCGGCTCTTCAGACAAGCCCGTCATGGTTCTGTTTCATGGTTTTCCGTCGTCAAGTCATATGTACCGTGATTTAATGCCGATGTTGGAAGATGATTTTCATTTAATCGCGCCTGACTATCCAGGCTTCGGTCAGTCTGAAAGTCCCGCGCGAGAATCCTTTGCTTACACATTCGATAACATAGCCGAACTTATGGACGCGTTTTTGAAAGAGCTTCACGTTGAGAAATTTTTTATGTATGTCTTCGATTACGGCGCGCCGATTGGATTCAGGATCGCTACGAAACACCCTGAATCGATTTTAGGCATCGTTAGTCAAAATGGAAATGTTTACGCTGAAGGACTCGGCAAAAAATGGGAAGCTCGCGCCGAATATTGGAAAAATCCTACCGTCGAACTTCGTGAACAATATAAAAGCGCGTTCGCTAAAGATACGGTCATCGGACAATACACTTTCGGCACTGAAGAAAATTCTGTTTCGCCTGACGGCTACTCGCTGGATTTATATTACGCTTCCGTTATCCCTGACTACGCCGAAAAGCAATCGGATTTAATTTTTGATTATCAAAATAACGTTAAACTATATCCCGCGTTTCAGGAATATTTGCGAAATCATCAGCCGAAGCTTTTGGCAATCTGGGGGAAAAATGATCCGTCCTTCATATGGGCAGGAGCTGAAGCCTTTGCAAAAGATTTGCGCGACGTAAAAATTATTCCAGTCGAAAGCGGGCATTTTGCATTAGAAAATCGTTGCGCCGACATTGCCACGGCAATTAAGGATTGGTATAAAAATTGAGAAATTAAAATTCTGACTCCTCAATAAAAATTTTCAGGAGGTATTTTCAAATGAAAAAACTTTTTGCGGCACTTTTATTAGCGGTCTTGTTTGTAGCGCCCGCAGCGGCTGATGTCGTCCTTCAGCTCGGCTTTGAAAACTCAATGAGCGAACCTATCGGTCAGGCGTTGGCAAAGTGGCAGGAACTTCTCGCAGCTCGCAACACGGGCTTAACGATGGAAATTTTCCCGGACTCACAGCTTGGCAACAAAACTGATTTAATTGACCAAATGCTTCTCGGCGAAGGCGTCATGACTCTCGCTGATGGTGCTTTCTTTGCTGACTACGGCGTGCCAGATATGGGAATAGTCTTCGGGCCGTTCTTGTTTGCAAATTGGGACGAATGTTGGAAATTAATTCAGTCCGACTGGTGGAAAGAACAGTGCGATAAACTTAACTCTATGGGAATTAAACTTGTCGCGGCTAACTGGGCTTACGGTGAACGCCATACACTCACTACGAAGCCGGTTAAGACCGTCGATGACCTCAAAGGACTTCAAATTAGAGTTCCGACTAACCAGATTCAGACTAAAGGCTTTGAAGTCTTAGGCGCGACTCCCGTCGGAATGAGTTTGGGCGACGTTTACACAGCGTTGCAGCAGGGCACGATTGACGGTGGCGAAAATCCGTTAAGCACTCTCTACGGACGTAAACATCACGAAGTTGCGAAATATTTAATTCTTGACGGCCACGTCTTGAACTTCACAAACTGGATTTGCTCGTCAATGTGGTTCGACTCACTCACAGAAGAACAGCAGAAAGCACTCGTTGAGACCGGCTACGAAGCGGGTGTTTATAACAACGAACTTCAAGCGAAGGCGAATGATTATTATCGCGGCTTAATGGAAAAAGAAGGCGTTACTGTTACAGTGCCTGATGAAGAAGTTTTAAAAGGCTTCAGAGAAAAAGCTCAGGATTTCTACAAACTCGGCGGTCTGTTCAAATGGTCGGACGGACTTTACGAGAGAGTTAAAGACGCAATGAAATAAAGTTAGGAATTAGAAATTAGGAGTTAGGAAGTAAAGATTTCCTGACTCTTTTTTTATGAAAAATTTTAAGTAGAATAGTTAGACTAGGAAAACTGAAAAACAAAAATTCCTAACTCCTACTTGTTTTTTTGGAGGTGTTTTTTTTGAATTACTATCTTTGCTTCGACGCAGGGACTCAAAGTGTCAAAGTCGCAGTTTATGACTCTAATGGTAATCAAGTCGCCGTCGATGTAAATCCCACAACTTTATATTATCCTCAGTCCGGTTGGGTTCAAATGGACGTTCACGAATATTTTGAACTCGTCTTGAAGGGCGCAAAACGCTGCGTCGAAATCATGCGCGAAAAAAATCTCGATGTAAATTCGATTCGTTCTATCATGGGCGACGGGATCATTTGCGGAATTGCCGGAATTAATTCCGAAGGACGCGCTATCACGCCTTATATTAATTATCTTGACTCACGAACTCAAGAAGACGCGGACGAACTTGCAAAATTAAATCTCGATATTTGGGCAAAAGAAACAGGCAACCCCGAGCCTCTTTGTTTGTTCCCTGCTATGCACGCACGATGGCTGATTAAAAATTCGCCGAACATTAAAGATGTTAAAAAATTTGTTCACAATGCGCCATATATTTTAATGAATCTCGCCGGACTCAAAGCCGACGACGCTTTCATAGATTGGGGAGCTATGTCAGGCTGGGGACTTGGTTATAACGTTATAAAAAAAGAATGGTCGGACGAACAATTAAAAATTCTTGGCATAGATAAAAATTTAATGCCGACAATCAAAAAGCCCTATGACATAATCGGGACTCTTTCAAAAGAATGCGCGGAGCTTACAGGACTTCCCGAAGGAATTTCAATCTGCGCCGGAGCTGGCGACACTATGCAATCGCTCTTGGCCTGCGGAGTTTACGAGCCCGGCCACGCCGTCGATGTCGCTGGCACTTGCTCAATGTTCTGCATTTCGACGGGCGGAATAGTTCCCGGCTTGAGCAAAAAAGGCAACGGATTAATTTTCAATTCCGGGACTTTACCGAACACTTATTTTTATTGGGGCTTCGTCAGGACTGGCGGGCTTGCGCTTCGGTGGTTTCGTGATAACGTCTGCAACAGACCCGGCGACGATTCTTATTATAAATTTTTGAGCGACGGTGCTGAAAAACTTCCAAACGGCTGCGACGGAGTCAGATTTTTACCATGGCTCACGGGCGGCCCCGAAGGTTTCAGAGAAGTTCACGGCTGTTTCATTAACATGGGCATGAATACGAATCAATTTATCCTGTGGCGCGCAGTGCTTGAAGCTATCGCGGGCGAGTATTCCGAAATCGCAGAACGTTCTCGCAAGGCCGGGACTCCTGTTGACCGTGTAATAATCACCGAAGGCGGTAGCAAAGATCCTTTATGGAATCAAATTAAAGCCGACATGATTCAAGCTGAAACAATCACATTAAAGACCGGCGGAGCGTTAGCTCTTAATGCTATCGTTGCGGCTCACGCTGTCGGAGATTTACAGGACTTGAAAGCAAAAATTAACGAAGATTTAACCGAAACCGGACATTACACTCCGAAACAAAATTTAACACTGCCGGAGATCCCTTTTAAGATTTAAGAAAAATTCAGTAACAATGGCAATTCTTAAGTTTTATTAAAGAGTTGCTATTTTTTTAATTCTAAAAAAAATTCTGACTTATTAGTCTTTATAAAAGCTGTATACAACTACATTCATTAGAGATATACTTGCCTCAAGTTCAATCAATTTCTTAAAATTTTTTTGAAGGGGGTTTTTGTATTATGAAACTTGGTCTTGTTCCAAAACTCATAATCGCAATCATCGTTGGTATCTTAATCGGAATGTACCTGCCCTTGTGGGTCTGTCGTACAGTTGTAACAGCATCTGGAATCTTCAGCACGTTTTTAAAATTCGTTATCCCGCTGATGATTTTAGCTTACGTTACCATGGGCATCGCTGACTTATCTCAAGGTGCGGGCAAGCTCTTAATCATCACGGTAATTCTTGCTTACGGTTCAACATTAATCGCAGGCAGCGCGTCATTTTTAATTTCCGACACTCTTTTCCCGAGCTTTATGTCCGCCGACGCTCTCGAAAAAATTCAAGCAACCGCAGATAAGTCAGTAGCGAGTTATTTCTCAATCGCAATTCCACCGCTGCTCGATACGCTTTCCGCAGTTGTATCGGCTTTTATGCTCGGCCTTTGTCTTTCAGCAATGAAGGGTAAAGAAATCGGAATGTCGCTTTACAACGGCATGAAAGATTTTTCGGGAATTATCGACAAAGTTCTTAACAAAGTTATCGTTCCTTTACTCCCGCTTTACATTTGCGGAACTTTCGTTGACATGACTTACTCCGGAAAGACTTTCACGATTTTGGGAATCCTTTGGAAAGTTTTCTTAGTCGTTATTGCAATGCACCTTTGCTATATCTTCATTCAGTTTATGATAGCCGGAACAGTCAGCGGCAAGAATCCCTTCAAACTCATCATCAACCAAATCCCCGGCTATGCAACAGCGTTAGGAACTCAATCATCGGCAGCTACGATACCGGTAAACTTAAAATGCGCCGAGTATGACGGAATAAGCTCCGAAATTCGTAATTTTGTCGTCCCGCTCTGCGCGAATATCCACATGTGCGGCTCAATGATAACGATAACGGCCTGCGCTACTGCCGTCTGCATGATGAATCAGCTTCCGATTAGTCTTGCTAGCGTAATTCCGTTCATTATGACTTTAGGAATCGCCATGGTAGCTTCACCCGGCGCACCCGGCGGTTCAATTATGACGGCTCTTCCATTTTTATATATGATTTTTGGAACAGAAGCCGGCGACCCCAACGGGCCTATCTGCGCGATAATGGTTGCTCTTTACATCACGCAGGACTCATTCGGAACAGCCTGCAACGTTTCTGGCGATAACGCTATCGGTGTTGTCGTTGACGCAATTTATAACAAATGGATTAAGGCATAAAGAATGAACGTATTCGACATAATCGGGCCTGTAATGATCGGGCCTTCAAGTTCACACACGGCTGGGGCAGTTCGCCTTGGCCGTGTTGCCAACAAAGTCATGGACGGAAAGCAGCCGGTAACGCTCGATATAATTCTTTCTGGGTCTTTCGCAAGAACTTACAAAGGCCACGGAACGGACAGAGCTTTACTCGCTGGGGTCATGGGCTATCACAGCTACTCCGAAGAGATCCGCGACGCTCTCGAAATTGCCAAAAACAAAGGAATTAATTATAAATTCATTGAACAGGATATTCCGGGCGCACACCCTAACACAGCAAGAATCCATTTTGTTCTTGATGACGGCACTGAAGGCACTGTCGAGGGAGCTAGCATAGGCGGAGGAAATATTCGCGTTGACTTAGTGAACGGCATGAGAGTAGATTTCACGGGCGAGAATAATACGATTCTTGTTCTTCATTGGGACAAGCCCGGAGTCATTGCTGACGTTACAAATTTAATGAGGCTCAAATACTCTCACACTAATATTTCAAATTTTCATCTTTCACGAAAAGAGCGCGGCGGCGAAGCCCTCATGACGATTGAA
>JAFSUP010000049.1 GCA_017445205.1 Synergistaceae bacterium
GGTGCTCCTGTCCTCATTCAGAGAGGCCGCGCGGATCTTATCGTTGCCAACGCAGGCCCGTCGCTTTGGAGCTATCAGAGAGCAAAAGCTGACTATCAGTTCGGAGACTGCCCGGACGTTCGCAGCATCGCCGGAGGACTTGGACATGCTATGACAAATATCATGTTCACGAAGGCATTCGTTGACAAAACAGGCTGCACAACGCTCGAAGAAGTCATCGAGAAGAAAGTTCCGATCCGTTTGATCACGAAGAAGAACGGCTCACTCGGTGAGCTTACGGCTGAGAGAGTTATCGAGGCTTGCGGAATTTCCGTCGCTGACTTCACAAAATTCGCAACGTGGGAAAAATCAGGCACTGACGCAATTAAATCCGGTATTCAGGACGATCTCTATGACGCGACGATCGACCACATCGACGCAGGACAGTCCACCACCACTGAAATTTGCCTCACTCACGACATGCACTTTGTACAGCTTAGCGATGCCACGCTGGCCAACCTCGAAAAAATGGGCTATGCTCCTCTCGTAATGAAGGCCGGCACGTGGAACAAGCAGGACAAAAACATCAACACGATGGGATCGCAGCAGAATGTTATCGTCCCGGCCAGCATGAACGAAGACGTAGCCTACGCGCTCACAAAAGCAATCTGCGAGAACAAAGAAGACATCGCGAAGGCTGTTGCTTCTCTCGGTTGGTTTGACCCGGCAACGGCAGGAACTCATGGACTTAACGGCGCACCGCTTCACCCAGGCGCAGTAAAATACTACAAAGAAATGGGTTACGTCGCCGACGAGTTCAAATAACAAATTAATCCTTCACCAATGAAAATTCTTGAAGGTAAAACTGCAATAATTACAGGCTCGTCTCGTGGTATAGGCAAAGCTATTGCAATGGCTTTTGCTGAATACGGGGCGAGCCTCGTTATTCATGGAACTTCCGAAAAATCTTTAATTGCTCTCAAAAATGAAATTGGTGTGAATTGCGAGTATGTTGTAGGCGATATTAGTGAGTTAGATACTTCGATAAAACTCGCTGAAAAGTGCATTGAAGCATTCAATAAGATAGACATTTTGGTTAATAATGCCGGTATAAATACACGCACAAAATTTTTAGAACTTGAACCTGAAGAATGGGAAAAAGTTTTGAAAATCAACTTGTCAGGGGCGTTTTATGCTTGTAAAAGCGTTGTACCACATATGATTGATAAAAAATCAGGTTGTATTATTAATATGTCATCTTCAGCCGGGAAAACTCCGCACCCGAACGCTTCACTAGCTTATGGAGTATCCAAAGGCGGCATTGATGCAATGACGCGAAAATTAGCCTATGATTTAGCTCCGTTTAATATTCGCGTTAATTCAATTTGTCCTGGCCCTATTGAAACAGATATGTCTTTGCAATGGACGGACGAATATAAATCCAAAATTTTGGATAGTATTCCGTTAAAACGTCTTGGAAAAAGTTCTGATATCGCGAATTTAGCTGTGTTTCTGGCTTCAGATCTTTCAGATTTCATCACAGGAGAGAGCATTAATATTAACGGCGGAAAGTATATGAATTAGTATTTTTAAGAAAGGAGAAAATTTATGAGTCTACGTAACATCGCTGCAATACTTGTTACTATCGCGTTTTTTGCTTTTCAAATGTATATTGCATTAGTAAAGCAATTTGCCCCCATGCTTCAAAGTCCTTTGCATTTAATATTTGCATTGACGCTCGTATTTATCTATTTTCCTGCTGACAATAATTACAGGAAAAAAATCAAAAAAGCCGCTGAAGAAGCAGGTCATGATCCCGATCCGGCATTACTAAATAAATATTCATGGATCAACTGGATTGATATTCTTGCATTTGTTGGAATTGGATATTTACTTTGGTATGTTTTAACGCAGTTCGGACGCTTGAATGACTACGTTCTTGGTGTTGATGATGTTCTTCAGATTGACCATGCAGCAATGGTTGTAGCAATTTTATTGTTGCTAGTTGCTGTTTACAGGACACTTGGCGGAATACTTGCTGGTTTTATTACAGCTTTTATAATTTTCGCGTGGACTTCGCCGTATTTACCTGGAATTTTACACACAAATGCAAAGCCATTCTTACAATTTATTGAAGAATTTACTTCAGGAATGACAATGACCGAAAGCGGAGTTTTTGGTACGCCATTGCTTACAAGTGCTAATACGTTGTTCTATTTTATAGTATTCGGCGCATTTTTCTCAACAATCGGCGGCGGACAACTCTTGATAGACATGGGTATGAAATTATCCAATAAATCATCAGGAGGCCCAGCTAAAGCCGCAGTTCTTTCTTCGGGATTAATGGGCATGATTTCCGGCTCCGCAGTCGCTAACGTTGCTACAACCGGCGTTATGACAATACCAATGATGAAAAAAATTGGATATGAACCTGAAGAAGCTGGCGCAGTCGAAGCGGTAGCATCAACGGGCGGTCAGATAATGCCTCCTATTATGGGCGTTGGAGCGTTCATAATGGCGGAAATGTTGGGCGTTAATTATATGTCCATCGCGGCCAGTGCAATCATTCCGGCAGTCGCTTACTATTTTGCTGTATTTGTACTTGTTGACAAAATCGCCGCAAAGAGAGCCGCAAACCTTGACGCAACGGCAGATGCTTCAATTAGAGTAGATAAACCTATAATGTCGAGACTCTATTTATTAGTACCTGCTATTTTGTTGGTAATTTGGATCATTCGCGGATACTCATTGATGAGAGCAGGTATGGTAGGAATTTTCACATGCCTTGCTTGCGATGTGATTAATTACTTTGTAAACAAATCCGATTTTCTAAACTTAAAACAACTTTGGGATTGCTGTGTTGATGGTGCTAAACAGGCTGCTGCCATTGCAATTCCTACAGCTGCTTGCGGAATTATCATCAACGTTGTTACACAGCAAACTTCGCTCGCTACAAATCTTTCTGTTTTAATTCGTTCGCTTGGCACAAACTATTTGTTCTTAGCAATGTGTATTGCAATGGTTGGTTGTATGATTTTGGGAATGGCATTACCCACTGTAGCGGCTTATCTTGTTGGTGTAATTTTATTTGTACCTTGCATTCAGCCGATTTTGTTGCAAACTGGTCTTGAGCCTTCAACTGCAAATCTTTGTGCAAACATGTTCGTTTTCTATTATGGAATAATGGCGCAAATTACTCCGCCAGTCTGTGTCGCTTCTTACACGGCAGCAGGTATTGCAGGAGCTGATGCTATGAAAACAGGATTAAAGGGCTTTACTTTTGCAATGGTTGGATTTTTAGTACCGTTTGTATTTGTATATAACCCTCCGTTACTGTTAAAGGGAACATGGGCAGAAATCGCGATAGCAACGCTTCAGCTTGCTGTGGGAACTTACTTCTTGGCTGTAATGGTCGCTGGATATTTCAAAACGCATCTTAATACAATAGAGCGTGTTTTGTTATTCGCTGCCGCTCTTTGCTTAATCGCGCCAGAGATGATTAGCTCTATAATTGGTGCAGTACTTGGTATATCTATTCTTTTCATCAACGCTTCTAAAGCAAGAAAAGGAGCAAAATAATGAGTGTAAGACATAAAGTAGCAATAGCTGGCAGTGGCCTAGCCGCGCTTGCAACGGCTGCAAGACTTCATGAAGAAGGCGTTAAGGATATTGCAATTTATGCCAACGGTATCGGCGGTACACCATACATAGCCGCTATTAATTTCGTTTTGCCTGAAAATCCTTATGGCGACACGCCTGAACAATATGCAAAAGACATGTTAGCCGCTGGATACAACATTGGCAACAAGGAATTAGTAAACGAAATGGCCGCTAACACTTTGCGCGGTTATGAATTATTGTGCCGATGGGGCGTAACCTTTGCTCACAACGAAGACGGCTCTATAAAGCTTCGTCATGTTTCAGGGCATAAATACCCGCGTTCATTATGCCAAACTACAAATTTAATTGGTGTAGAAATTGAGCGTGTAATGTTACCTAAGCTCGCTGAAGCTGGAATCGAATTTCACAGACACGCGCAAGTTGTAAATTTGTTAAAAAACGATAACGGCAAAATCGAAGGCTTCACAGTGGTTGAGGACGGCGGCGAACCTTACAATGTTTACGCTCCTGTTGTAGTTGCATCATGGGGCGGTGTTGGTAATCTTCTTGGTACATCAACGTATCCTGACGATGTTAAAGGCAACACGTTAGGCATGGCAAAGCAGGCAGGAGCTGATCTCGTTGATTTAGAATTCATTGAGTTTGAACCAATGGTAATGATGAGTCCTGCTGGTGCTGTTGGTGAACCTTGCCCAACGGCTATGTTAGGCGAAGGCGGTTATTTGCTGAACTCTGATGGTGAAAGATTTTTGCTTGAAGTCAGGCCGCAAGGAGAAGCCGGCGCACCAAAATCCTTGATTAACCATGAAATTTGGAAACAAGTTGCAAAAGGCAAGGGCAATCCTCACGGCGGAATTTGGGTAGACCTTCGACACATTGATATTGATGTCCTCAAGGCTTATCCGTGGTTTTACGACAGACTCATCAAGAGCGGCTGTGATCCAAAGAAAGAATTATTGGAAGTCGGACCAATGCCACACAGTTTCTCAGGCGGTATAAAAGTAGATAGGAACTACGAGTCCAATATTAAGGGGCTATTTGCGATTGGTGAGGCTTGCGGTGGTATTCATGGCGCTTGTAGATGTGCAGGTAATGCGGCCAGTCAGGCTACGTTATCAGGACTTCTCTGTGCTGAAGGGATCATGAGAACGGGCGAGCTTAACCGCGAAATTTCGGATTCACCGGTTAAATACAAACGTGATGACTCAGTAAGAGCCAAATATCTTGGTGAATTACAAAAAATTGCAGGCAAAGCATTGGGAGTCTATCGCAACGGAACTGAGCTTGAAGCAGCATTGAAGGCAACTGACGACATCATCAAAGCTAACGATACAGCTAAAGATGATTTAACGTTGCAAACGGCACTTGCAATTAATCTTATTGCTAAAGCCGCTCTAAATCGCAAAGAAAGTCGCGGCACTCACAATCGTACAGATTACCCGGAAAGCAAACCCGAGTATGAAAAAGAATTTGTATTTTAAAAAAGGAGTTGTAGTACAATGCAGTTAAACCTCAAAGACAAAAAAAGTTGTAAATTTGATGCAGTTAGTCTTGGCGAAGTCATGTTAAGACTTGATCCAGGCGAAGGAAGAATCAGAACAGCACGTTCGTTCAGAGCATGGGAAGGCGGCGGCGAGTACAATGTAATTCGCGGACTTCATAAATGCTTCGGTATGGATACAGCTGTCATCACGGCTTTTGCTGACAACGAAGTCGGCAAGCTCATGAAAGATTTCATCGAGCAGGGCGGCGTTAATACCAGTTTGATCTACTGGAAGAAGACTGACGGCATCGGACGAATTTGCCGCAATGGTATCAACTTCACTGAACGTGGTTTTGGTATTCGCGGCGCAGTAGGTTGTTCAGACAGAGCTAACACCGCAATTTCTCAAGCAAAGCCCGAAGATTTTAATTTCGATTATATTTTCGGCGAACTCGGTGTACGCTGGCTTCACACCGGCGGAATTTACGCGGCACTCTCTGAACAGGCCTGCGAAACTGTAATCGAGGCTTGCAAAGTCGCGAAAAAATACGGTACAATCATTTCCTACGACTTAAATTACCGTCCGTCAATGTGGAGCGCAATTGGCGGTCAAGCTCGTGCGCAGGAAGTCAACAAAGAAGTTGCAAAGTATGTTGATGTCATGATCGGCAACGAAGAGGACTTCACAGCGTGCTTAGGCTTCCAGATTGAGGGCAACGACGAGAATTTGAAAGAATTAAATCTCGACGGTTACAAAAAAATGATTGGTGAAGCCGCGAAGACTTATCCCAACTTCAAAGCTGTTGCAACGACTTTGCGCACCGTCAGAACCGCAACCGTGAACGACTGGAAAGCAATTTGCTGGGCCGACGGTGAAATTTACATGTCAAAGGCTTATGACGGTCTTGAAATCATGGACAGAGTTGGCGGCGGCGATTCATTCGCTTCAGGGCTTGTCTACGGATTAATGACAACAGGCGATCCCGAAAAGGCAGTGAATTACGGCGCGGCTCACGGAGCACTAGCAATGACAACGCCGGGCGACACGTCAATGGCAAGTGTTAAAGAAGTCGAAGCCATAATGGGCGGCGCAGGCGCAAGAGTTAAGAGATAGTTAGGAATTAGGAGTGAGGAATTAGGAATTGTTTCTAGTTCCTCAATTTTTGTTTAATAATCCAATGTTATGACAAGATATAAAAAAATCGTAAATCGTCTTAAAAGTGAACTATGGAGACTAAAATTAAAATTAAATCTCGAAAAAACAAATGATTTAATTCCAATTCTCAACACCACTATCGAATCTATTTACATTGCTACACAAACTTTAGAAAACGTTCAAACGGAAATGACAGCGTTATATGAGGAAAATAAAAAGTTAAAAGAAAAATTAGAATCATTACAGAAAAAAACGTTGGCAGTTCCGCCTTTGCGTTTCCCTAATTCTAACGAAATAGAAAAATATCCGAAGCAACTTGGTGATGCTGAGCTTGATAAATGGTTTGAAGGATGCCTTCAAGATGATAAAGAAAAAGGCTATTTATATGAACGTTATATAGGTTACGTCTTAGAAAAACTGGAATATGATGTTAATTATGTCGGACTTAAAAAAAGAGATAAAAATGGAGATGGCGGAATAGATATTATTGCTAAAGATAACGAATGTGTTTGGATTATCCAATGTAAAAATTATACTAAGACGGTTCCCACAGATGAAGTGAGAGAACATCTAGGTGTTATTACCATTTATGCCAAGCAAAATCCTAATAAGATAGTCAGAGGAGCTTTTTTTACTACTTCTAATTTTGTTCGTGAAATCAAGAAAGACGCTAAATTAGCTAACGTAACACTTTTTGAGAACGTTGCACTTCCACCACGTTTTCCAATAATAATATGCAAAGTTCAATCAGGTGACGGGAAACGATATTATTATTGTCCTAGGGGGAAAAAAGTTCAAGCTCCCAGCCCAATTGATTGCGACAGAGGGGAGCGTTATTGTTTAACACCCCAAGAAGCAGAGGAAAATGGATTTAAGCGAGCGGGTAGCATATAGAAGTTTGTAATTTATCTCTAAGCACTCAAGGCCAAACTTAATTCAGAAACTTTTTCAGGGTCAACCGTCAAGGCATTCAAGCAGATTTTGCAAGATTCATCTTCATCTTTTAATTCTAAAATCACTTTTGAACTTCCTTTACAGCTTCGCAACTTCTGAACAAATTCTTTCATGTTGAAATTTTCGATACTATTTACGTCTATTGCAATATTGTAATAGCTTTGTGTTTGTTCTACTTCATCATGAGTGATTAGCTTGTCAATAATAAGCTGCCCACGATTCCCAATTTTACCTACAACTGTGCAAGCTAAACCGGGGGCTATTTTGTCTTTAATATCTAGCCATGTTTGTGAGAACGCTACAATCTCGGTGTTGTCTTCCGTGTCTTCAAAGCTAAGCGTGCCCATCGGTTCACCTTTTTTGGTCGTCTTTTCTGTCAGTCCCGTTATAATCCCTCCGACACAAATACGAATACTCTCGCCGCGCCAGCTTGAAAGTTCGCCTACAGTGCAATTCGTGTGTGGTTTGATTTTTTCTTCATAGCGTTCATAAGGATGTCCGGACATGTACAAACCTGTAACTTGCTTTTCAAAATTTAATCTTTCGTGCTCGTCATATTCGGGGACGTCGGGCATCTCTGGTTCTGCTGATACTGCTTCGTCTTCGCTTAATGCATCGAACAATGAAATCTGTTCCAAGTTTTTTTTTAGATTCGTTGCACTTTCAAAGAAAAATGGCAATGCGGCAATCAGTTGAGCGCGATTATTATGTAAGTTGTCGAAAGCCCCGGCCTTGATTAAATTTTCGAGCGCGGTTTTGTTTATCGTGCCTTTGTCGATTCTCTGCATGAAATCCCACAAAGATTTGAAATTCCCGTTCGCTTTGCGTTCGTTTATTATCGCTTGAATCGCAGTGTGCCCCACGCGAGAGACCGCTCCAAAACCGAATCTTATAACATCGCCGTCAGGAGTGAAATTTTCATTTGAAGAATTTATATCCGGCGGCAAAACTTTAATCCCGCTGCGTCGAACTTCAAGGACGTAATGTCCCAAAACTTCTTTTTTTGCTTTCATCTGGCTCGACAGATACGATGCAAGGAACTCAACTTTGAAATTTGCCTTCAGCCACGCTGTATCATACGAAATTAAAGCATACGCTGCGCTGTGAGATTTATTAAAACCATAACCGGCGAATTTTTCGATGTTGTCAAAAATTTCTGCGGCAGTTTTTGGATCAATTTTATTTTTTTCAGCGCCCGCAAGAAATTTTGCTTTTTGTTCCTGCATTACATCAATTTTCTTTTTACCCATCGCTTTACGCAAAATGTCAGCTTCACCGAGCGAATATCCAGCTAAAACTGAAGCGCACTGCATAACCTGCTCTTGATAAAGAATAACGCCGTAAGTTTCTTTTAAAACATTTTCAAGCAATGGGTGCGGATAAACTGGAGTTTTGCGTCCATGCTTGCAGTCTATATATTGATCTACCATGCCGCTATCAAGAGGCCCGGGGCGATACATTGCCAACGCCGCAACTAAATCTTCAAAGCGATCTATGCGAAGCTTTCGCAACATTGCCCGAATTCCGTCGGATTCAAGTTGAAAGACTCCCATTGTGTCAGCTTCTTGCAATAATTTAAAAGTCGCAGGGTCGTTCATGTTGTCATTAACTTTGTTTAAGTCCGGAACTTCTTTGCCGTTGTTTTTAATATTTTCGAGCGCCTCTTGAATAATCGAAAGAGTTTGTAAGCCAAGAAAATCCATTTTCACAAGGCCGAGTTTCTCGACTGGCTCCATCGTGAACTGTGTAACAATTTGGCTAACTCCTTCGGTATTTTGTTCAGTGCTGATTCGTTTAACGGGCACGACATCAGTAATCGGCACGGGAGTAATTACGACTCCTGCGGCGTGTTGCGAAGTGTGACGCGCAAGTCCTTCGATATTCGTAGCTATGTTTACAATATTACGAACGCTTGGATCAGTGTTATATTTTTCTTTGAACTCGGGCGTCGTTTCTAGAGCTTCTTTAATGCTCTTGGACATCGCGGGAATTAATTTCGCAGTTTCGTTCATTAATTCGTAAGTCATATTCATAGCGCGCCCGACGTCTTTCACAGATTGCCGGCTCTTCATTCGTCCGAAAGTTATAATCTGTGCTACATGATCGCTTCCGAATTTTTTAGAAATGTAGCGAAGAAGTTCATCGCGTCCCTTGTCCGACACGTCCGTATCAATATCCGGCATAGAAATTCTTTCAGGATTCAAGAATCTTTCAAAAAGCAAATTATATTTCAGCGGGTCGAGTTCTGTAATTTTTAAGCTCCACGCAACGACAGATCCAGCAGCCGAACCTCGTCCTGGGCCAATGGGAATATTTTTCTCTTTTGCTGCCTGAATGATTCCAGAGACGATTAAAAAATAATCAGAAAATCCCATTTGCGTTATAACTCCGAGTTCATATTCAAGGCGCTTCAGGTATGCTTCAGGAATTTCAGTTCCGCGAATTTCAAATCTTTTTTTAAGTCCCTCGTGCGCTTTTTCGCGTAAATCGTCCTCTGCGGTCTGTCCTTCTTTCAAATCTAAGTTTGGCAAAAGATAATGTCCTGTCTTCAATGGCAATTCGACATTGCAACGTTCGGCTATCGCTACGGTGTTAGTGATCGCTTCGGGAATTTCGTTTTCAAAAACTGCGCACATCTCTTCGGGCGACATTAAATAAAATTCGTTTTGTGTAAATCCGAAGGCGTCGTCGTTAGGGTCAGCGTGAGTATTAACTTTTAATAACGTCTTGTGCCATTCATAATCGGATTTTTCGAGATAGTGAGCGTCGCCCGTCGCGATTATCGGAATGCCGGTCTTTTTTGAAATTTCGACTATTGCGGCGTTGACTTTTTTTTGCTCCGGCAATGAGTTCGGCATGACTTCAAGAAAATAATTTCCCGCTCCCATTATATCGCGATACATGACCGCGCGAGCTTGAGCGGCTTCGAGATTGTTATTAAGAATTAACTGCGGAATTTCGCCAGCGAGGCACGCCGACGACGCTATTATGCCTTCATGATAAGTCGCTAAGAGCGTGTGATCTATTCGGGGCTTGTAATAAAAGCCTTCAGTGTTCGCTATCGAAATTAATTTTATGAGATTGTGCCAGCCGGTGAGATTTTCGGCCAAGAGCAGCAGGTGATTATTTCGTTTGTCTTCACGCGAAGAGATCCCCGACGGCGATACATAAGTTTCGCAGCCTAAAATCGGTTTCACGCCACTAGCGAGGCAGTTTTCATAAAATTCAACCGCGCCATACATCACTCCGTGGTCAGTCATTGCGACGGCTTTGCGTTCCCAACCTGCGACTTTCTCTGCAAGTTTTTTAGTTCTAATTGCGCCATCTAACAAGCTATATTCAGTATGAACGTGAAGATGAACAAATTCTTTTGCCATTGTCTTATTCGCTTTCTCCTTCTTGTACTTCGTTTGTATTATTTTCTTCTTCTTGTTCGCTTTCAACGTGTTTTATTACAATTATTTCGGGTCTAGTCTGAAGGAGTGCTAACTCATTTCTGAATTTATCAAATGCCGAAGTTTTTCGTTGCGGCTTTTCGGTTTCTATTTCGTATTCAGATTCAGAAACAGAATCACTTAACGCTTCTTCAGAAATTTTATTTGCAACTTGCGTTTTATTTTCGATAGAAGAAGGGAGTTTTTTATTCTTATCTTTGAATTTTGGGCAAGTATATTCAGAAAGCCCAAATCGTAAAATGACGCTTGAATAGTTTTCAAACACTTCCGGAAACGCGCATGCAAATTTTGTTTGTCGTAAAACTTCGTAGCAGTAGCGATTTTTCATATCTAAAATCAAATTTCCGTTTTTTTCGTAAGGTCTTGCGTCGAAGAGTCCGCAGTAAACCACGAGATTTTTCTCGCGCGCTACGTTCAAAAGATTCTCTTTGAGTGTTTCATCGACTTCGACATCATTGGCACGAACTTCTTGAATCGTTGCTTTCGGAGCAGGAGGCGCCGCGACTGGGGTGGGTGGGTGGGAAGGAGCGGCGCTAGGAAACTGCTGCGGGACGTGTACGGCTTCCAACTTAGGAGCTGGCTCTAGCATCATAAAAAACATTCCCAATAAAATATCATTTCTGATCCCCATTCGTGCTTGTGTCAAAATTTTATTCGCGACATTCAAGAAATAATGTAATTTTTCGGGCTTCCATTGCGCGCTTTCTTCACGGATAAATTTTTTTTCAGGCTCTGAACTCCCAAGCGAGTCCGTTATCTTTTGCCACTTAGACGCCAGCCATAAATCACGAATAAGCGCGAAAATCTCTTCAAAAACTCTGACGCCCGACGCTCCTGTTTCAAACATTGATTTTAAATCTGTATATGCCTCCGCCGGTGAAGTCCTTAATTTCGTTATCCAACGTTCAAAAGTTGCGCGGCTTCCTCCTCCAAATGATGCTTCTACGTTCGCAAGCGTTATATCTCCCGCCGCCGTAACTTGTTCGAGCAGTGAAAGAGCGTCCCTCAAAGCGCCATCAGCTTGCCTCGCGATTTCTCGCAAAGCGTCAGCTTCGGCCGTGATATTTTCTAACTTGCAGACTTCGTCAAGACGTTTATAAATATCTTCCGGGCTTATCGTATGAAAGGGGATATGTTGGCAGCGTGAACGAATCGTAACCGGGACTTTGTGCGGCTCTGTCGTTGCCAAAATAAAAATTACATGTTCCGGCGGTTCCTCGAGAGTTTTCAAAAGCGCGTTGAAGGCTCCTTGCGATAACATGTGAACTTCATCGACTATATAAATTTTATATTTCGAGGTGAACGGTGCGAGCGTTACGTTTTCTTTAAGCTCTCTGATGTTATCGACTCCATTGTTTGAAGCTCCGTCTATCTCTATGACGTCAAGACTCTCACCGGCGGTTATGGCTGTGCAATTTGAACAATGCCCGCACGGTTCAAAACTGCCCTGTTGATGTTCAAGACAGTTTAACGCCTTCGCAAAAATTCTGGCAACCGAAGTTTTGCCGCAACCTCGTGAGCCTGAAAATAAATATGCGTGGCCAACTCGGTCTTTTGCGATTGAGTTTGTTATAATCTCTATGGCAGTCTTTTGGCCGTAAACGTCGCCAAATGTCTGCGGCCTGTACTTTCTATATAACGATACACTCATAAATTTTCCCCTATCTATTTTTTTCGTTTATAATTTTACGCTGTGCCCCGAAAATTAAATATATGCTAGAATTACTTAGTAGTTTCGAAAATTTTTAATAAAGGAGTTTAGAAAATCAATGCCAATGCAGATAGGGTTAGATGACCTCTTAGGTATGATGGTATCTAGGGTCGAACAGCTCGCACTTGAAACAGAAAATCAAAAATCTAAATTTAATATAATGTTCCGGATTTTGTATAAGAAGGGACTCTTTGACGAACAAGACGCTTATAACGCCATTAAAGAAGAAAATAAAATTTTACTCGAACTTGGAATGATTGACGCCATGCCCGACGAAAAAACTATAAAAGCCGCGGCTCAAAATCTTATGATGTGGATTAAAGGCGACGTTCAGGCAATTAAAAATTCAGTTGAAGAAGTCAAAAAACGTTTGCAAGAAGCCGCCGAAGAACAGGCGAAGCCGAAAATAGAGATTGCACCCGCTGGAGTTCTTAATGAACTTGATCGCCTCGGAGCTAATAATAAGAAGCTGATTTTATAAATATGAGTATCTCTACATCTATAAAAGAATTTTGGCGTAAGACGTCAGCAAAAATTTTTATTGTCGCGCTTATTGATTTTATATTGCTTGCGCTCGCTGTCTATCTTGGCTACGCGCTAAGAATGGGGCGTTTAATTCCTTACGACGTCGGCAACTGGCAACACGTCATGCTTGTGTTCCCGGTTGTATGTATCACGGTCTTTGCGATTTTTGGACAGTATCGAACGATCTGGCCTCATGCCGGCACGGAGGATTATATTAAGTTCACGACCGTTTATGTCGTGGCGTTCGCGATATTTTTAATTCTCAATGCGATTTTTAATTTTGCTGTGTTCTCGCGAGTTTCGTTTGCTATAGCGTTCTTCGCGGGATTATTTTTGTGCGGCGGCTTACGTTTTTCGTGGCTGATGACAAAATCTCTTCATACTAATCATAAAAATCAGCGTTTGAAAACCCTTATAATCGGCGCGGGAGAAGCCGGGGCGTTTTTAGCTCGCGACCTAATGCGCAACGAGAACGAATTATATCCGGCCGGCTTCATTGACGATGACCCCGCGAAAGTCGGAATGCACGTTTCGGGACTTATGGTTCTTGGCGACACTTCGCAAATTAAATCCATTGTCGAAAATGAAAATTTTAAAGTTGTGTTAATCGCGTTCTCTGTTTATAACGGAAAGAAAGTTCGCGACATTTACGACACTCTCGCGCCGCTTAACGTTCAGATTCGTATCTTGCCGAGCCTTCGTGAACTTGCAGGCGGTCAAGTTTCTATTTCACGACTTCGTAAAGTAAAATTAGAGGACTTGCTTGGCCGTGAGCCGATAACGATTAATCTTGACCCAGCTATGAATTACATTAAAGACAAGCGCGTTTTAATCACGGGCGCTGGCGGTTCGATAGGCAGCGAGATTGTGCGACAGGTGATTTTTAACGAGCCTGCGGAAGTTTATGTTCTTGGACACGGTGAGCAATCTATATATCTATTGCTGGAGTCATTGAACAATTTGAATTTGAAGCTTCCGATTTATCCGGTTATTGCGGACGTTGCCGACGAAGTTGCGATGAAAGCGTTATTTGACGAAGCGAAGCCGCAAGTAGTGTTTCATGCCGCGGCACATAAGCACGTGCCATTGATGGAACTTTCTCCGCGTGAAGCAATGCGAGTGAACGACCTCGGGACGCGAACTATAGCGCGCTTTGCGGGACAGCATAACGCCGAACGTATGGTTATGATCTCGACAGATAAGGCCGTGAACCCTTCGAGCGTCATGGGGGCGACGAAACGACTTGCCGAAAAAATTCTTGAACACGAGCAGCATAACTACCCTGAAACTAAGTATATGGCCGTGCGATTTGGAAATGTTTTAGGCAGTCGCGGAAGTGTAATTCCTAAATTTGAAAAACAGATTGCAGCGGGCGGGCCTGTTACGGTTACACACCCGGACATGCGACGATATTTTATGTTAATCCCCGAAGCTGTCAGTCTTGTAATTCAGGCGGGAGCACTTGGCCACGGTGGCGAGCTTTTTGTTTTAGACATGGGCGAACCGGTTAATATAAAAGAGATGGCGGAGTTATTAATTCGTCTTTGTGGTTACGAGCCATATAAAGACATTAATATAACGTTCACAGGAATGCGAGCGGGCGAAAAACTTTTTGAAGAATTATTTTACGATGAGAATTCTGTACACGGGACTTTGCACCCGAAAATTTTTGAGAGCAACATTAAAGCCGGCAAAAAAATTATAGATTCAGAGCTCGATACAACGCTTGAATACGCACTTAGAAATCCTTCCGAAGCACTTCCCTTACTTAGAAAACTCGTTCCAGAATACCAAAACTAAAACACAATAAAACCTCCCTTGCCAATTTGGGGGGGGGGTAAAATTTTCTGTACAAATACAACTTTTGAATAAAAAAATTCCCCCCACTCGAAAGCAGGGGAAGTGTAAAAATTTTATTCTTGCGTGAATTTTCTGCGCTCTTTGATTCTTGCAGCCTTTCCGCTGAGCTTACGCAGATAATATAATTTCGCGCGTCGGACTTTGCCTTTACGTGTAACTTCGACTTTGTCGATTGAAGGGCAATGAACCGGGAAAATTCTCTCGACACCAACGCCGTTTGAGATTTTTCTGACTGTGAAGGTCTCATCAAGTCCGCCATGCTGTTTAGCAATTACGATCCCTTCAAAGACCTGAATACGCTCACGCGTTCCTTCTTTAATTTTAACGTGTACTCGCAGAGTATCGCCCGGTCTGAACTCCGGCAGAGCTTCGCCTCGCAAGTACTTCTTCTGAACTAAGTCAACTGCGTTCAATTTTTTTCTCCTCCCTTCTAGTTTTAGTCAGGAATCGAGGGTTAGAGATTTTATTTACAGTTCCTACTTCCTAACTCCTAATTCCTATTTCCTAAGAGCCTATCTAAAGCTATCCCGATTTGTAAATCTAACGGAATTTTAATATCTCGTTCATAAAGATAGCCGGTGATTTCGTTTCTTTCATTAAGTTCATCAAGTCCCGAATCGTTTTGAGCAAAGACGAAAATTATTTCTCCGTCATGCTCAAGACATCTGCGTTTAATCTCAAGAGTATGGAGCGAATTTATGACCGCGCCACCGGAGGTTTTTACGATTAAAACATTTCCTTCAGATTTTTCGAGCACTTTTCTGAAACTACCAAGGACTTTCGCACCCGGGCAAATTTTTTTAACGTCTTCGCGCAGCGTTTTATCGTGTGCAACCACAAACGGCCGACCGAGTTTATACGCTTCGCAAAGTTCAACAACGCCTGATAGATTTATATTTGAATCTTCGATTTTTATAGCGACACTGACTTTTTCCGAAAGATATTCACGAATTGAAGCTCGCGAAATTAAATCCGGTCTTCGTGTCAGAGTTCTGCGAATTGCTTCACGCCGACGCCAGCGGGAAATTTCTTTTTCGTTGCCGGATAATAAAACTTCCGGGACTTCAAGATCTTCCCATGTTGCCGGCCTTGTGTAATTCGGATTGTCAAGCATTCCGCGATAAAACGAATCTTCTATAACCGCTTTGCCCTTTCCAACGACGCCCGGCACTAAACGCGACATAGCGTCAGTTATCAACATCGCTGGAATCTCGCCGCCGGTTAAAACACAATCACCGATAGAAATTTCTAAATCTATATATTTTTCAGTAAATCGCTCGTCGATACCTTCATAATGACCGCAGATTATGATGACGTGCTCTTGATGAGCTAGAGTTTCAATTATTTCTTGATTAATCAAAACTCCCTGCGGCGAAGGATAAACGACAAACCCCGGCTTCAATGAGTTCAAAGCGTCTTTCAGTTGTGGAGCGGCGAAAACCATTCCGCCCGAACCGAAAGCATAATCATCAAGCTGTTTGTAATTGCCGCGGCCGAAATCGCGAAAATTCACGACGTTCACACCGAAAAGCCCTTTAGATACAGCACGCCCCGGAATACTTGTGGTTAAAAAATCGGCGAATAATTCCGGGAACGCCGTTATTATACTTACGTTAATTTGAAGTCAGTCCCTGGTCTAGTCTTCTACGATGTCAACATCAACTCGCTCTCCGGCCTTGACTGCTGCCGCTTTGGCCAACAGCCGAATAGCGTTGATCGTTGCACCTCTCTTCCCGATTACTCTCCCCACATCCTCATGGGCAACCCGAATCAGGATTTTACTTCCGCCTTCGCCTTCATTGCCCTCTACGCCGACTGAATCAGGCTGCGTAACAAGGTGTTTGACGATAAACTCCACAAGCTCTTTGTAATTGACCATTAAAGTGGCACCTCCTGTTTTATTCGCGGTCTACGATGAAAATATTTAATAAATTAGTAAAACTTTTCCCGGGGAAATTTATTTCTGTTCCCCACCCTTAAACTTGTCCCAGACTCCCTGTTTTTTCAAGAGTCCGCGTGCTGTGTCTGAAGGCAATGCGCCTTGCTTCAGCCAGTAAAGTGCACGTTCCTCGTTAATCGTTACAGCCGCCGGATCAGTCATTGGATTATACGTACCGATGAGTTCTATAAATTTCCCGTCTCTTGGTGAACGTGAATCTGCAACAACTAGTCTGTAAAAAGGAGCTTTCTTCCTGCCCTGACGCGACAAACGAATTTTAACCGCCATTCTTGACTTTGCACCTCCGTTTTTTGATTATTATCTTCCGAAACCGAATAACGATTTCAGCCCTCTGCTCCCACGAGAACCTGATGAAAAATTTTTAAATAATTTTTTCATTTGTTCATATTGAGCAAGCAGTTGATTGACCATTTGAACCGAAGTTCCCGAACCTTCAGCAATTCGCCTGCGTCTGGAGCCTTTAATAATTCGCGGGTTGCGTCTCTCTGCAGGTGTCATTGACTGAATTATAGCTTTGTTGCGTTTCAAAGCCTTTGACGTTTCTGCGTCATCGGCCTTAAAGTTTTTTATCTTATCCAGACCCGGAATCATTCCGGCGATTTTATCCAGAGGCCCTAATTTTTCTATTTGTTCAAACTGTTTTAATAAAGTCTCAAGATTAAATTGCTTTCCTGATAATTCGGCTGGTTTGATAGCGTTTTCATCAAGCCCGGCGGCCTTAACTTTCTCGGCAAGCCCCTGAATGTCGCCCATGCCCATAATACGGCCCGCCATTCGTTCAGGGCTAAAGATTTCAAGAGCGTCAGTGTTTTCGCCAACGCCTGCAAACTTCACAGGCACTCCCGTAACCGCACGAATAGCTAGAGCACTGCCTCCGCGTGCGTCGCCGTCGAGCTTTGTTAAAATCAAGCCGGTGAGATTTAATAACTCATGGAACGATTTAGCGGCGTTGACGGCCTCTTGACCGATCATTGAATCAACAACAAGAATTTTTTCATGCGGTGGAAGAATTTCGGCAATATTTTTCAATTCTGTCATCAGTTCTTCGTCAATGTGAAGTCTTCCAGCCGTATCTAAAATTATTACGTCGTTCATGTGAGCTTCAGCGAATTTTTTCGCACCCTTCACGACTTTCAAAACGTCAGTTTCAGTTTCATTTTCTGGGCCGTAGAAAGAAATTTTTGCGTCGTTCGCTAAAACTCGAAGCTGCTCAACGGCTGCCGGTCGTCTTAAGTCGCACGCAACGACGAGCGGACTATGAGAATTTTTTAAAACTCTCGCGAGTTTTACTGTAGTTGTGGTTTTGCCGGAACCTTGAAGACCGGCCATTAAAATTACGGTTGGAGGTTTGGGAGAGATAATCAGGCCTTCGCTTTTGCCCATGAGTGAAATTAATTCTTCATAGACGATCGCGGCCACTCGTTCGCTAGCTGTGATCGATTCTAAGACTTCAGCACTTGAAGCTCGTTCGCGAACTTTCGCGATGAAATCTTTAGCAACTCTGAAATCTACATCAGCTTCTAATAAAGACCTTCGGACTTCTCGCAATGCTGCGTCAATGTCAGCTTCGGATAATTTGCCTTTGCTTCCTAATTTTGAAAACACGCTTGCAAATTTTTCTTTTAGAGCGTCAAACATGATTTACTTCTCCTCCTTCCGAATTTTGATTTTTAATTTTAAGTTGTTCGCGCAATGTTTTGTTTTCATTTTCAAGTTCTTTAATTCGATTTTCAAGTTGTCGAGTGTTCACGGCGAAACAGAGTTCGCGCTCAATGCCTTCGAGTTTCTCCATGACGTGCCGCGCAAGAACATAAACGCCCTGCCTACTAATCCCTAAAACATCGGCGGCCTCGCTCAAAGTCAAATCCGAAAAGCACAGAGTCTCATAAACTTTTCTTTGTCGTTCTGTCAACAGCGGCGAATAAAAATCGTAAAGCAGATTGCAATAAACTCTTCGTTTTAAAATTTCGCCGTCGTTTTTATTTATACCATTAACGCGCTCAATCATGCTTGCATTATAAAAAATTATTTTTCGCTGTCAAGTGTTTTCGCTTTACACTATAATCTTTTCATGAATTACGCTGCAAAAATTTCTTACATTGGGAAAAATTATTCGGGCTGGCAAATCCAACCTGATGCGCCGAGCGTTCAAGAGATAATTGAAGGCGTCTTAGCGCGAATAGCCGAACACAAAATCAGAATTACAGGAGCCGGCCGAACAGACAAGGGCGTGAACGCGTGGGGACAAGTCGCTTCGTTCAAAATGGAAAAATTTTTTGAGCCATATAAATTGCGACTTGCGATTAATTTTTATTTGCCTGAAGATATTCGAGTTATAAAAATTTTCCACGTCCCTGACGACTTCAACGCTCGCTACAGCGCATTGACACGCGAATATAAATATTTTATCTGGCACGGCGCAGTATGTCCTCCGATGCTTAACAATTTCGTATGGTGGCGAAAAGGCAAGCCTTGGGATATGGAACTCGCTAAGCAGGCTTGCAAATTGATTGAAGGCCGGCATAATTTCAAAGCTTTCTGTCGCGCGGGCGAATGTCCTGACGATCCATTTAGAACGATTGAAAAATTAAGAATCAGAAATCGCGGAAAGCTCTCTATAATCAGCGTCAAGGCTCCGTCATTTTTAACTAACATGGTGAGAATCATAACTGGCAACATAAACTCAATAGCTTTGAAAAAAAATTCGCTCGCATGGCTCGAAGAATTATTAAGCGGCAGTGAACGGACAGAGTCGGCAATGACTGCTCCGGCTTGCGGGTTATGGTTTTGGAGAGTTAATTATAATTGAAGAATGAAAAATTTTATTGAACGATGGAAAAATAAAGGCGACGAGAAAAGCGACTCACAGACATTTTGGATCGAATTCTTACAGGACGTTTTAGGAATCGAAAATTCCGGCGAAGTTATTAAATTTGAAAAAAGAGTCAGGAGCGGGCATGTTAATTTCATTGACGGCTACATCACTTCGACGCAGACTTTAATCGAGCAGAAAAGTTTTGACGTTAATCTTGACGCTAAAATCAAACACGGCGGTTCTTATTTAACGCCTTTTGAGCAAGCTGTGAAATATTATGGAAGTTTGCCCCATTTTGAAAATCCCCGCTGGATTATAATCTGCAACTTTCAAGAATTTCGCATTTACGACATGAACCGCTGGAACGAAAAAAATTATATGCCGGAAATTATTAAACTCGAAAATCTTGAAAAAGAATGGCGAAAATTTTTATTCATGATAGATCCGAGTGCCTCAAGCCCGAAAGATATTCATGAAGAAGAAATTTCGATTAAGGCTGGCGAGCTTGCGCGAAAATTAAGAAATTCTCTTGAAAAACGCTACAATAATCCTAAATCACGAGAATCACAGCAAAGTTTAACAGTTATATGCGTGCGAATAGTTTTCTTGCTTTACGCCGAAGACACCGAGCTTTCAGGCGGCGGTAGAAAATTTCAAAAAGGCTCGTTTCATGACTATTTGCTTAAACACAAAGACAGTTCACGCAGGGCATTAATAGATTTATTCGCGGTGCTGTCTCAAAAAATTGAAGAGCGAGACCCCTATCTCGATTCTGATTTAGCGGATTTTCCTTATGTCAACGGCGGTTTGTTCGACAAAGTTAATATCGAAATTCCACAGATTGACGGCGAGCCTCTCGAAATAATTTTGCACGAGATGTCCGAAAGTTTCGACTGGAGCAGAATTAATCCCACGATTTTCGGTGCGATTTTTGAAAGCATCCTTGACGGCGGCGATGAAAAAGAAAACTCCGTCAGGCGCGAAGGCGGTATGCACTACACGAGCATTGAAAATATTCACAAAGTCATCGATCCGTTATTCTTAAATAATTTGAAAACTGACCTCGACAAAATTTTGAAATCAAAATCTACGCAGCGCACGAAAAAATTAATCGAGTTTCAGAAAAATTTAGGGAAATTAAAATTCCTTGACCCCGCCTGCGGCTCCGGAAATTTTTTGACGGAAACTTATTTGTCGTTGCGAAGACTCGAAAATCAAATTTTAACGGAGCTTACGAAACAGCAAATTAATTTTGCGACGGGAGATTTATCGCCGATTGAAATTAAAATTTCTCAGTTCTTCGGAATTGAAATTAATGATTTCGCTGTCGCCGTTGCAAAAACTGCCCTTTGGATCGCCGAAGCTCAAATGTGGAACGAAACGAAAGGAATAGTTCAAGTTCTTGATGACGTTTTGCCGCTTGAAAATTACGGAAACATTATTGAAGCTAACGCCCTGACTCTCGATTGGCAAACGCTGATTAAGCCCGGCGAATTAGATTTTATAATGGGCAATCCGCCATTCGTGGGGCAGTCTGTCAGGACGAAAGAACAGTCTGATGATATGGCTTTAATCTGGGGCAAGGGCGAAATAGAAACAAAGCTCGATTATGTAATATGCTGGTATAAAAAAGCTATTGACTTCATGAACGACACTAAAATCAAAGCCGCTTTTGTCTCAACAAATTCGATTTGTCAGGGCGAATCCGTTCCGACGTTCTGGAAAAAAATGATTGATGACGGAGCTGTGATTAATTTTGCTTACAAACCGTTCGTTTGGACGAGTGAAGCAGTTGAAAGAGCCGCCGTTCATTGCGTTATAGTCGGATTTTCGATTTTTGAGAGTAACGACTCTAAATTTATATTTGATGAGAATGGCAAGACAGAAGCTACGCACATTAACCCATATTTATACGACGCTCCCGATATATGGATAACGAATAGGATTAACAAGCCGAGAAACGGACTCCCGAAGATGACTACAGGAAGCCCTCCTACTGATGACGGCGGTTTGCTTATGACTGCGGACGAGAAATTTCAATTAGAAGCTAAATATCCGATTTTGGCGAAATACATCAGGCCATTTATCGGCGCGCGTGAATTTTTACACGATAAAGTCGGCGAATTTTCTCGCTATTGCCTGTGGTTCAAGGACGGCAACCCGTCTGACTATGCAAAAATACCTGAAATTAAGGAACGTCTCCAAAAGGTCAAAGCCATTCGTGAACATAGCA
This sequence comes from Synergistaceae bacterium, assembly GCA_017445205.1. GTDB lineage: Bacteria > Synergistota > Synergistia > Synergistales > Aminobacteriaceae > JAFUXM01. The sequence goes on from JAFSUP010000049.1 coordinate 21,753, forward strand.
ACGCTGACAGAATTAAAAAGATGGCCGATTTCCCGTCATTATTTTGTCAGATTCGCCAGCCGGATTCTACTTACCTCGTCATTCCGCGAGTCTCTTCAGAAAATCGAAGATATATTCCGATTGGTTTTATATCGCCTGAGATAATCGCGAGCGATGCTTGCATAATAATTCCGGACGTTTCGATTTATGAATTTGCGATTCTGTCTTCAAATGTTCACATGGCTTGGGTGAAATTGATAAGCGGAAGGTTAAAAAGTGATATTCGTTACTCGCCCGCGGTCTATAACAATTTCCCGTGGCCGTCGCCGTCAGAAAAGCAGCGTGAAAAAATCGAATCGACCGCGAAAAAAATTCTTGACGTTCGTGAGAAGTTCCCGGGCTCGTCGCTAGCGGATTTATATGACCCGTTGACGATGCCGGAGGAGTTATTGAAGGCTCACAAGGCTAATGACGCGGCAGTGTGCGAA
>JAFSUP010000050.1 GCA_017445205.1 Synergistaceae bacterium
AAACGCTATCACACAAATTTCTTATCAGAAAGCCGGAGAAGTTTTTGGTGAGGCATGTGATATTGTAATTTCATCAATGCCGCTTAAAGATTTAGTCGCAGGCTTGAATGACGTACCTAACGAAATTGCAAAAATTGCCTCCGGGCTTCCTTATCGTGATTACATGACAGTTGGAATTTTAGCGAAGTCTTTAAAATTAAAGAATGAAACAAAAATTAAAACTATCGGCAATATAATTCCCGATAATTGGATTTATATCCATGATAAAAATGTAAAAATGGGTCGTATTCAAGTTTTTAATAACTGGTCGCCGTATCTCGTCAATGATATAAATCACACTGTGTGGATCGGACTCGAATATTTTTGTAACGAAGGCGGGAGCCCCGCTGGCAGCGATTCTTTGTGGTCAATGACCGATGAAAACTTTGCTGCGCTTGGCATTAATGAAAGTTTGAAAATCGGCCTGTTAAATTCGCGCGACGATGTTTTAGATTTTCATGTCGAACGCGTAAAGAAAGCTTACCCGGCGTACTTCGACACTTACGAACAAATTGACGCGCTGCGAAATTATCTTGACTCAATCGAAAATCTTTTCTGCGTCGGGCGAAACGGTCAGCACAGATACAACAATATCGATCACTCTATGTGCACAGCTTTCGAAGCTGTCAAAAATATTTTAAGCAACAAAAAAGAAAAATTTAACGTCTGGAACGTCAACACCGAACAAGAATATCACGAAAAAACAAGTAGGAGTTAGGGAAAAAAGTTCTAATTTTTCAACGCTTTTTGACACTTTGCACGCAATTTGTTCAAGATATTCAGTGCTTCGATTGGTGTAATGTTATTTGTATCTAACGCAGAAATTTCTTCGATTATGCCATCGGCTTCCGGCGTGAACATCATAATTTGACGCTTCAAAGCAACCTGCGGTAATGGCGCGGAGATATTTTTTACTTCAAAGCCTTCGCGCTCAAAAATTTCTAAAAGTTCAAACGCTCGACGCAAAACTGAATCAGGCAAGCCCGCGAGCCTCGCTACTTCGATCCCATATGAACGATCTGCCGGCCCCTTAACAACCTGATGCAAAAATAAAATTCCTTCCGCGCCTTCGCTCACGGCCATGCTGTAATTCTTAACGCCGTCTAATCGCTCTTCTAAACATGTTAGCTCGTGGCAATGCGTCGCAAATAACACTCGCGCCTTCGAACTCCCTTGTAAAAATTCAAGAACTGCCCACGCTATGCTCATTCCGTCCCATGTCGCTGTACCGCGGCCAATCTCATCTAAAATTATTAAGCTCTTGTCCGTAACGTTATTTAAGATATTCGCGGTCTCTAGCATCTCGATCATGAAAGTGCTGCTGCCCCGGACTAGATCATCTCGCGCGCCTATGCGTGTGAAAACTCGATCGACAATTCCAAATCTTGCACTCTCCGCAGGAATCCACAAGCCCGCTTGCGCCATTATAGATAACAGCGCAGTCATTCGCAGCCACGTCGATTTCCCCGCCATGTTCGGCCCCGTCAAAATTATCACGCGACCTTCAGAATCTAATTCCACGTCGTTAGGAACAAAAACAGAATCTTGAACTTCAGCTTCGATAACTGGGTGCCGGCCGCTCTTAATTTCAATTATGTCAGACTCATCGACGACGGGACAATGATAATTTCGTTCCTGCGCTATCGAAGCTGACGAAGAAGCGCAATCTAAAATTCCGAGCAAGCGTCCGACAAGTTGCAGCAGTTCGCTGCTTTCGAGAACTTTATTAACGACTTCGACATATAAAGCACTCTCAATTCGAGAAATTTCTGACGCGCTATTTTGCATCTTCGTTTCAAAATTTTTTAATTCCGGTGTCGTAAATCGCTTTGCGTTTACAAGTGTCTGCGTCGGTTTGAAATAATCCGGCTGAATCGTCAAACCGTTTTTACCTGCTTCGAGATAATATCCGAACGCGCTATTAAATCCCGTTTTTAATTTTGGCGTCTTCGTGGCTTCGCGTTCACGTTCGAGATATGCACTTAGCCACTGCTCGCCGCGCGTTGACATATCCCGCCATTCTGCAAGCTGTTCATTAAAGCTCGAACGAATTACGGGCGACGTTCCCAAAAATCGCGGGAGATTTTCTTCAAGCGCGCTTTCAAGATAATTATTCAAGTCCGACAAGTCCGGAAGAGTTTTTATAATCGTGTTCAGAGGCTCACCGACGGAAATTTTTTTTATGTCCGGGATTAGTCGCAGCGTGTCGCGAATTGCTCCTAAGTCAATCGGATTCCCCGTCCCAAGTGCAAGCCGCGATAAAGCCCGCTCTACGTCGCGAGTTCCCGCTAAAGTATCCTGAAGCAACAAGCACTCTTTACGAGCGTTCACTAAAATTTTTATAGCGTTCTGTCGTCGCGCGATTGCCTTGACGTCCATAAGAGGCCGCAAAATCCATTCTCTTAAAGTTCGCCGGCCCATCGGCGTTCGACATTTATCAATCGAAGATAATAATGACACTCCGCTTTGAGAAGTTTCCGGGATTAATTCAAGATTTCGTTGCGCGGCAGCATCGAGGCTCATTCGGTCTTTTACTCGCAAGGGCGAAATTTTCAAAACGTTGTTCAAAGAGCTAAACTGCGTTGCTGAAAGATAATCAAGTGCCGCCCACGCAGGCCCTACGCAAGGATCACTCTCTTCGATTCCATAACCGGCAAGTCGTCGCGTCTTCAAAGCTGCTTTTAATCGTCCTGCAGCGTTTGAAATTTTGAAAAGTTCTCCTGACACGCCGACCAAGTTTAGCGATTTTAGAAAGCCGGGAAAATTTTTTATATTTTGGCTCGACGGATAAAGAACTTCACCGGGGGCAAACGCCGTGAGCATTGCCGCCGCGTCACGTTCGTTGAGAGTTCCGGCCTCTAATAATCCCGTATCGACAGACAACAACGCCATAGCTATTTCGTTTTTCAAAACCCAAACCGCCGCTAAATGTCCCGAATCCGTGAAGCCGTCATCAGGAACGTAAGTTCCAGGCGTTACAACGCGAATGACTTTGCGATCTACGATTCCTTTTTTCGCATCAGGTTCGCTAATTTGTTCACAGATTGCCGCGCGGCACCCGGCCTTTATTAATCTTCCAAGATAGACATTCAAAGCATGATGAGGGATTCCGGCCATCGGAATTTTTTTTTCACTGTCGCGAGCCGTCAGTGCAATGTCAAGAATAGCCGCAGCCTTTCGAGCGTCATCAAAGAACATTTCGTAAAAATCTCCCATGCGAAATAATAAAATCGCGTCGGGATAATCGTCTTTAAATTTTTTATATTGTTCAAGCCATGGAGTTATTTTTATATCTGAAGGAATGCTCATAAATTTTTCCAGCTTTCTAAATCTGACAAATTTTCAAGCGCGTTTATAACTTTTGAATAAAGATCGGGAATTTGTTTTTTTAATTCTGAAATAAAATCGCGAGTTCGTTGCCGCTCCGTATGACCCACGAACGGGCAAGGACTTTTTATAACTGGGAGTTCTAAGCGCTTGGCCTCGTCGATAATCGCGGCTTCGGTCGATAAGACTAGCGGGCGAATGACGGTTATATTAGTTCGTGACATGTAGGCGACAGGTTGAAAACTTTTCGCGCGGCCTGCGTGCAAGAGGTTCATGAAGAAAGTTTCTACAGCGTCGTCAAGAGAATGGCCAAGAGCAATTTTATTAAAACCGTTTTGCGCTGCCCATGAACTTATAATCCCGCGTCGCATGTTTGCACAGAACGAACACGGCGATTTTTCATTTCTTGATTTTATAATTTCGATTATCGGCTGTTCGACGACATAATAATTTATATTTTTAATGTCGCAATACGATTTTAAAATTTCTGTATCTAATCCCGTGATTTTGACGCTCAAAGCCGCAAGAGAAAATTTCACCGGGCTTCGGCGTGCGAAATCATGAAGAGCATGAAGCAAAACTAAACTGTCTTTGCCGCCAGAAAGTCCAACAAGAATCCTATCGCCCGCCTGAATCATCTTCCATTGAGCAAGAGCGCGGCCGATTTTTCTTCTTAATGAGTTACATAAAGGTAAATTAAAATTTTGCGTGTCCATTTTTTATTTTTATTATAGCGCTAGGCAAATATCAGCGTGATATAATTCACGAAAATTCTTAAATATGCGCTTGTAGCTCAGTGGATAGAGCGACGGCCTCCGGAGCCGTAGGTCAGGAGTTCGACTCTCCTTAAGCGCACCACTCCTATAAATTTAATTTGTAATTTTTATTCTGGAGGTTTTCTTTTTTATGTTACCGGGAAAAGACGGAGATAAATACGTTCCTTATGAAAAGCGTTCAGGAAATGAATCAATCGTTTATTTCACGCGCGACTTATCAGCCGAAGGACTTCGGAAAGTTTACGCTCTCATCAGTCAAAATATTCTTGGCAAAGTCGGAATCAAACTTCACACTGGCGAACCGCACGGCCCTAACATAATCCCGCGACCTTGGGTAAAAAATTTAATTGAAAAAGATTTGCCCGGAGCGAAAATCGTTGAAACAAATTCTTACTACGAAGGCGATAGATACACGACCGAACAACATCGCGAGACGCTCAAGATTAACGGCTGGGATTTCGCAAACGTCGATATTATGGACGAACACGGCACGGCTTTGTTACCCGTGAAGGGCGGGAACTGGTTCAAAGAAATGTCCGTCGGCGTGAACATGCTTAATTATGATTCGCTGCTCGTGCTTACGCACTTCAAAGGACACGTTATGGGCGGCTTCGGCGGTTCAAACAAGAACATCGGGATCGGCTGCGCTGATGGACGAATCGGGAAGGCCATGATCCACACGACACCGGGCCAGTCTAATCAATGGGACATAGCTTACGAAGAACTTATGGAACGAATGGCAGAGTCTTCAAAGGCGACTGTCGATTATTTTGGAAAGAACATAGCGTTTGTAAACGTCATGCGTAATATGTCAGTTTCTTGCGACTGCGAAGGCGTTGAGGCCGAACCCGTCGTAACTCCGAACGTGGGAATTTTGGCTTCGCTTGACATTCTCGCAATCGATACGGCTTGCGTAGATTTAGTTTACGCTCTGAAACCTCAAGACCGCGCTGCACTCGTTGAAAGAATCGAAACGCGCCACGGACTTCGACAGCTCTCTTACATGAAAGAACTTGGCATGGGCAACAATAAATACATTTTAATCGACGCGGACAACGGATTTAATAGAATATATCCCGCTGACGCCGTTAAAGATGTAAAACCGTTTGAGGCTTAGAAAAAATGTTAGGCGCGATTGTCGGAGACGTTGTAGGAAGTCCGTTTGAGTTCGACAGAAACAGAAAAGTCGCTTACAGTAAAAAATATCCACTCGTCAGCGACGCTTCAAATTTTACAGACGATACTGTGATGACGTTGGCTGTAGCTGACGCTTTAATGTGTTCAATGCCGAACAAGGGCGACGCTACGTCAGAAGCTGAATTCAAACATTATTTAATAAAATCCATGCGAGCATTCGGTGGCGCTTATCCTAATGCGGGATATGGCGGAAATTTTTTCGATTGGCTCTTCGCAAGCAAAACGCCGCAGCCTTATAACTCATGGGGCAACGGTTCGGCGATGAGAGTTTCGCCCGTCGCGTGGGCATTCGATAATATTGAAGACGTTGAAAGATTTGCGGCGGTAAGTTCACGAGTAACGCACAACAACCCCGAAGGCATTCGAGGAGCTAAAGCAACAGCGGCGGCGATTTTCTTAGCAAGAACAGGAAAAACGAAGGCCGAAATAAAACATTACATCAGCGAAAAATATTATTACGACTTAACAAGAACGCTTGATGAAATTCGCCCATATTATCATCATGTTGAGGCTTGCCAAGAAACAGTTCCCGAAGCTATCACAGCTTTCATAGAGGGCGAAAATTTTGAAGACGTCGTGCGCTGTGCGGTATCGTTAAGCGGCGACTCTGACACTCTCACGGCTATAGCAGCGTCAATCGGCGAAGGATTTTTTGGAATCCCCGACGAAATTTCTAAAATGGTTATGCCGAAGCTCGATAATTTTTTATCGACTACGCTTTATAAATGGGATTCATGGAGGTCAAAATCTTAAATGCTCGGCGCTGTCGTCGGTGACATATTGGGAAGTTCTTATAAACGGTGCAAGCCTGAAAATATGGACTTCCCTCTTTTTCCTAAAGGCGATAATCAGCCTCGCTGCACTGAAATTAGCGTAATGACTTTGGCCGTCGCTGAAGCTCTGATGCACGCTATGAAAGTTCCGGGTAATGTCTGCACGGCGGGACAATTTCGAGGCAGTTTAATTTACTGGATGAGAGCTTTTGGTCGAAAAATCAAAAAAATAATTTACGGTAGAAAATTTTTTGCTTGGCTTCATGTGAAAGCGCCTCAGGCTTATGACAGTCAAAGTAATGGCTCCGTTTTGAGAGTGTCGCCGATTGCATGGGTGTTCGATAATCTTGAAGACGTTGAACGCTTCGCCGAGATCGCTGCACGAGTTACAAATAAAAATCAAAATGTTGTGAGTTTCGCGCGCGTTATGGCGGGAATGATTTTTTTTGCGCGAATGAAAAAATCCAAAGACGAAATTAAAAATTATTTTCAAGAACGTTCCGGCCTCGAACTCACAAAAACTTTCGAAGAGCTTCGTGAAAATTTTGACTTTATTACGACGTGTCCTGAAACTCTTTCAGCGGCTTTAACTGCGTTTCTTGAAGGCGAAAATTTTGAGGACGTTATCAGAAAAGCAATTTTTTTAGGAGGAGAGACGACTGCTACGGCGTCAATGGCAGGAGCGATCGCGGAGGCGTTTTACGGAGTTAAGATTTCAATCGAGGCGGAAGCGTTTGAAAAAATTCCGCGGCGTTTACAGTACACTATCGAAAAATGGGAGCAATGGAAATTTTAATCTTTTATTTCTTTAATTCTTCTTCTTTAACGCTCGTCCCTAAAGGGCTATCGTCCGGAACAGTACCTTCAAATAAAAATTTTTCTACGCCAAGCTGACCTTGTTTTCCAGCTTTCTGTTTTCTTAATTTCTTTTCTAATTCTGTTTCCAGTCTTGCGACTTCGTAAGTATAAGTTTTTCTGTCGCGTCTTACGGTGATGCTCTTAGGAGTGATTTTTATAACTCGGCCAAGAGCGTTAGGAAGTTCGTTTCCTCGTCGTGCTAAATAGCCTTTCTCTTCACCAAAATCGAGAATAGCGGCGTGAGTTTTGCCCGACGTCATCACGGCACGAACGAAAATTTCTGGCTCTTTCTCTTCGGCGTTCTCGGCGGTAGCACCGTCAGGAAGTTGATCTTCAGGCTTCACGGCTTCACCAAGGTCTTCAAGGCCCATTTCGTTATAGCCATCGATATTGAAAGGGCGAGTGTGAGCAGCGTTAATCTTAGCAGCAATCGCTTCGCCGCCTTCGCGCATATCTTGAACAGTTTTCGCAAGATCGGCCATTTGTTTCAAGGCTGAGCCGTCGTCGCGTTGATGACGTTCTTCAGAATAAAATTCAAGTTCGGTGTTTGCGATTTGGTCAGCTCTGAAATAATTAATAGCCGCCCACGCAATTCCAAATAAAAGCAAAGTGAAGCACAGCAAGCGAATGATTTTTGCTTTGTTATCGTCAATGACGCCCGTTAAAATTTCCCAAAAATCTGCAAATGTTTCGATTAAAGCGTTCATTCTATTCTATCCAAGCCTCTAAAGTTAATTCAGCATCAACTAAGTCCGCGGGTGATTGAGCATCTCTTGTAATTTTCAAAGCGTTAACGCGTGAGGCAAAAGGCATTTCGCGCCAGTCCGCAAATAAATGCACGAGTGAATAATAATTTCCCTGCAACTGCAAAGATAAAATATTTTTGTCGTATTGCATTGATAACATGTTTAAAGAATTTTCTTGGATCAATCTTTGAACCTCGGAATAAAATGCTACGCTGTCCGCGCTTGTGTTGACGTTGGCGAGAGTAACTTTGCTGATACTTTGGAGAGTTTTATTTTTTGCGCGAAGACCGTCCATTATAGTTTCAAAGTTATCACGTTCATTGACGATCATGTCATATTCTTCGCGATAATCTTCAAGAGTTTGAAGTCCGTACCACACGCCTGCACATAAGGCGAGGCAGAGGGCAAAAAAAACTGTTATTTGTAAAAAATAAGATCTGTGTTCCATTTTTTATTTTATGTTCCTGTGTTCGTGATTTTATTTTGAAATTATATAGCAAATTTTTGAAAGCCGCTCCCTTGTCCTCCCACCCACCCACCCCGGACTGCGGTCGCGGCTCTCCTCGAAAATGAGAAAAAAAATTTTTTTTCGTGTAAAATACAAACAATTTTTCAGACTTTATGAACGGGGGATTTTTATTTGGCAGAGGCTGTGAGTGCCACTTCAGGTTCAATGCGAAAAAAAGTTCAGAGCTATTCCGATATCGGCGTAGCTCTCTTAATGGTGCTCATTATAATAATGATGGTCGTGCCTCTTCCGACGTGGCTTATAGATATTCTCCTTGCAATGAATATAACGCTCGGCGTCGTTACGCTCCTTGTTACGTTCTACGTGAAACGCGCGCTCGATCTTTCAATTTTTCCAACTTTACTTTTAATTTCGACATTGTTCAGACTTTCATTGAACGTTTCAACTACGCGACTAATCTTACTTTATGGCAACGCCGGCGAACTTATAAACGCTTTCGGAAATTTCGTTGTTGGCGGTAATTACGTCGTCGGCATTATCATGTTCTTGATTTTGGTTATCATTCAGATGATGGTAATCACGAAGGGCGCGGAACGAGTTGCAGAAGTCGCAGCGCGTTTTACACTCGACGCCATGCCCGGTAAGCAAATGTCAATTGACGCGGACTTGAACTCCGGCTTAATCGACGAGCAGGGCGCCAAGCAACGACGTCAGGATATTCAGCGCGAAGCAGATTTTTACGGAGCTATGGACGGTGCGTCGAAATTTGTAAAAGGCGACGCTATAGCAGGCTTAATAATTACTACCATTAACATAATAGGTGGACTTTCAATCGGAATTTTTATGCGCGGAATGGACGCGGCCGGAGCGGCGGCACATTATAGCTTGCTGACTGTCGGCGATGGCCTTGTCGGTCAGATACCTGCGCTTCTGATGTCAACGGCCATGGGCGTTATCGTAACGCGCGCGGCGGCATCGTCAGAACTTGGCCCGGACTTAATAAACTCATTCACAAAGTACCCGCGACCTTTATATATCGCGTCGGGAATGCTGCTCTCTTTGGGATTAATCCCCGGACTTCCTACAGTGCCGTTCGTGGGATTGGCGTTGCTAACGGGATTTTTGGGCTATACGGTCGGACGCGAAGCGAACGTTCAAGCAATCGAAGCAGAAGAGCAAGCTGCGCAATCAGCCGCAGGAGCACCTCAAGCGGGAGCGCCAGCAGGAGCTACAGCCGCAGCCCCCGGAGCACCCGCAGGCGAGCAACCCAAGGCCGAACCCGTTTCGCCTGATGACGTCATGAAGCTCTTGACCGTCGAGCCCATGGAAGCCGAAATCGGTTATGCGATAATCCCGTTAATCGACCCCGCGCAAGGCGGCGACATGCTCGATAGAATCGGAACTATAAGAAAACAAATGGCGCTCGAAATGGGAATCGTTGTACCGCCAATCCGAATCCGCGATAATATCCAGATTAAGCCAACCGAATATATTTTGCGCGTTAAAG
>JAFSUP010000051.1 GCA_017445205.1 Synergistaceae bacterium
ATAGTCCCGGCTATGTTGTCGTTCTTGCTGATGTCGGTAGAGAAAGGAAAGATTAAGCCGGAAATTTTGGCGCGTCAAAGCGTCATTTGCACCGGCGGCGACAGGTTAGCACCGAATATTCATCAGCAGGCGTTGAGATTATTAGGTCGCGACGTCATGGAAGGCTACGGACTAACAGAAACTTCGCCGGTGCTTTGCATGAACCACGACTGCGAAACACAGCACACGGGAACTTCAGGGCCGATAATCCCGGGTTATGAATATAAATTGAAGACTCGCGACAGCCAAGAGCTTCCCAAATCCGAGCGCGAGGGAGTGCTGTGGGCAAAAGGGCCTTCGATAACTCCGGGCTATCTTCATGCGCCTGAAATCACGGCTGAAAGATTTGATTCAGAAGGATTTTTTAACACGGGCGATTATGTCCGCTTTGATGACGATGGCTACGTGAGCATTCTCGATCGCGTTACGGATATTATTATCGTCGGTGGCTTTAACGTCTATCCGCAAGAAGTTGAAAAAGTTTTGTGCGAACACCCCGCTGTTCGTGCTGCCGTAGTAGTCGGAATGCACCACGATATTAACGGTGAAATTCCGAAGGCTTATATTCAATTAGAAGAGAATGCAGAAACAACTGACCGCGAAATAATTCGCTTTGCTAAAGAAAAACTAGCTCACTTCAAAGTACCGAGAAGCGTCGAATTTGTTAAAGAGTTCCCGGTTTCAGCAACGGGAAAAATTTTGCGGCGTGTTCTTCGTGAACAAGCAAATAAATCTTAAACTCACAACTAAAACTTCTGGACAAATTGTCCAGAAGTTAAATTTTCTCCACACCCCTGTTATATAATTTTCAAAACTCAAAAATTAATTTATGAAGGTCGTGCGAAAAAATTGAAAAAAATAATTTCTACTCTTGCTCTTACATTGATGGCCTGTGCTGCGTGGGCCTCTTCTTCAACTGATTATGTCGACGGTGATGTCATTGTCGTTCTTAAAAATCAAACTCTCGAGTCCGGCGTGGTCGTTTCGTCGGCGGCTGTCGCTGAAAATTTTGCACAAGTTGCTGGCGCGTCCGTCAAAGAAACTTACGCGGAACTTTCAGATATCGGAAGCGGCGTTTACGCTTTGCTTCATTCCGACACGATGGACGCTAACGACTTTGCAGAAGACTTGAAAAAAAATCCTGACGTCTTAGCTGCCTCCCCGAATTATCGAGTTTATACGGCGGCCACGCTTCCAAATGAAAGCGAAAGCATGATGACCGAAGACACTTGCTGGGGATTTTACGCCGTGAACGCTCCCGACGTTTGGGACAAGACCACCGGCGACAGCAGCGTCTATGTAGCGATTATAGATTCGGGAATTGATTACACAAATCTTGACTTAGAGAATAATTACAGCTCGGCTTATTCGTATTCTGACGCTAGCGACACTGATGGACACGGGACACACGTAGCTGGGATAATTGGTGCCGAAGGCAACAACGGAATGGGGATCGCCGGACTAAATTGGAACGTGAAAATGATTTCGGTGAAGTCGCTCGCAAGCAACGGCGCTGGAACGATATCGGACATCATCAGCGGCGTTAATTATGTAACCAGCTTAATCACGAATTACGGATTAAATATTAAGGCTGTGAATATGTCATTTGAATTTTATGCCAATCTAGTTCCGGATTTTGATAATTTGGTTACGTATCCTCTCTGGCGCGCTTTCAAAGACCTCGATAAAATAAACAAAACTGTAATTGTCGTAGCTGCAGGGAACGGCACACAAGCTGGCTCTAACGACTCCGACTTAATTGAAACAATCGGACTTCCAAGCAGAAAAAAGCATGGAAGATATATTCCAGGCCCGGGCTATTATGTTTACCCTGCGTCGTTTAAGGGATTAAATAACATGATCACGGTAGGTGCGATAAGTAGAGATTATACGCTTGCTAACTTCAGCAACAGGGGAGCCGATCTAAACGCGCCTGGCGTTGATATATGGAGCCTCTTCCCTGCGAATGGCACAAGAAGTGTTTCTCAAAAGTACACAGATTCATACGGCGTAACGATGGCTAAAATGCAAGGAACCTCAATGGCGACTCCGTTTGTGACTGGTGCGGCGGCACTGCTTGCGTCAATGAATTCGGATTTGACGGCTTATCAAATTAAAGCGTCGCTTCTCGGCGGTGCGGTTGCGGTGGCTGATGAAACGGAAGCTAGCGCAGCCGAAAATATTTTTAATCTTCGAGAAGCTGTAGATTTTTATGAGACGAATATCAACGACGCAACCGTTATGCCGGCAACTCCCGCAGAGACGGTTTACGACACATACATGAACTACGAAGCTAAAAATAATTCTTCTTCAAGCTCTAACACTAATTCAAATGGCGGTGGTGGCGGTTGTAACGGAATCATGAACGGGATTTTAGCGACGCTGATTTTTGTGCCGCTTGTCAAAAAACGAAGTAGCTGATAAAATTACGCGCTGTAGAAATTAAAATTATGACTGCCGGTGTGGCTCAGAGGTAGAGCAGCGCACTCGTAATGCGCAGGTCAACAGTTCGAATCTGTTCACCGGCTCCAGAAGATAACTCGGTAATGGCCGATAAAAAATAGAAATCCGCTCAAAAGGCGGATTTTTTGCAATCATTATTCCGATAAAGAATAACAAAAACCGCCTAAAACCGATATACTACCGTAGAAAATTTCG
>JAFSUP010000052.1 GCA_017445205.1 Synergistaceae bacterium
AGTAGACACTAACCGCGCATTCTACGTAATCCTTATTGGTGACAGTAAGGTTGGGCATGGGGGCAAAAGTTCCCTCGTGTTTAGGAGAAGCACCCGCACCTGTATCTGTGTTCTAGTCTTTTTGCGGTTATCAGAACTTCGGTTTTGTGTACTGAGATTAGACCGAATATGCAGACAGGCAGTCCGGCCAATTAAGACGGCTGGAAGCACTCGACTTTAGTCGAGTGAGGCTTCACAAACGCAATTAATAGCATTACTTGGGATAGTGGGTATAACTATAATTCAGGTACGAACGGTTCAGTAGGATTAAATACAGCTCTTAATATTCTTTCATCATAAAACGCAGCATCGAAATATATTATTTTTCTCACTGACGGAGACGATACTCACAATAGTTATAGTTACGATTCCCTAATTCAAATTGCAAACAACAATAACGTTATCATTTACACAATCGGGATGGGAAATGCAAACACGGTTCTTCTTCAAAATATCGCGACTTCTACGAACGGACAATATTATTACGCTACTGCGACAACCGGTGCGGACGACGTTTTAGACCTTGATACTGTTTATAACAAAATTCAACATGAAACAATAGACTACACGAAAGACAGTAACAGCGATGGACTCACTGACTATTACACCGATTTAATTCTCGATGGTACTCTTACATTAGCCGACGGTTCAGCTTATTTAATGATTGTGCCTGAAACATCAAAAGACCTTGCTGACTGGGACGGTGATGGACTTTTGAACGGTGAAGAAATTTACGTTACGACCGCCAACGGAATGACTCACGTAGTAATGAAGTCAGATCCTTTGCTTTCTGATACTGACGGCGATGGCTATTCGGACTATGAAGAAGTCAAACAAATGAAAACTTCACCGACAAAAACTACATGGCCATTGTCCGGCAAAAATACTTCAACAACTTTGCGTGATCTCATGAATAACGACATATTCCCTGAAAAATATATCGAGCTTTCTACAAAAGAGAGTGGCATGACTCATTTTGTTCAAGACGCGGCATCGGTGTTTAATTTTGACTTCGAGAAAGTTGAGATACCAAAGAAAATTTTTATGAAATACTTTAACGACTACGCAGTCGGCACTATGATCGCTAAAGACGCGGAAGCCGTTGCAAGACAAACAAGGCGACAATATTGGATAGACGGCCTTCACATGGCAGGTGATGTTTTGAAGTTGTCAAAAACCGTAATAAACTTCACTTCAGACTTATCAGGCGGAAAGTATAGTCAATATTTCAGAGATGAAGCAGAGCAAAAACAGTTTGGTAGTCGTCTTGAGAATGCTATGAACTTGAGCAAAAAATCTGAACAGTTAATGCGGCATGGTGTAGATGTTGATTTAAGAGCATTGTACGCTGATTATATGGGTGTCAAAGATGCTCTTGAGAAGCATAGCGCGGTTAGAGATGGGCTCAAAGAACTTCACGGAATGCTCGCCGACTTAAACGACATCAGCAAAGACATTTCGGACGCAAAAACCGGTTTTGCCGTAGCAGATACAATTTTTAAAGATTTAACAGCTATAGCTACGGTTGCTGAACAGGTAGCGGTAGTTCTTGATAAATTCAATAAAATTGAACTTGGAGCTGTCGGAGGTTTTGGAAAGTGGGGTAAGAAGGCTATGGACTTCAGAAAGGCTCACGACACCGGAATTTCTGTCGGCGTTACAGTGGCTCTTGACCTCGTTGACACTTCCGTAAAAATGTTTGAAATCGCTCATTCTTACGGACAAATTCAGGCTAACTACGCTGAATATTATAAAAATTTGGGGATATTAAAATACATTGCAAGCAATTACTCGTTGTCCGAATACACAAGGGAAGCCGCTAATGATTTATATCAGATATTTACCACAAATAACCCGGACTGGGAAGAATTTGATCGTCAGATTAAAGCCGCTTACAGTAAGCAAATCGTTGCTAGCTCTTTTAAAATGGCTGTTGACGTTGCTATAGCTGTGGCTGGCGGTCCTGTAGTCAACGCAGTGAAAGCTGTTTTAGATTTCTTAAAGTCGCAATTCTTTGACGGTTATGCTGATGTTCTATTTGCCGCACAAGTCTATAACGGTCTTGTAGCTGGAAGTTCAGAAAATCTGAAGTCACTTGTCAAAATTAATTCACCTTACTTCAGCTTCGATAGCGCCAACTTGTCCGGTGTAACAAGCTACGCTAGGACTCTTGCACAGGCTCGAATCGTTGGATTACACGAAGTTTCTGAATATATAGTAAGTGGAAATATGTTCAAAAAGCTATGGGACTTCTTCGGCGGCTTCAAGGAAGAAAAACAAACTTACCAAGACGCGATTAACAGGGTTTATAAATTTATAGATTCATGTTCATTCGATGTCTCGCCAAGTTTACCCAAATAATTTAGTTTCTGAAAATCAAAATCACAACAGCCCCGGCGCGAAGTCAGGGCTGTTTTTTTACTTTAATTTTTACTAGGCTGTTGAATCCAAATTGTAGCGGCCTCGTTCAAAGGAAGTTCGATTATTTGCCTGCCGAGTTTACAAACAAATTTTTCGCCTTCGCTCCGGACAAATTTAACTTCTGCGCCCGCCGTGAAGCCCATGTCTAAAATTTTTTTTCTTAATGGCTCGTCGGCTGTTAATCTCAAAATTGCTCCGGTTGAGCCCGGCTCGCACAAAGTCAACGGAACTGGCACAAGCAAGATAGGCTTCTCAATCGCTAAAAAAGCTTCATCGACCCAAGGCTGATGTTCTGCACGAGACTTCCTGAAATACTCGAGCAGCGCATATAATCTTTCTTCGGTCGTGTTGTCAACGTAGTGTTCCATCGAACAAGCCATTTCTGAAGATTTTTCGCGGTCGAGGCCAAGAAGTTCATGAAAGAAAGCACGAAAACCTTCGTGACGTCTGAACGTAATCATGCCTTTAAGCCGCCCTGCTTCAGTAAGATGAAGAGTTCCGTAGCGTTCATGTTTAACTAGTTCAAGCTCAACGAGTTTTTGAATCGTGGCTGTAACTGTGCCTTTAGTAATTTTCAAACGCTCGGCCAGTTCTGTAACTGTAACGCTGTTGCCTGTGCTTTCGAGTAAAAATAATTCTTCGAGATAGTCTTCTATTCTTGCCGTAATCATAAAAATTTTTCACCTCAAATTTTCCTGACTTTTATCGCGTCCGGGCCTGACCGCAAATAAAAGACTCACGGCAGGAATCATTAACGCTTTTAAGATTATACCTGATAAAAATTAATTTCTGAGTTTCAAAGCCTCGCCGAACGTAGCGGACTGATCAATATCATTTACAATTTTTCCATGTTCGAGAATTATTTTTCGTTGTGCTACATCACCGACTTCGGGGTCATGAGTAACTATGATTATAGTAACGCCCTCATCGTGCAAACGCCGGAATATATCAACAACTATGGCCTCGTTTTCTTCATCTAAATTTCCAGTTGGCTCATCACCCAAAAGAATTTGCGGCGAGTTAATCAAGGCGCGAGCTATACAAACTCGTTGCTGCTCGCCACCGGATAATTGAGCCGGAAGATGATGAGCGCGGTCTTGTAATCCAACTTTAGCCAATGCTTCCATAGCTTCTTCTTCGTCGGGCATACTGTGGTAATACTGGGCCACCATTACGTTTTCGACGGCTGTAAGATAGCTAATTAAATGAAACTGCTGAAAGATTAATCCAATTTTGTCGCGTCGGATTCGTGTGAGATTAGCTGCGTTTTCTTTGCTAATATCGACGCCGTCTAATATTACGTTGCCTAATGAAGGCGTATCCATACAACCGATTATATTAATCATTGTAGTTTTGCCCGAACCTGACGGCCCCATTATCGAGAGCCAGTCTCCTGCATTAACGCTTAAATTTATGTCTGCAAGAGCTTTTAACGAGCCATAAATTTTGGATACGTTTTTAAGTTCAAGAATTTTATCTGACATTTTGTAATTTTATTCTCCTTTCAAAACTATAGCGGGGTGAATATCCATGACTTTGCGCACGGGAATAATTGAGGCTGCGACCGTGATTGCGACAAATACAGCGATAGTAATTGGAATCAAAATCCACTGGAAATTAATTCCGCGTCCAAAAACATTTAGACTTACTCGCAGAGCAAACTCAAAACCTAAGAAAACTCCCACAGCACCACCGATTACACCGAGTAAAACGCCTTCGCCTAATAACTCACTCATTACTAATTTATTTTCGGCACCAAGCGCTTTTTTTAATGCGATTTCGCGTTTACGTTCAGCTACCATCGCCATCATCGTTGTATAAACTGAAATCATAGTAATAATTAATACAACGACTGTAACCAAAAGAACAAGAGCTTGTAATTTGCCTAAAACAATATCTTGTGATTGAGTTAAACGCCGTACAGCACGAGGTTGCAAAGCTGGAATTTCTTTTTCAATTTTGTTGGATATTAGCGAAAGTTCATTTGCGTCAGCTACGACGCTGCATTCAATGACATCAGCGCGAAAAATATCGCCAATTAAATCATCAAGCATGTCAACATCAACGAAAATGAAGCCTTCTTCGGCTCCGCCTGTTGATACAATACCACATACTTTTAAATTTTTGTGGAAATTTTGGCGCGCTGTATCACGTTTTTGATTTTCGATAGCTGAAAGATTTTGGCCTGATGCTTCAGCTTGTTCACCGTATTTAACGCCTTGAATCATGAAAGTATCGCCAAGTTTCAAATTTAGCGTTTGTGCTATCTCATGTCCGACCATTACTGAGTTTGTGTCGTTAGAATCTCCCCATTTGCCTTCAATATACCAAAATGGGCTATTCTTTTGTGCTTGAGCTAAGTCAGTGCCTGCGATTATATACGGTTGCTCGTTAATTTTTACAGTTTGATAACGATACGGCGCCATGCCTACAATTTTGCTTGCACCAATTAAATTTTCCAATGATTTAAGACTGTCGCGTGTGATTTTGGCTTCGCCACGTGGTAATACAATTAAGTTTGCGCCATAAGACCTAAACTCGCGTCCTAACTGCTCTGGAATGTCATAGTAAATTGTAACAAGGCCGGATAAAATCGTTGCACCAATAGCGATGGCAAGTACAGCTATAATCAATCTTGATGCACGACGAATTAACGAGCCTGATACCATTTTCAAATAAAAAGTTTTTCTACTGCCTTTGCGTTGTTTATTTTCCATGTAATACCTCCGTCGGCTTCAGTGCCATCAAGTATCGAATCGCAGGAACACTGCCCAATAATGTTACAAAAAACAAAATTACAGCAACAATTAAAATTACCATTCTTGCAATTTCGATATAAGAGCCAAAAACAGTTTGCCCAATTATTTGTGCAAATCCAATCCCAAGGAAGTAGCCTAAAATGCCGCCGATTAGCCCTGTTATCATGACTTCAAGTAATACTAATAATGCAATTTGCCAGTTGTATGCACCAAGAGCTTTTAGTAATCCAAGCTCCTGACTTCGTTCAATAACACTAGCAGTGATTAAATTAGAAATTGCAAGTGCTGAACCTATTGAGCTTAAAATAGTAATTAAAATCATAAGCAAAGTAGTTTTGTTTAAGATTGTACCTTCAGATTCTGCAACCTGACGCACCGGCTTAGCGACGCTGTCCCTTATGACTTCTTGAATTTGATGACATATCGCGCTTACGTAAGCTGTACAATACCAAGTTTCATATTCATCAGGTGATAAACTTTTTGGATCTTGCGCGGCTTTTCGTGCTAAGTCATTGTCAGGAGTGGTCAAAGCCGAAACTTCTATGCTCGAAATTTTACCCTGTAATACCATTAATTCTTGTACAGCAGGTAACGTCATTAAAATTTTATTATCAGCATTGCCGCCATCGTTGTAAATTCCTTTTACGATATAATTTTTAACAACGCCGTTGTTACTTAGTGTTATGGCGTCTCCGACGTGAATTTTATTTTGCGTAGCTAACAAATGACCAATCATTACAGCGTCATTTTCATTTTCGCCAATCCATTCGCCTTTAACGTCCCACCATGTTCTAAGAGATTTCAGTCCTGTACTAAGTTCTTCGCCTGTAGATAAAATTGCATGTTTTTCAGACCACGTACCACAAATTGCAACATCACCAACAATTCCAGCGCGTCCCTTTACGCTTAAAATAGCGTGCCCATCGAGCATTGGAACGAAATCTAAAATATTAAATCCCCAAAAAATTGTTTTTAATTTGAAAATGTCTTCTTCATACAAAAATTTATCATTAACTCCAAGCCCTTCAGTTAGGCCATAAAGATCGCTCATTAAAGCGGCATCCTTGTGCCTGACTGTGATATTTGCGCCATAAACTTTCAATTCGCGATTTACTTTATCACCAACACCCAACATTACATTCATCATTGCAGTTGAGAGCGACACGCCTAAAATCACGGTGAAAGCTATCATCAGCATTTTGCTTTTCTGACGGGCGAGAGTTTTGAATATCATTCGCCAAAACAATTTTTATTAAACCTCCTTCCTTGATTTATCTAAATCTTGTCTCATGTTTTTCTAATTCTTTAACATCAATAAAAATTTTTCCATTTTTTATTTCATATTCAAACGGAACTGGATTACAACCGCCTTTGAAGCCTATTGTGTTCTTGTTCATTACAACATCACAGCGCTTACATACAACTTCGTCATTCCCGCGTTCATAGTATCCAGCGATGCCGCATATGTCGCAAGCGTCAAGCCCGACGCCGTAAGCAGTTCCGGCAGGTTTTTTGACAACTAAAAATCTAACATCAAACTTATTTGGCGTTACATATGAAAATTTGTGTAAATGTCCGTCTGAAACTTTTTCTAATTCTATTGAGATTATGCCGTCCGTGATTTCATAAGGTTCCGGCTGAACTTCTGCGGGTGGTTTTGTGTCATAATAATGCAAAATTACAACTATAAAAACCGCAATCACACCAAATACACACAAACTCCACGACCAGCGGCGACAATCTCTTAATCTTGCTTTCTCTTTTCGTAATAGCGCACGATTAGTAAATTCTCCCGTCGGCTTTAAATGAGTTTTTATTACAAAACACAACATTATTAACGCTAATACAAGTTGGGCGTATAAAAATGCGTTGGGATTAGCACCGCGCCAAATCATTACATCGAAGACGGAAATATTAAAAATTGCGTCCGAAGTCTTTAGTATTCGTAAGCGTTGAAGAGCTGTAATCGCTGTAGCTCCGTATTCAAATACAAGTATCAAAATCGAAATTGATAAAAATAAATATCGTTCGTTGGTATTTCGCAAAGATTGATGAACTTCATAAGAGCTTAACGTAAGCAAAACAAACACAATAATTCCAAGTGTAAAGCCTAACGCACGCAACATCGCATTAGTGCTAATGCCAGATTCTCCAAAATAAATAAATTCGCGCGTGTATTGCAAAACTGGAGGCAATAAATAAGAAAATACAACTAAGACTAAAATTCCAAGCAAAAATAAACTTGCAAGCTTGAAAATTTTCTTATTTATAACCCACGCAACAAGCATTAACACAAGTGATGATAATGAAATCACGGCTATAGTTACAGCTAACTTTCTATTTAATGCAATTAAAAATATATTCATGCCTTTGGGGTCGTAAACTCTAAGGCTAAAAAGCACACAGCCAGCCGCTATACCTAAAATAGAAAATATAAATGCTGTTTTTTTAATTTTCTGTGTTTCAAATGAGTGAGAGAAGCTGAACATCATTCCCAAAACTAAAGCAAATGCCGCTAATTGGTCAGTTACAGCCACAAGATATTTAAGAATTTTTCATTCCTCCTTACAATAAGAATTAGGAGCAAGGATTTTACCCTCACTCCTAAATTTATAAATCGTGATTAATACTAGTCGTTCTGAAGCTGCTCACCTGTGTAATTCCAATCAAATTCCACTGTATAAGTCTGGAAGAAATTCTTGGCATCTTCTTTTGCAGGTACGCCGGTTTCGTCGTCAGTGTGAAGCAAATAATCCGAAGGCGGCTCAATGATGAAGCGAAGTTTGTATGGTCCTACGGCAAGTCCTTTTTTGATGTTTGCGCCATAGTGCGGGCCGTCATCTGCGTTCATGGGCATAAATGAACCGTCCATTACAACTTTGCCGTCGATTTTTGCAATTTCGTACTTAACTGTAAGGTACGCCGGCCAGATGTCTTCGCCGTTGCCGAAGCCGTAAGCGATTGCTGCTTCTGGTTTAAGGTGAATATCTGCCTCAAGGTGCATGTCTGAATCTTCTCTTGAGGGGTTTTTGCCTACCGGGTACATGTCAACAGCCTGGAAATAGACCGCTGCTACGTTGTAAGGGCCGACTTGTGTTTCACCGATTGGAATTTCCTCAAATCCAACTTCGCCCGGCTTCATTGTCATCGGGGCGGCCACTCCTGCTGCAAACGCTGTTCCTGTCGCAAGCGCCAAAATCATTGCTACCAAAACTAACCTTTTCATAGTAAAATACCTCCTGAATAAATTGTTTTTTGATAAATGCCCTGTTGCAAGCGGGGCAATTTATGCCTTTTTCTTTTTTCTGAACATATGAGGGAGCATTATCCATAACGCTGCAATTACAAGCATTATCTGCGGGATAAGTGTTTCTGCTCTGTCGTAAATGCTCAAAATTTCGATTGAAAATCCATTCATCGCCGGAATAACAGTGCGACCCGTTATTACATCTGCTTCTGTGAGTTCTACAACGCCCTTGCCCATGAATGAAATGCACATTAAGAATAACAAGATGCTTGTGAACATAAAGAAAGCTCTCAACGGAAGTTTCACGCTGAAATATCTAAATGCTATCCATACGGCTACAAGTACCAAAATTCCAGCGCCGATTCCGTATGCTATATAAGTTGGATTACTCATACCGCCAGTAAATGCCGCTGAATAGAACAAAATCAGCTCTGCGCCTTCACGCATTACAGCAATAAACGCTGCAAAAATTAATGTCCATTGGCTCTTTGAATCTATTGACTGTTGAACTTTGCCGCTAATGTAGTTCTCCCATGCGATTGTATCGGCTTTTGATAACATCCAGTTGCTGACATAAAACAAAACTGCAACCGCTAAAAACATCGTCCAGCCTTCAAGAAGTTCACGTGCCACGCCGCTTTGTTCACCCATGAGTTCTTCTAGTGCCCAAGCTAAAATCACACTCGCAACGATTGCCGCCAATGAGCCAAGATACACGCCTTTTAACATGTTCTTATTTCCGGTCTTAATCAAGTAAGCAACGATAGCCACGATTACTAAAATCGCTTCAAGGCCTTCGCGTACCAAAAGTCCGAACGCTGTTATAAATGTAAGCCAATCGCGATTAACTGGTGCTTTATTTTCTGATAATGTAGTCGTTGTAACAGTTTCGCTCTGTGTTTGTGGTTGTGTCGGAACACTTGCAACTAACGCAGGCTTTGAAACTTGTGTATCTGTATAAATTGCTTGTCCGACGCTGTCAGGGTCTGAAATTTCTGCTTTACCGTCAAGCACCATCGAATCTTTATAAACTTTGATCTTCAAATCTTCAATTTGTTGTAATAATAAAGATTTCTCTTTCTCTTGATTGCCAAGTAAGACGTGTTTTATATCTCGAAATTGTCCTTCAATGTGATTAACTCTTGCCGCCGAAATTGCATACATTACTGTGCGTTCCACGCCTTGAACTTCGTAGTATTTGAAATAAGCGTCGTTGACATGTTGATAAGCGCTCTTGTAATTGTCGCTGATTACGTCATCTATAGCGGCGTTAAATTCGAGTGCCATATCCGCAGCAACTGCTCGCCAATCGTCGTAGTGTTTTTTCTTTTTCTTGGCTGCTTCAGAATCACCCGCCGCGGTCAAGATGAACACTGACAAAATCATTAAAAGCAATGCGATTTTTGCAAAGCTCTTTCGTGCCTTTAACAAAAAAATTCATTTCCCTTCTCGTATAAAAATTATATACACCAAACTTATTGGGATTTATTTTCGGAGTGCATTATATAAGCAAAAATTTTTTCGGTCAAGCGTAAAGTTAATTTGAACAAACAATTTTTAGGGAAGGAGCCGCGGCTCGGGTGGGTGGGGAGACGCGGCGGGGGAAAAATTAAGAAATCGTCCCGCCTCCTACGACTGCGTCATCGTCATATATAACTGCCGCTTGTCCCTTCGCAGGTGTCCTTTGCGGTTCGTCGAACTCAATTATTAATTCGTGTTCATCAGTTTGATTTATGACGGCTGAAACTTCTTTTTGTCGATAGCGAACTTTAACTCTTGCACGAAAATTTTCAGGTAGTTTGTCAAATGAAATTAAATTTGCGTCCCTTACTCGTAACGATTTGCAATATAAATTTGCCTCGTCTTCGTAAGACAATGTGATATTATTTGAGGCCCTGTCTATTTTTGAAACGTACAGACGCGAGCTCGCAGCGACCCCTAAGCCTCGTCTTTGGCCGGCCGTGTAATGAATTATTCCTTTATGAACACCCAAAATTTTTCCTGACGAGTCAACAAAATTCCCCGCCGGATATTTTTTACCCGTAAAACTTTCTATAAAATTTCCGTAATCGCCATCGGGGATAAAACAAATATCCTGCGAGTCATGTTTTCGAGCGTTCACAAAATTTAATTCCGCAGCAAGCTCACGGACTTCAGTTTTTTTCATGTCGCCCAAAGGAAATTCTGTTCGCGCCAACTGCTCCTGCGTCATCATATATAAAACATAACTTTGGTCACGCGATAAATCTTCGGCCTTGAATAATAAAAATCTCCCGGAAGAATCTCGTTTGATTTTTGCGTAATGGCCCGTCGCGATTTTTTCAAAATTAATTTCGTTCGCGTGAGTTAATAACGCTCCGAACTTCAAAAATTTGTTGCAGTCGATACACGGATTAGGCGTGCCGCCGTCTTCGTAAACGCTCACGAATTTTTTTATCACGCTTTCTTCAAATTCGTTCATGTAATTCAAAACTTCGTGCTCAATTCCGAGAGTGTCGCAAATTTTTTTAGCGTCGATTATGTTTTCACGCGAGCAGCACGGATATTTTGACGAAACGCCTAACGCCTCATTCAAAAATAAAAGCATCGTTGCGCCGCGACAAGTTTTATATTTTTGCGTCATTAAAAAAGCGGAGACGCTGCTGTCAACGCCACCGCTCATTGCAATTAATGAGGAGTTAGGAATTAGGAGTGAGGAGTTGTTTTCAATTTCTGATTGCATTTCCGTGATTTCGTTTTTCATTCCTAATTCCTCATTTCTAATTTCTAATTATTTTACAAGCGCAGCCATCTTCTTTAAGCGTTTGGCGACTTCGTCAAGAACTTCATCAGAGCGCGCAAAATGGAACCTGATTAAATTATTAATCGGCTCTCTGAAGAAACTCGATCCAGGCACAGCCGCGACTCCGATATTCTTAATTACCCATTCGCAAAATTCCAAGTCGCTCCAGCCCTTAAACTGGTCAAGCTCAAGGAAGTTTGAAATGTCAACCATGACGAAATATGACCCCTGCGGTATATTGTGTTTGAGTCCGGCCTCGTCGAGAGCTTCAAGGAATCTATTGCGCTTGTGAGTGTATTTCTCTTTGAGTTCGGCGTAATACTCGTCCGGCAACATGAACGCTTTCACCGCGGCTTCCTGTAACGGCGCTGCGGCTCCGACAGTCAAAAAGTCGTGAACTTTTCGCGCGCCTTCGACGACATACTCGGGCCCGATTAAATAGCCAAGTCGCCAGCCGGTGATTGAATAAGTTTTTGAAAGCGAGTTGCAGGTTATAACATGGTCGAACATTCCAGGAAGTCCTGAAGCGTAGACGTGTTTATACGGATCAAAGACGATATGCTCATAAACTTCGTCAGTGATTACGAACGCGTCATACTTTACGGCCAAGTCGCAAATTTCTTGAAGCTCTTCTTTTTTAAAGACTTTGCCGCAAGGGTTGGACGGGTTGCAAATTACGATTGCTTTCGCGCCGTCTTTGAAGCCCTGTTCGATAAGCTTTATATCATAGTCATAAGTCGGCGGCACCAACGGAATATAAATCGGTGAAGCACCGGATAAAATCGCGTCCGCGCCGTAATTTTCGTAGAACGGTGAGAAAACCATGACTTTGTCGCCGGGGTTGCAGATTGTCATCATTGCGCACATCATTGATTCAGTGCTGCCGCAGGTGATAACGATTTCTTTTTCGGGGTCAATGTCGCGCCCTATGGCTTTGCTTTGTTTCGCGCAGATAGCGTCGCGGAAGTTTTTAGCTCCGAATGTGATCGCGTACTGGTGCGGGCCTGTGTAAGCAGTTTTTGCGAGCGAGTCCAACATTTCTTTCGGCGGTTCCCAATCGGGGAATCCCTGAGAAAGATTAATAGCTCCGTATTTGTTACAGATTCTTGTCATTCGACGAATAACTGAGTCTGTGAAGGTGCCTACTCTGTCGCTGAGTTTTGGCATAATAAAATTTCAAATCCTTTCGTCATTTTAAAATTTTTCACGGAGATTTTAGTTTTTATTTTGACAATTTGCAATATTTCTAATGAATTAAGTGTAAGTTATCGAGTAAACGCAAAAAAAGCCCTTTCAATATTTCTAGCAAGGAAACTGCATCAATTTTTGCGCCTGCTTTCCAAAGAGCATCAGCAGCTTCAAAACACCACCGAGAATTTTTTGCTGCATACCTTAAGGCAGTTCTGCCGTCTTTATCTTTTGCGTTGATATCCGCCCCGAAACACACAAATAAATCAATAATTTCAAGTGTATCCGCCTTAACTATTTTGCGAGAATATCTGTAGCCTAAATTTCTCATTGCCTCCATCAGCGCAGTCCGACCATCCTTGTTTTTAGCTTTGACGTTGCACCCTGCTGTCAGGAGAACAGTAATAGCTTCGATTGTATCGGAGTCCAGCACTAGCGTTCGTACTGCATACATGAGAACAGTGTTGCCGTCTTTGTCTTTAGCTTTAACATCTGCACCGAATTTTAAGAGAGTTTTAACAGACTCTGTTTTTCTTTCACCGTCACTACCAAACACATGCATGAGAGCGGTTAGGCCGTATTCAGCTTTTACATTGACATTTGCACCAAAATTCACAAGCAAATCAAGAACTTCGACGTTACAATTATTTGCCGCCAGCATAAGAGCGGTTTGTCCAAATATAGTTTGAGCATTAACTTCCGCGCCTGCTCTTAGAAGAATATCAACGGTTTCCGTTCCGCCCTTATCCCCTCCTGAATGCATGGCCGCCCACATCAACGCAGTGTAACCAAATTCATTTTTTATATTAACGTCCGCTCCAGCCATCAGAAGAGCATAAACAGCTCCGGGCACTCCGTCTAATGCTACGATCATGAGAGCGGTTTCATCCATTGCACTTCTTGAATTAAAGTCTGCGCCTGATTTTAGAAAAGCATCAATAACTACTTCAAAGTCATCGTCTTCAACACCTTTACGCTTATAATCATGATAACGCCCTGACACAATAAGAAAAGCAGTCTCGCCATATTCACTTTTTGCGTTGGGATTTGCGCCATTTTGAAGTGCTGCGATAATTTCAGACAGTGAATCAGTTTTTTGACACAAACTCACAAAAGCTTCATCGGACATTCCATGAAAAGAACTTCCATGCTTTAGCTTGAGCCGTTCATATTTTTGCTGCGTGCTATAAGGATACCGTTCTCCCCTGCGAGGCATTAAAAATCCCTTGCGCCGATAGCTTCGATCGACACGCGAAGCCATGAACCACTCGCATAAATTATGAATGTGTTGAAGAAGAGTCATTCTTTCATTGAGCGAAAATTTTTCTGTTGTGTGAGTGTTCACGTTTCGATAGTCTCTTAGGGTTTCAAAAACGTAAAACGTGCTTTTTTCAATTCTGCCGCTCGTCATCAGTTCATCAATAAGTCCCCAGATTGTTTTGCGTTGTGTGTCAATGCCTTCCTGACGGCATATGAATTTTACGATACTCTCAAGAATGAGAGAAATGTTATATACACATTCTTTGGGATTGTCATAAAGAAATTTCTCGGCGTTCTCCCCAAATTCTGCCAATTCGGGGAATTTTTTTCTCATAAAATCAAAATTGCTCGTCATTCTCACGCTTCCTAAACTTTTGGGAATTATTGTTCAAGAAATTTTAACATGTAAAAAATGAAATAAGAGAAATGTGTTAAAATTCTTACAATTTCAAACCCCGATTTACATCAAAAATTTTAGAAAGGAGCAGGAGACAATGAAAAAGTATATTATTATCACGGCAATACTTTTAAGCGTATTCGTGTATTTCGGTGTTCAATATAATTCGCGCAAAATTCGCATTATTCGTGTTGGCACTGAATGTGATTACGCTCCCAATAACTGGGAAGAAGACAGAGAGACCGATTCAAACGTGCCGCTTGCAAACAAAGAGGGCTATTATGCTGAAGGCTATGACATTCAAATAGCTAAAATCGTTGCTAATAAGATTGGTGCAAAACTCGAAGTCAAGAAAATCGCGTGGGAAGATCTTATTCCGGCTCTCTCCCGTCGTGAAATCGACGCAATTTTTTCAGGTATGCTTGACACGGAAGAACGTAGAAGAACGATTTCATTTTCTAAAGTTTATGAATTTGAAACGACTGAATACGCTGTCATCGTTCACAGAAACGGCAAGTATGCGAACGCAAAAACGTTAAATGACTTTCACGGCGCTAGATTTACTGGCCAAAAGGGGACTAATTTATACACCGCTATAGATCAGCTTCCTGGCGCAATTCCTCGGCCTCCTGTCGATACTGTCAGCGAAATGTTGGAGCAGTTGCTCGAACGCGAAGTTGATGGACTTGTTATAAACCTTGACACAGCCCGCACTTATGAGCGAACATATAAAAATCTTATGTTTATACAATTTCCAAAAGATGAAGGGTTTAAGTTTGAATTCAAAGGCATTTGTGCGGGAGTTCGTAAGAGTGACACGAGATTATTAAAAGAAATTAACGACGCATTAAACGAACTTCCTACCCGTGAACGCCGTAAAATTATGGATCGCATTGTTGCCCGCGAATGGGAAAATTTATAAAACACTCCCCCTTATACAGGCAATGTCATTAAGTTAAGAAAAACAAAAAGAGCCTCTGAAAAATCGAAAAACCTCAGAGGTTCTTTTATAATTATTATAAAAAAAATAAATAAAAGTAGGTAAAAATGATAAAGAAGAACGAAATAAAAGTAAAGATAA
>JAFSUP010000053.1 GCA_017445205.1 Synergistaceae bacterium
AAATTTTGGCGTATGGCCGGGGGCTTCCTGTTTAATCCGCGTGAAATATTCCGCCGTAATTGCCACAGCGCGCTCTTGCTCGGGACGCATTTTGAAATCTCTAGTTCTATTTCCAATTTTGGATTTTTTATTTCTGACCGCGATTATTGCCGCCTGAACATCTTCGAGCGAACATTTGAACCATTCCGCGCCGTGTTCGGATTGTTTGAAACCATTTTTGCGCAAAATTTTATGAATGTCTTTGTCCGTGAAGACAGTTCCGTCATCTCTCACGGCTGATTCGATTAACAAAATTTTATATTCAAGGCCGGGAGTGCGAGTCTGTTCTTTAATTCTGGTCTCGGCGTCGCGCTCTGTGTAACCGATTTTGATGAAGCCTTCGTGATACGTTACCCCGGGCGTTATATACGCGTAAATTTGTGGATTAACTTCAAGGCTTGTGAAAAAATCGCTTGGCATAATCTCAACTCCTCAATAAAAATTTATTTGTCATCATAATGTCCTTTGCACTGAAGAAGCACTAAATGATCATCTTCAACGCAGTAAATAATTCTGTTGGCATCGTCTATTCGTCTTGACCAATAACCACTGAGCGTTCCTCGCAACGGCTCTGGCTTTCCAAGACCGTTGTAAGGATTGCGCTCAATGTCTTTTAGTAATTCGTTAATTTTCTTGAGAATTTTTTTATCTTGTATTTGCCAGTAAAGATAATCTTCCCAAGCCTTATCTGACCACAATTTATACATCTTACACTTCGATAAGTTCGTGTCGCGTCAACTTTCCCTCATTGGCTTCACGAATCGATTGACGAAGCACCGACATATTTGCATCGCTATAAAACGGATCGTCGATTGTTCCAACATACTGTTTTATTACGTTTAAGACGCCGGGAATTTTTTCGTCCGGTAGTGAATCTAAAATATTGTAAATGCTTTCTCTTGCTGACATTTTTTGCTCCTTTCATAAAATAATGAAGTTCACACTTCCATTGGCTTAATCATGGACTCTATGAACGCTATCTCGGCCGCGTCGAGATTATATTTTGCGTATAGCTCTTCGTCCGTCCATGGCTTTGTGAAATCTTGCAGGGGAACGAATTGATAAACTGGCGGGTGTGCGTTTTGTGTGTTCTTCTTCATGGCGACGAGGAATCGGAAAAATTTTGTCGCGATATACGAAATTACATTTTGCGCGGTTGACTCGTCATCAAACGGGCCTATCGTTAAATACGTTTCTGTGCATACACTGCCTGGTGCGGCTATAAATGGTGTATTCAAAACTTGATAAGGTATGTTACCACCGGTGCCGTACGCTTTTGATATTAGCACTTTATATCTATTTATTAATTCATGATTTTTATTTACGGTTGATTTATTAATGTAACCTAATCCATCTTTTTGCCAGCCGTAATAATAAATACAAACGCTATTATCAAAAGGCTTGAGTTTTATATCAGGTTTAACTCTTCTATAACTATCTTTCTCTCTGACATCATAGCCGAACGGATCGTTGGGTTTCACTAGATTTATAAAGCTATCTTCATGAAATTTCTTTATTTTGTTCATTATTGATACAGATTCGTTGTACCTGATGAAGCTTGCAAATCCCTTTTCAAGTAATGGCCGTATCATTTCATTTTTGTTCTCGCCTCTGATAGTTGTAATTTTACAATTCCCTTTATAATCTCTATTCCATAAAAAATAACAAATTCCTCCTTCGACACTAACCCCCGGGAAACAATCTTCTGTGTTTGGAAAATCATAAAGCTCTTTTATTCTTTCATCATATAACATCTCCTCGCGAAATTCATCAAGGCCACGTCCGCCCGAATACCAACGCGCCGGGATAATCATAGAAATATATTTTGGATTTAATTTTTTAGCTTGCTCTATAAATTTTTGATATATCGGTAACGCACTTGACCCTAGGCCGCCTCCGTCGCTCATCTGATACGGCGGATTAGAGATAACGACATCAAACTTCATGTTAAAAATCCTTTCTGGCTTCGGCGTGTGAATAAATTCGTAAGCGTGAGTCTCGCGGTCTGAACTCTCGTAATTTGCCTGCGACGCTCCGCAGAAAACACACTTGCCCTTTTCAAATCTATGCCGCGAATTAATATTGAATTTTATGTTGCCTTGCTCGTCGTCAAAATGACTGACGGAAAATTCACAGCTCGCGTCCTTTGAACAGTAAAGAGTCCGCCGCGAAATCATTCCCGTGAGTTCTGTTATCGCGATCCCGAAGAGCTGTTCATGAAAAATGTGATCCAGTCGCGCCTGTAAGTCCGGGATAATGGGCTCGAGTCCTTTGATTAAACGCTTAGCAATCTCTCGAAGAAACACGCCCGATTTACACGCGGGATCTAAAAATTTTGAGTCGGGATTTGAAAATAAATTTTGTGGCAGAGTATCAAGAATTTCGTTAGCGAGTTTCGGCGGCGTGAAGACTTCGTCGTTTGACAAATTCGCGAGACACGAAAGAATATCGGGATTATTTTGTTTAAGATTATAAATTAGATTCACTGTCGCGGAGCCTCCTGTAGTCGATAGGATCAAAATCTTTCAATGGGATATTTGCATACATTGAATCTTCGAGCATGTTACGAAAATTAAAATCGCTGCGTTGAACATTAATTTTGTCATCAAGAAAAATCCATTCTGAAAAAATAATTTTGTCGGTGCCGTTTATGGAATCGCCACAGATAATATTTTTTTCTAAAATGAATCTCGCGGAGTCCCTGACGCTGTCAGAAGAGCTAGGGGCAATCGCTGAATAAAATTCGTCCCATAAATTAAAAAGATTTTCGCGGCAAATT
>JAFSUP010000054.1 GCA_017445205.1 Synergistaceae bacterium
ACAACGCTATTTATGAGCTGGGGCTGCTTAGGAATCGTTCTGCTTTGCACCGTCTGCATGTTGCGCAGCAATTTCGGAGGTGTCCTTCGTGCTGTTCGTGATGATGAAGTCGCGGCCAAAATGATGGGCATTAACACCTTCAAAGTAAAAGTTCTCGCGTTTACACTCGGCTGCTTTGGCGGCGGACTCGGTGGCGCTCTCATGGGGAACTTAATCACGACTATAGACCCGCGAATGTTCATGATAACGCAGACTTACAACATTTTGATGATAATAGATGTCGGCGGGCTTGGCTCTGTAACGGGCTCGATTATCGGCTCGTTCTTAGTTACGACAATGCTAGAATGGCTGCGCTTCGTGGAAAATCCGATAACAATCTTCAATATTAATATTCCCGGTATTCCCGGAATGAGAATGGTTATATTCTCGTTGCTCTTAATCATGGTGATAATTTTCCGTCGCGAAGGCATCATGGGAATGCGCGAATTTTCGTGGGACATTTTCTTCCCCAAACCGAAGGCCAAGAGCAAAGCTCCGCGTGAAAAATCTGAAACAGTCCTTGAAGTTCAAGACGTGAAATTAAAATTCGGCGGCCTTTCCGCGATTGATAATCTTTCATTTAACATTAAGCGCGGTCAAATTATGGGACTTATTGGCCCAAACGGCGCAGGCAAAACTTCGGCCTTCAACGTCATCAGCGGCTTCTATAAACCTACTTCAGGCACAATAAAATTTTTAGGAAAGTCCATTGGCGGTCTTAGTCCAAACGAAGTCTGCAAGGCCGGAATGAGTCGCACTTTCCAAAATATCAGGCTCTTCGGTCATGAAACAGTTTTGCAAAACGTCATGATCGGCAGCCGAATTAGGCAAAAATATTCGTGGTGGATGACGCTAGCACCATTTATTTTTACGGACGTCATTCGCGAAGATTCAGAAGTCAAAGCTCAGGCTATGGATTTGCTCGAACAATTAGGCCTTGAAGCGTTCGCCGATGAAGAAGCTTCGGCGTTGCCGTATGGAGCGCAACGACGTCTTGAAATCGCGCGTGCGTTGGCAACGAAACCTGAATTTTTGTTGCTCGATGAGCCGGCCGCAGGAATGAATCCTCAAGAGAGCGAAGAATTAATGAATTTCATTCGCCGACTTCGTGATGAGTTCGATTTAACGATTCTTTTAATCGAACACGATATGAAAGTCGTTATGAACGTCTGCGATTATATTCAAGTTCTTGATCAGGGCGTTCATATTGCGCAAGGCACGCCGGCAGAAATCAAAGCGAATCCGCGAGTTATTGAAGCGTATCTCGGTGCAGGAGCTTCGGAAGGAGGCGCGGCTTAAATGGAAATGTTGAAAATTAAAAACCTCAATGTCAATTACGGAGCTATTCACGCTGTCCGTGATGTTTCAATTTCAATCGACCGCGGCGAAATCGTAACTTTAATCGGCGCAAACGGTGCCGGAAAATCAAGCGTAATTCGCGCGATCATGGGACTTGTTAAAGCACGAGCCGACGAAATGATTTTCACTTCCCCGCGCGACGATAAGCCTGTTTCGATTTTAGGCAAGCCAGCTGAAACTCACGTGAAGCTTGGAATTTCATTAAGTCCCGAAGGGCGAAGAATTTTGCCGCAGCTTACTGTCGAAGAAAATTTGAACTTAGGCGCTTACATTCGCGATGACTCTGACGGAATTGCCGACGACATGGAATATGTTTATTCTTTGTTCCCGCGCTTGAAAGAACGAAGGAAACAAAAGGGCAGCACTCTTTCCGGCGGTGAGCAACAAATGCTCGCGGTGGGACGCGCTTTAATGAGCCGGCCGGACTTGCTGATGCTTGACGAACCGAGCTTGGGACTTGCGCCGATTCTTGTTGATGAAGTCTTCGGAATAATTCGAGAAATTAACGCGCAGGGCCGAACGATTTTATTAGTCGAGCAAAACGCATTCGCAGCTTTGAAAGTCGCACATAAAGCCTACGTTCTTGAAGTCGGCTCTGTGGGATTGTCAGGCACGGGCGCTGAGCTTCTGAATAATCCGAAAGTCCGAGCGGCGTACTTGGGCGGTTAAAATCTTCGCGCGACTTGCCGATTTTTATTATAATGTTAGTGTTTTAGAAAAAATTTTTTAAGGAGGAATAAAATTTGAAAAAGTTTTTTGCGTTATTTCTAGCGATTGCTTTGATGTTGTGCGCAGTTTCAGGG
>JAFSUP010000055.1 GCA_017445205.1 Synergistaceae bacterium
CCAAGAGGCGTTCCGGGCGCAGGCGGACGTGGAAGACCGTAAATCAAGTTAGGAATTAGGAATTAGGAGTGAGGAGTGAAAAAAATTCTAATTCCTACTTTCCTGCAACATGCAATAGCCCGTAACGGTCAAAATATATTCGTCAACGTCGCGATGATTATCGGGATTTTCCCAAGAAATTTTTGCGGGCGTGCATGAACCATCAGAAAAAAAATTTATAATTTCTGGTTCAAATTTCCAGCCGCTAGATTCAGGCATGTTCCGCATTTTTATATTTTGCCATTCGAGAATAATGGGCCGGTTTTTATTTGTGCCAAGAAACGCACTCAAACTATTTTCTTCGACTTCGCGCCTTGTGAGTGCCTCCGCAAAAATATAGCCCCTCCGCGAAGCTCCTTCGGCTTTAATTGAAAGTCGAACAGGAACACCGCCTAGGGCTTTGTCACAGGCTTCTTCTAATGCTCGCTGCAAGACTGCGGCAGGAGGCTCGAACTGATACGAAAGTCGCGGTATCGAAACCCCTGCCATAAGTCCAAAAATCGCAAGCACTATCATAATTTCAATTAGTGTGAACGCTTTGCGACTTTTCAAATTTTAATCCTCGTTCGTGATGTCAGCGTTGACGCCCTCGCCGCCTTCTTCTCCGTCAGGGCCGTAACTGATTATTAAAGGTCGGCCGTTTTGATTGCGATAAACGTAAGGATTTCCCCACGGGTCATCAGGGACTTTTTTCATGTATCCGCCATCTTGATAGCGTCGCGGCACAGGCGATGTAGTCGGAGCGTTTACGAGAGCTTCGAGGCCTTGCTGCGTGCTTGGATAGAATCCGTTATGTAAGTGATACATTTGAAGAGTCTGCTCAAGCTGGCTAATTTGAGTTCGTGCGGCGGTGCGCTGCGCTTCGGAAACGTTGCTGCCGATATTGGGAACGACAAGGGCCGCGAGAAGCCCCAAAATGACAACGACGACCATAATTTCAATGAGCGTAAAGCCTGAATGTCTGTGTGCAAAAATTTTCTTGCTGCCTTTCTTCATAATTAAAACCTCCTAAAACTTTTTTATGATTATATTATTTCACAATACCCGCAAGATTGAAGACGGGAGTCAAAATCGCAAGCACTATGAAGCCGACTGACAATCCTAGCGACAATACTAATATCGGCTCCAGAAGTGTCGAAAGTTTTTCCATGCGAGCTTGAGCCATTTCGCGGCATTGGTCGGAGACGTTTGTTAAAGCGCCGTGAAGGTCGCCGCCCATCTCGCCTACACGGACGACTGCGACGGTCTCTTCAGGCATTCCAATTTTTTCGAGAGCTCTGTCGAATTTATGCCCGGCCTTGACCATATCTGCGGCGTCTAGCCAGCGTTGTTTATAAATGTCCATTGACGAAGCCATTTTTAAAGCAGACACTAAAGGAATCCCGGATTTTAATAAAGTTGCAATGTGCGACATCACGAGCGCGAGGCTTAATTGGTCCCTGATGCCTTTCATGCCCGGGAATGTCAAAGACTTGCCTTTGTGTTTCATCCACAGGTAGCCGAGCAACAACGCCAGCACTAAATACAACCCGTAATTAACAAGAAAGTCCGATAAGCCGATTAAAATTCGAGTCGGAAGCGGCAAAGTCTGATGCATATCCGCGAACAAGTCCGAAATCTTAGGAACTACGTAAGTAATCATGAACGACACAACACCGACTCCGACTATCATCATGATTATTGGATAAGTCATTGCGCCGCGAATCTTTCTCTGTAAATCGTCTTCAAGTTTGAACTCGTCTGCGGCCTCCGTTAAAACAGAAATTAAAGTGCCGCTCTGTTCGCCAGACTCAGCGACTCTCCAAAGACTTTCACGAAACGCTCCCGACTCTGCTAATGCCGTGTGAAATTTTCTTCCGCCTTCGACTTCGGCTAATATTTTTTCGATAACCGGCTTCATGATTTTGTCGCGAGTCTGCTTCGACATAATCCGCAAGCTGTCAGCGAGTGGCAAACCTGATTTCAAATACGAAGCGACGCTTCTACAAAAGAAAATATGTTGATCGAGCGGCAATAATTTAATTTTTACTTTACCGCCTTTTTTTTCTTCAGCGACTTTAACATCAACAACTACAATTCCGCGCTCGGTGAGTTTGTCAACGGCTTGCATAGATGACGCGGCTTCGACGGTGCCCTTTGTGCTTTTGCCTTTAGCGTCATAACCTGAATAACTGAAGTACGGCATTTAATCTTCACCTGCAACTCTTGCTAACTCGTCCGGCGACGTCAAGCCCGATTGAACGGCCGATAATCCAATCTCCCAGAGAGTTTTGAAACCGCTCTCTCGTGCTATATCGCGCAGCTTTGACGCCGGCGCACCACTTACGAACGCTTCTTGAATGGCCTCGTTAATCACGAACTGTTCATAAAGTCCTACTCGTCCTCTATAGCCTGTGTTATGACATTGCGGACACCCGACGGGCGCGAAGGCTCTCTTTAATCCTTGCTTGGCCATCATGACGGGCGGAGCGATTTCTTTGCGACAATGAGGACATAAACGCCGCGCAAGTCTTTGAGCGACTGTGCCAATCATGCAGCTTGCAGCGAGATAAGGCTCTATGCCCATGTCAACAAGTCTGATAATCGCGCTTATAGAATCGTTAGTGTGAAGCGTCGATAGGACTAAATGTCCAGTGAGCGAAGCCTGAACGCCAATGTGAGCCGTTTCAAAGTCGCGCATTTCTCCTATCATTACGATGTCGGGGTCTTGTCGCAAAATCGAACGCAACGCGGAAGCAAACGTAACGCCGGCTTTCTCATTAACTTGAATCTGTGAGACGCTAGGCAAGTCGTATTCAACCGGGTCTTCGACCGTAATAATATTTACTTCAGGCCGTGCAAGAGCTTGCAAGATTGCATAAAGGCTTGTCGATTTTCCTGACCCTGTAGGCCCCGTGAACAAAATCATTCCGTGAGGTCTGTGAATTAAATCGTCCATGATTTCGCGCTCGCGTTTTTCCATTCCTAAATCTTCGAGCGTCATCAGGCCGTGGCCTTTGTCAAGTAAACGCATTGCAATTCGTTCGCCGTATTGCGTCGGCACAAGTCCAACACGAATATCTACAGCGCGGTCGCCCAGCGTGATTCCAATTCGTCCGTCTTGCGGCGCCATGTGTTCAGCTATATCCATTCGCGACATGACTTTAATACGGCTCGTCAATGGCGCCTGATTAGAGCGCGGCAATCTCAATCTATCCTGCAAAACTCCGTCAATGCGGAAGCGGATTAAAACCTCATCTTCGTAAGGCTCAACGTGAATATCAGTAGCGCGTTGTCTTAAAGCGTCAACAAACAAGCCGTTTACAAGCCTTATAACAGGAACGTCAACGGAATCGCTTAAAACGTCTTCGCGGGTCAGGTCGTCGATGTCATCAATGCCTTCGATATTTTTTGCGGCTTCGTCGGCTGCTACGCTTCGTAAATCGTAAAGAGTTCGCAATAAGTCGCTGACTTCTTTTTCTTCGCGGATCTCTAAATCAATCGGAAAGCCGAGAGCGGTCCCGAGCATTTGAGCTTTATTCCAAGAATCGAAATTCACAGCACCGACTATCAAAACGCCGTCTTCAATTCTTAACGGGACAATTCGCGCTTGACGTAAAATATCAAGCCCCATACCGTCAGGTAAAAGGCTTGAAACTTCTTTAGCGTCAGGGAGTGGCGGCAAAGTTTGCTTAATATCCGCCATTTATTTTCTCCTCAAACTCTTCTGATACATCTCTCTAAATCTTGCGTCAATGTCAGACTCTATCGGACTGACGACGTCAAGGCTGACAGTCGCTTTCTTTTGCGAACGAGCTTCAAACTGATTCGAGAATCCTGCGGCTTGCATTGTTGCCTGTCGCATTTCGACAGGGTCTTCGATTATTTGAGGCGTCAAGAAAATCACAAAATCGACTTTTTCTTTTTGCTTCGATATTTTTTGAAACAGACCTCCGATTAACGGAATATATGAAAGTCCCGGCGTCCTACGTTTCAAAGAGCGTTCTGTTTCTTTAATCATGCCGCCTAAAATTATAGTTTCGCCGTCGCCCACAACAACTGAAGTATTAACTTCGCGCTTTGAAGTTCTAGGTGTCGGATCGCCTGCCGCGCTCATGACATCTTCGGTAGTTTGCTTAATGTCCATAGCTACGAGATTTCCCGAACGAATATGCGGCGTTACCGTGAGTGTCAAGCCCGTATCTTTGTAATCAAAATTACTTTGAATCGCGCTTGGGTTTGATAAGTCTGAAGTCGAGCCTTTCAAGACCGGGATAACTTGACCAACTTGGAACGAACTTTCTTTATTATCCGTGCACATCAGGCGCGGTACAGAAAGAATATTAACGGCGTCATATTTGCGAAGTAAGTCTATTGTCGCGTACATTAGGGCCATAGGGTTATAGTTCGTTACGGTGTAAGTGGAGCCGTTGCGGTCTAAAAGTTCTTCGCGTTTTGATAAGTCATTGAACCACGTCATGAAAGTCGAAGGCACGGAGCTTTCGCCTAATGCGACGTTGCCGCCAAGCAATAAATCGTCCCACATCTGACCGCCGACTATCGACCAGTCTATGCCGTTGTTTTCAAGATTAGTAACGTTAATTTCAGCAATGAATCCGCGCAACAAAATTTGCCGTGGCTGAACGTCAATAGCCTGCAAAATCGGCACGAGTGAATCAAATTGTCTTTGTGTCGCCGCAAAAATTAAACTGTTCGTAGCGACGTCAGGCACAACCGTAGCAGGGAATTTCGCTGCGTCAGAGCCCAACATTGTCGCAGTCGAAGCTAAAACTTTCGCAACTTGTTCAGAAGCTATAGTCGCGTCGATATTCTGCAATTTGTAAATATGAAAATCTCCGATTTTAGAATCGACGTCAAGTTCTTTAATCATTCTTACGGCATTGTCGATGGCGTTGCGACTTCCGATTAAAATAATTTTTTTGCTAGGGACGTCGGCGATAGCATTAAGTCCCTGAAGAGGGCCGTTATTTTGTGCTATAGCGTTGACTTGAGCAGCGACTGTTGCGGGGTCGCCATAAAGAAGTTCGTAAGTCCGACTGATTCGCGCGCTTTGAGGCGTGTCCATCGTGCGAAGGAGCTGAACACCTTTATTAACGTCCGTTGCGCGTCCCTGAAGCATGATGTCGCGTCCGTTTCCAACCGGTAGCGCTATCACTGACTGCCCAAGCGACTGCTGCAAAGCCGGAATGACGCTCTCGACACTGACATAATCAAGCGGCACTATATACGTTACTGTCTGTTCGCCAAAACCTGGGCCGGAACGTCCTCTATAGACATTAGGCGAAGGACTAACGCCGCCTTGCCGAACGATTGAATAACTTCCCATATTTTGCAGCGAGAAGTTATACATTTGAAGCGTCGATAACATAATCTCGCGAGCTTCACGAATAGTAACCGGGTGAGGCGATATAATCGTGATTTTCGCTGTAACGTTCGGCGGAACGATAATATTTTCGTCAAGGACTTCTGACATAAATCGCATGAAGCGCACTAAATCCATATCCTTAAAATTAAATTGTATAAGGCCAGAACGTTTCATAGCTTTAGCAGCTTCGATTAAGTTTTGTTCGTCTTCGGCTGACATAGTTTCGCCACCAGTGTTGACGTTCGCAGGATTTGCCGCCGGCTCTGGGGTCGTAGTAGTTCGGGCGCGCCGCGTTGCAGCCTCCGTATTTTGAGTTAATATCAATGTAAAAATTAAAAGTAGTGAAAGTTTTCTAAAATTCAAATTCAAACCACTCCTGTTAGTCAAGCACAATCATTTTCTTAATTATAAATATACTACAAAAAAATTCTATTCAGCAACATATATCACCGTCGAACGATTGTCCGGCAGGCTTATCGTTACGCGTTTATATTTAAGTTCGTAATCATCAACCGGCACTGAAACATTTTCAGACTGCCATTTTATATTTTTTTTATCGTCAGTTCCATTGTCGGGCATGTCTTCATCTATTCTAAAACGTAGCCAAATCTCCCGCGCCGCTTCGATTAAGAGCCTTTCGCCTTCGATTTCTGACATCAAGCGATAAGACATTCCGATTAAACGAAAGCCAGCCGTAATGACAAGTCCGGCTATGGCCGTCGCCATTAGAACTTCCATTAACGTAAAGCCGCGTTTTCTATCTAACGACATAGCGAAGGGCTTCGGGCTTTCCGTCACGAGTAACTTCGACGTCAAATCGTTCACTGTTCATTAGCGAGTTAATCGAGTTCGCAATGTCGCCCATATTAGTGAACGGGATTCCATTGACGGCGCGAATAACGTCGCCTT
Source organism: Synergistaceae bacterium (assembly GCA_017445205.1). Lineage (GTDB taxonomy): Bacteria > Synergistota > Synergistia > Synergistales > Aminobacteriaceae > JAFUXM01. The sequence goes on from JAFSUP010000055.1 coordinate 6,314, forward strand.
TTTGAACGCCGAGACGTTTCAAGATACTATCATTCTGAATCCATTGGACTTCAAGACCTCCTGCAGCGTCGTTGGGCCTGATCCTAATTCGCTTAAGCTCATCGAACGGATTTTGAACAAGTTGATTAACTGTCTCACTTGAAACTTGCCCTTCTTGACCGTCCGTAGTCGCTGCGACTATATTGCTCGCGTTAGTTTGTTGCGCTCTTGACGTTGGAGCAGGGGTTGCTTTTGGCTTTTCTGCGGGTTTAGCTGCTGTCGCCAACGGCCCGTAAGTGATGTACTTCGTGATTGAAGTTTTACCGCGCCTGAAAACGGCTTCGCTATACTTGACGCTCGTCATTTTATATTTTTCAATTTCTTTGCCAACGAGCAACAAAGATAAATTTCCCTTATTCTCGACCCATGCACCGACACCCGGAAGAGTGCCACGCAAAATTAAATCTTCGAGTTTTGATTCAGGCTCGGGCGGCTCAGCGTCCTTCTGTTCTTCTTTAGTGGCTGATGTCTCGGCCTTGCGCGCTGATATATGAAAAGGATTTGTCGCAAGGAAACCATCAAGCCCGCGCTGCTTTTCAGTCGCTGCTGCGCGCTCGCTGAACCCTGTTACAGCAGCATCAACGACACCGGCGTTACTTGTCAGAGCCGTTAGTCCCATTCCAAGAGCCGAACTCGCAAGCCTTCCTAAGACGAAGCCGCATAAGACCGGCAAGACCAAGAGCCATAGAGTATATACTTTGCTGCTATGAGCGTCATTGACGGGCCTATAGCGCGCTTGATTATTACTTTGTCGCGAGATTTTTATATTTGAAAATAAATTCTTAAATCGTTCAAACATATTTGTAAATTCCTCACTGTCTTCTTAAATACCATTTGCCGCCGTCTTGAACTAAAGGCAAAAAATTTTGAAGCATTCCCATGCCTTGCTCGAATGTTGCCGGAACGTCAAGCCTAGCTTCTGTGCGTCCTAGTTTCATTGTCGCTAAATTGACGGTCAAGAAACCATTAAGCGCAAAATTTCCGTTAGTTTCAAGATTTTCAAGCAAAATTTCATTGCGGCCAGCCGTCAATAAAAATCCTCCGTCGCCAAAATTCAAAACTTGACCGAGCCGGACGTTCGCGCCACGAAAAGAAATTTCACAAACGGGCGCTAAACTCAAGACGCTTGCTGCAAGTTGTGGCTTTATGGTTATGGAACTCAAAGAGACGTTCGCCGAGCCGCTTAAAGCTAGATTGTTGACTGTGAAACCTCCTTGTTCGGCAGCTACGTCAGAATAATTTAATCTCATTCCTTGACGTTCAAGGCGTGAATGAGCCATCGACATTGCAAAGCGTCCGAGCGTGTCCCATTCAAGAAAGTAATAAAACGCACATGAGAACGTAATCACGAACAATAAAATTTTTATTATGTTTACAAAAGATCGTTTCATAAAAACCGGGATCACTCCTAACTATTAATTTATTGGCCCGATTATCGCCGAGATTGTCATTAATCGTTCGTTGCCGGCCGGAAGCGCTCGAAGCTCTGCTGCTATAAATCGAACGCCGCGCGAAGCAAGTTGTTTTTGAAGTTCAGCGAGTTCTTCGGCGTACAACCTGTTAATCTCGACGGATTGATTTCTGCCGTCGGGCGTAATTCTATTTACGCGGCTACCTAGCTGCATTCGTTCAGAGACTTGAGCAAACACCGCCGGGACATCGACATTTCCACTTGAAGAATTTCTGCGCTGATCCGGGCCTAGCGCTTTATACTCGTCAGCCAATAATAAAAGAGTCCGCCAACGTCCTTCTTGCGTGGTCAGTTTGATTTTACTTTGTTCCATTCGGCCATGAACGAAAGAAACGCCGACCCACACGGTCAACATCATAAGGGCCGCCGCCAAAAATTTCACAGCACCGGGAGCTTCGCCACGAATGATGCTGCGAGCGTTATTTAAGATTGAATCAAAATTTATTGCCATCGTTCTCACCACCTAACGCGCAAATCGAATCTATAGCCAATGCCCGCCACAAACTGTGTATTATCGACTTGAACGGTCGAGGCGTAATCGTTCCATGCTCTACGAAAATTTAATACTGTGGTCATGTCCGGAGCCGAACCTGTGCAATCGACGCCTTCGCCGTTATAGCGGATTGTGTCGAGAGTGATTTTAAGATTTTTGTCGTTTGTGAAAATTTCGCCCATGTCCGCAAGAACTTCTTCGAGCGGGTGTCCGTCGTTGCCTACGCCTGAAATTTCAGAAATTTTATTTCGTGCAAGCGTTACAGGATTTGAAATTCGGCCCGTGTGTTGAGGGTCAAAATTTTGACGATAAAAATTTTCGGAACGAGTTTGAATTTTTTCTGCCTGACGGTCAATATTAATTAAGTTCAAAAAACTTGTCGCAAGGGTTATAGTTCCGAGTGCAAGTAACCAACAAGCCGCCCGCGTCATCAACTGAACAGTGCGCGCGAGGTCTCTTTCGCCTTCGATAGCCTTCTTTGAAAGATTTACATTTGACAACCACGGACAAATTTTTACACTTTCCGTAATCATCTCGATAAATTCTTCGTCAGGTTCGGGATCGTAATCGCCGCCGGCGTTCAAAATGAAATTGCCTCCGCGGTCGAGTTCGCGAGCTTTGCAGTAATTTTCATACCACGCTAATTCTTTTTCGTGAGCGCCGTTAGAGACGCGCCGCCATCGCGACAAGATAGGCTTATTCTGTTGCCACAAAATCGAACAAATATTTTCTTCGTCGATCCACATAGTAACGCCGGAGCCGCCGTAATTTTTAAGTTTCGATATAAAAGGCAAAGGAGCGGGCCAGACTTTGTTATTTCCGCCGGGGACTGCCGGTATCTCAAGTTCTTCTGGCGACACGTACCAAACGACGCCTTCAACGCCGCGCCCTGCTTTTGAAACGACGACGGGGAAAATTTCAAGCTCTCCCGCAGCAGAGAACGGCATCACTTGAAGTCTTAAAGCCTCGCGAATTTTCGTAGCGTTTGAAAACGGAAAAGAAAAATCTTCAAACGAAAGTGATTTCATAGGGACGAGAGTTATAAAATTTTTTCGAGCCGCTAAACTGGACGATATAATCCGGATCGATTTATTAATAATTTCTTCTTTAGCGCCCGTGTCTCTGTCGCGAAAAACTTCACGCTTCTCAATAATTCTTCTAAATTCCGTGTTCTCAAAAGTTTCACCGCCGGACTTGCCTGCGATATTAAAATTTATTTTGCTGAAATCAAATTTTTTCATTTAGTTTAAGTTTCTTCCCATCTAACTATCTGTCTTGTAGTCCTATCGAATATTATATTAAATGAAGTTCCTCCTTCGTCTTCGAGAGCTTCAATTCTAATTTGAAAATATCTACTCTTAAATCCCGCTATGTTTGTCAAAAGTGTTGCTGTTCGTGGCGAAGCGCCGGGCAAAGTTTGAATGTCGCTTAAACTCTTTATCGGCTCTTCTGTGCGAACGTCCGCAATTCGTTCGGCGAGTCCTCCGACGTCAAGACCGGGTAAAAGTTCCATGACGTGAACGGGCGCAACATTGAGATTTATTTTCCCGTCGCTAAAAATCGTGCAGTAGTCCGCGAGTCCGAGTTCGCCATTTTGACCATAAAGAACGCCGGGCGTTATATCCGGACTTAAAATTAAAAATTCGGAAATATCATAAGGCCCACGATTTATAAATTCTTCTCGCTCTATGCCACCGACCCGCGGACGGGTGTTGCGGTCCATGAAATCCAATAAAGACAATTCTAAAGCGCGAATTTGCATTTTATCGAGCATGTTTTGAAACGGCTCTTCAATTTCGTGGCGTATCGTGTTGCCGTCGGGCAAAAATAAATTTCGGATCGGGATTTTGTCATCGAGCGGCGTTATCTGAAGAACCCAAATCCCTAAATCCGGAAACGGAATAACGAGCGGCTTATACCAATCTTGCGTGGGACTGTCGTAATCATATTGTGAAGCGAAATCAGCCATGATTTTCATTACGGAGTCTGTAAGGACGGTTGCCATACTCCTGTGAGCAAGATTAGTGCTTTCACGTCCGACGCTCCTAACTTGCATTCGCACAAACCACGCGAAGGCCGTCGCACATGAGATTAGCATAAGTCCCAACATCATAACGCTGACTAAAACAAACCCCCGTTTTTTATTTTCACGGGAGCGATATAAAAGATTCAAGTTCGTTAAAATTTTTTTCATTTTTATCAAAAGTTGATGAAAGACTTTTAGACTGTTTTATATTGCGTCCAAGTTTTATATAAACGCCTTTTGGCAAAGCGCCGGAATACTCTTTATCGCGTTCGTCTTCGTGCGAACCTTTGGGGACTTCAACGGAAAATAAATCTATTCCCGGCAGCACGAGTTGACCTTCCGAAGGGTCAAGATTTTCATATTTTATCGTGTTGGGAAGTTGGCCGGGAAATATCCAACGATACAAACCCGGCAAAACGTTTCCGTGCATTATTCCGCCTTCAGCGATTTTATAAACGATTGTCCCCGAAGGCAAATTTTGAACAGTCGGCGACGTGCTCATAATCATTAAAACGTCTTCAGCGTTGCCGCCCATTGCATCGTGATCGATTATCGTTAAGACGTTTGAAGAAAGCCGCATAGCCGACGACAAGTCGCGAATTATAAAATTCATTGTTCGAGATAGCGCCGATATATCTGCATATTCGTTTTGAGTTTCGACTACACGACGAACAGCATAAGCCACGGGCGCGAGGGCCAATGTCGTCAGCATTCCCGTAAGCATGACGGCAACAAGGACTTCTATTAATGTAAAAGCCTGTCTTGCCTTTTTACTCATCATCGCTGCCGGGGCCATTGACTAACATCAAAGCGTTAATTCTTGTTCCGTCAGAGTTAGTTTGTGGGACGCGCTGCAAGTGATACGTGCCGGGCTTGAAATAACTCACGAGTTCTTTTAAGACACCTAAAACTTGAAAACGCTGCGCATAATTCAAAAGTTTGCTAATATCTTCAGAATGAGGTTCATGGTTAAATTGTTCCCAAAGTAAATTGAAACCCTGCGCGATTAAACTTACGTCTTCAGTTTGTTCACCAATTTGCAAATAATGATGCGCGATATTTCGCATGGCGTCTTCGTGAACGATTGGGTGCTTTTCGGCTTTCCCAAGCAGATACATTTGAACGTTCGCTTGATTAGTTGAAAGTGCTTGACGAAGAATATAATTTCCATAAATCCCGCTCGAAATATAAACACAGCCCGCTATAGATGCGCCTATGCATACGATACCGACAAGTCGCGCTGAAAAATTCGATTTTAAAATGTCGAAGTCGGTTTTGAATTTCAGTTCCGGGAAAAATTCCCTGTTAGACATTGCGAAAGCCAACGTGATCCAAACCATATTTTCAATTCTGTGGAACGGTCTTGTGAAAATCGCCGCGAATGTTACGACTGACGCAAGCGCAAATCCCCACACGGCATTAATATCTACTTCCCGCTTTCGCCGCAAGCCGACAAGAGCCGGGAAAAACCAAAATGAATACATAATTAAAAACATCACGCCGCCGACATAGCCGGCCTCGCAGAAGAATTGAAGAAATTCATTATGTGCCCAGTGCGTATATTGCCACTCCATCCACGGAGCATTGTCGAAAATTTTGAAGGCTTCGCGCTGACCTTCGAGGTAGTGCCACTTATATTGACCGATCCCAACGCCCTTGGGATTTGTTGAGAGCATTCCGTAAGACGTTGCCCAAATCGCTCGACGTAGACCTATAGTTTGATAATTTTCAATAATGTCTTGAGTTTTTTGCACAATCATCTCCGCCGTGTTGCCGTGATAGAATGACGCCCAAAATACCGCAGACAATAAAGTTACGACCGCCAAGCAGCGAATTACATAATGACGATTAAATTTCAGCGCGGCTATTATAAATAGAACAAACAGACCACCATTTAACGCAAGGAAAGCCGAACGGCTCGTCGAGTTCATTAAACCCCAGAAGCCCCACCCTGCTGCCATCAACGCAACAACGGATAAATATAAATGAAGTTTGTTCCCGAATCGCCACGCGAAAATAAAAGGTAAAATTAAAAATATCGCTCCGATGAAGGCGCACACGGTTATAGAATCAGCAAACGCCAATTTGAAATTTATGACTGCAAAAATCAAGCTCGCAACAGGCAACCAAATTTTTTTACCGGATTCGTCGGGAGAATTTTTCCACAAGTCATACACAAACAAATACGTCGCTCCTACAATAGACATCGCTAGCCACATTCCGAACATATTTTGCTGCGCAGTGTTTCCAATATAAAAGCCCGGCGTCGGAAGTATAATCGTGTTTAATTTGCTTATTAGGTCTTCAAAAATTGTTCCGCGAAGAAATTCAAGATTATTCAAACCTCTGCTCTGAAGTTCTGCGAACATAATATTAATTGACGCGTTGAGATTCCCAAGCAGCAGAACGAAACGCAACCCCCAACCTGGAAAAGATGAAACCGTAATCACATAAAACGCCCATATAGTCGCAAAGCACGTCATCTCTAAAGCAAAAGCGTTCGGCGATTTCAGATTTACCCAAAACGGCTGCAGCAAACAATAAATTAAAATCACTGCCCAGATTATTGCGAAGATGTCGATTTTTATTTTAACGCGCTTTGAACCATAAATCAAAAGTCGAGCTCCGCCAATAAATGCCGCAATCGCAACAGGCACGCCTGTTATCGTCCATTTCAAAATATGAAGAGTGTCAGCGAAACTGATGCCCGAGTAAATTAAATTTGGCAACGCCATCGAGATCAACCACAACGGCAACAATATATACGCCGGCACGAGTGGCATAGGCTCAAGCGAATTTTTATAATTTTTTTTGAGAATAACGCCTTTATTTTGTTCTTTGTCTTTCTTATTAGCCATGATAATTTTTTCTACCCTTTCGATTTTTAATTTAATGCTTGTCTTGTTGAATAAGTGCGTAGCGTTCGACTGGTGCGAATGAATCAGAGAAAGTCGGGACCTTGGGATCAGGCGCGAATGTTTTTAGCCATTGATGAGCGAGGAGTTTTGAAAATTTTGCGCCCGGCGTTGGTGAAACAGTCGAAGCAGTATCTCCCATTGCAACAAGAATTAAATTTTGAAGCACGTAAGCATATTTCGGATCGGGAGCATTAGCCGGGAAAATCATCATCGTGGTAAAAGAATTTGAGAACGCTTTATAAATTCCGTGAAACACTCCCGACTTTGGTCCGTAAACTGAAGCGATTATGTTTACAATTAAAGTGCCGTCGGGATTCAAAATTTTCCGGAGGCGCGCAGCAGTTTCTGTTGTCGTTAATTGAAACGGGATTACAGTCGCTGAAGAAAACGTATCCATGAAAATCGCATCGTAGCGTTCAAAATTTTCGTCTTCGAAGGCGCGATTCAGAAACGTGCGGGCGTCCTCATGAAAAATTCTTAGCCGGGGGTCGTCCTTCAAATTAAAATAATCCCGCGCAGCTTGCGTAATGCCCGGGTCAAGTTCTACGACATCAATTTTAATATCACGGCTCGCGTCATCTAACAGATAACGAGGGACGCAATAACCACCGCCGCCAAGCATTAAAATTTTTTTTGTGTCAGGTTTGTAATGAAACGCAAGGTCATAAAATTGCGTGTATTCGCTCACGAGTTCGGACGGGTGATCCGTATACATCAACGATTGCGCCGCGTCAGGGTCTGTAATTAAAACTCGGACTCTTCGGCCGTTGCGTCGGTCAACGCTTTCGACTATAGACAAATGATTATATTGTGTGTCAATCTGGACTCCAACAGGCGAGAACGGAAGCCCGTAAGTCTTAGCCGCATACGCTCCGCTGCATAGCAAGACAAAGAGCGCAAACGAAATTATTTTTCGCCAAGTCCCCGTGTAAATCAAAACTGACAACAACGCTACAAGACTTGCAACAAACATCAAGATAACGCCCGACGGAAACAACGAAATTAAAACGAATCCGCCGAGGAATGTTCCCAGAATGCTGCCCGCGGAGTTCAAAGCCGAAAGCCGTCCCACGGTCGCCCCAGAAGAATCTACATTTTGCATCGCAAGACGCGCAACGAACGGCGAGACCATTCCCAATAAGATACTAGTCGGCGCAAAAATTATCACAGCCGAAAAAACAGAAGACATATAAAGATTTAATCTTAAATCTTGAAGCGTCGTTAAAATATAATTGCTCATGAAAGCGGTTATGGCTATGATTATCGCAGCGAACATTAAAATTCGTCCGAGTAATTTTCCGTTCGGGTTCTTGTCAGCGACAGAGCCACCTAGCCAATTGCCAAGACACAGACTCGTCATTATGATTCCGATTAACGCGGTCCAGACGATTAAGGACGTCCCAAAGAACGGCGCAACCATTCGCGAGCCAGCAAGCTCAAGGATCATCGTGGCCGCTCCGCTAAAAAATGAAACAAGCTGCAATCGCACCGGAATTTTTACACGGCGACCATCATTTTTATTTTCATAGTTCAAATTAAATTCAGCTCCATTAAAATTTTTAATTCTTATTTTAGCGATAGAATGTGAAAAAAGTATCAGCGTTTTTTATCATAATCCAGCAATAAGTCTCTCATTTTCTATAAGTTCCGGGCATGAATAACAAAATCACGGCGAAGAGTTCGAGACGGCCGGCCAACATGCAAAACGAGAACAGCCATTTTATAAACGACGGCAGCCACGCAAAATTTTCGACAGGGCCAAGAGCGTTTAATCCCGGGCCAACGTTGCTCAAACACGTCAACACTCCCGTGAACGCCGTAAGAACATCAATCCCGAATGCTGTCGTAATTAAAGTGCTTATTGTAAACAGCCACATGTAAAGCGTAAAAAACGCCGTCGAAGATTCCAAAGTTCCGCGCGGGATCGGCTGTCCATTCATTCGCGCCGTGATGACCGCACGAGGGTGAAGCAATCGCCAAACTTCTGTTTTAAGTTGACGACCAAGAATTAAAAATCTTGAAACTTTACAGCCGCCGCCCGTCGAACCTCCTGAAGCGCCAATGAACATTAAAATTACAAAAATAAATTTTGTAAATTCGGGCCAGAGATTATAATCTTCGACTATGAAGCCCGTAGTCGTCATGACGCTGACAACGTGAAAGAACGTTCGCCGCAATGTATCTTCAATCCCGCGAAACATTCCCGCCCCATAAAGAGCTATCGACATCGCAAAAGCCGCGCTCACAGTGATGAGAGCGTAATATTTCAATTCTTCGTCTTTGAAGAAGTCCCGAAATCTTTTTTGCAGCAGCATGAAATACAAAGAAAAATTTACGCCCGAAGCGAACATGAAAATTATTATTACCCACTGAATATAAGGACTTGTGAAGTATGCAACAGAATTATTTTTTGTTGAGAAGCCGCCGGTTGCGATTGTTGAACATGAATGTGCGAATGCGTCAAACAAACTCACGCCGCCAATAAATAAAAAAAATGTTTCAGCAAGCGTAAGAGCGACATACACGCCCCATAATCGTATCGCAGTCTGATGAAGGCGAGGCGTGATTTTTTCAGCCGTAACGCCGGGAACTTCGGCTTTATACATCTCCATTCCTGACACTCCCAAAAACGGAAGCACCGCAAGGCTTAAAACTATAATTCCCATGCCGCCCATCCAGTGAGTTAGAGAGCGCCATAATAAAATCCCACGTGGCAAACTTTCAATTTCGGTGAAGATTGTTGCGCCTGTGGTTGTGAAACCGGACATCGTTTCAAAAAATGCGTCCGTGTAACTCACAAGGCCCGCCAGCCAATAAGGCAGCGCCCCAAGAGCCGAAGCGATTATCCACGAGAAGCCAGTTACGCCGACACCTTCACGGATTCCCATAGAGATAGAATTTTTTCGGCCGTTCCATGAAAGTATAATGTGCATGAAAATCCCGGCTAAAATTGAAATTGCGAAGGCGCTCGCGTCCGTCGTCCGATCGTAGAGAGCAAGGCACAACGGCGGAATCATTGCGAACGAAACGACAAGACATATTAAAGATAAAACTTTAGAAACAGTTTTGATTTTCATTATTTAATTTCAGCTCCAAATAATTTAGCCGCGTCAGGCATCATTGAAGTTAAAGAAAATAAAATCACTCTGTCCCCGGCTAATAGTTGCGTCGCGCCCGTAGGGACTAAAACTTTATCGCCGCGTCCTAATAATGCAACAACGACGCCTTTTTGTAATTTTATTTCTGCGAGTGTCTTGCCTAATAATTCGTTGTTGTCATGCAAAACCACTTCGAGCATCTCCGCGTTAATTCGTTCGATTATAGAGAATGCCTTTGTGTGTCGCGGATAATGAACGACGCGCAAGATTAAATTCGCTAATGCCTCGTTCGGGTCAACAATGACATCAACGGGAGTCGCCTGCGTAAGTCCTTGATAATCTTTGCGTTTCACGATTGCGATAGTTTTTTTCGCGCCCATTAATTTTGCCATCGCCGAATAAATTATATTTAGCTCGTCCGAATCCGTAGCAGCTACATACGCGTCGGCTTCTTCGATCCCCTCGTCATTCAAAACTTTTTTGTCAATTCCGTCGCAACATAACACAAGCGCTTCGCCAAGTTCCTCTGACAATCGCGCGCACTTTTCCGGGTCGCTGTCAATCAAACGCAAACTGACGTTTCCAAAATCTTTCTTCACGGCTTGAACAATTTGAGTCCCGAGTTTACCGCCGCCGACGATAAATAATTTTTTCAAAGAATTTTCCTTTGACGGTTGAAAAACTTGCTGCAAAAGTTCCGCGCTCTTTCGATAAGTTACGATGTAGCAGACGTCATTAGCGCGTAGGACCGTGAAGCCGTTAGGAACTCCTGCTTCGCCGTCTTCGTGTTCGACGTGCACAAAAACTGCGATTAAATCCGGGTACTTCGTTCGCAAATCTTTTAATGCCATGTTCACGAGCGGAGAATCTTCGGCGATCTTTAAAGTATAAAGAGCTGCTTTGCCGTCGAGAAGTTCCGCCGCGTGAGTAGCAGAACTGACTTCAAGCAATGAAATTATTTCGCGAGCTATCGAACGTTCCGGCGAAATCATTGCGTTGATGCCGAGCTTATTTCCCCAGTCGGCGCTGTCTGTAAATTCAAGACTGCGGGCGCGCGAAATCACGTTCGGAACTCCGGCACTGTGAGCTATCCAACATGAAAGCATATTAACTTCGTCGCGATTAGTGCAAGCGATTAATAAATCAATGTCGCCTGATGGGGCAACGCCGGCTTGTGCCAAGACGTTCGGGCGCGCTCCGTTGCCGTTTATAATTTGAACGTCAAGTTCTTCACCGGCGCTCTTGGCCTGAGCCTCGTCTTTCTCGACGAGATAAATATTATGACCTTCGCCGGAAAGAGTTTTAGCGACGCTTCGTCCGACTTCTCCGGCTCCAACGATAACGATATTCAAATTAAAATCTCCTTTCCTAATTTTTAATTGCTTAGTCCCACGTTAAAATAAAATTTGCTGAAGGCTTCTTGACGTTTTCACGCAAGATTGAGCACACAAAAATTTTTTCTTTTCCTTCTTCGGGACGTGAATAATTTAATGTAACTTTTTCGCCGAATTTTGCGCCGGATCTGAAAGACGCGCAGACTGATTTTAATTCGTGATTCATGAAATCGATCGGGCATTCGTCGAACACCCAGCCGAAGTAAGCTGCGTTATTAACGTGAGCGTTGTAATCTAAATCATGATAGCGGACAGAAAATTCGACGCTCTTCAAAATTTCTGTTTCGTCGTCTTTAATATCTTGGAAGTCCGGGCTAATCGCTTCGACTTCGCGCTTAGTAATCTCTGGAAGATGAGCGGCGGCTTTCACGGGACGACCGTTAGCGAGGTCAAGCAAGAGCCAAGAACTTTTTGCCCACGCTATAGGATTTTCGTTTTTGTCTTTAACGTCGAAAACTCTTAGAGTGTTATAACCGTGTGAAGGGTCGTGATAAGTCGTGATAAAAAATTTTTCGTCAAGTGTGGGAAGCTTCCCTGTAAATTCAATTTCGTAACGCGTAAGAACCCAAGCATAACCCCGCGCTATTAATTCGGTGGTTGTGCCTTCGATATCTTCAACGGCAAGCCCGGCGGTGTTTTGAAAGTAATCAAGCAGACTTTTTAACTTCAAAGTCCCCTGACACGATACGTCAGAAGGCTGCACCGTTATCTCTCGTGTGAACATAAAAAATTCCTCTCAAGCTAAAAAATTTTTTTGTAATTTTATCAGCCGAGAGGACAAAAATTATTTTTTAATTTCTTTTTGCGGAAACAGTTCACAAAATTCAGCAAACATAGCTGGGTCTGCGGAGTCGAGGCTCTTCCATAGAAACGGATTACACTCACTTAAAAATTCGCCTAAATTTTCATTGCGCGAATTATTCCACACAGAATCGAGAGCGTAATAAATCAAACAAAATTCTTCAAACTGCGTCATAGTCGCCTTATAAAAAATCCTCCCGAACATCAGGAGGATTTAAAAATTTTTAATCTTTAATTTTTCTCCATGAATTTAATCATAGCTTCGGCGGCGTGCTTTGCTCCTTCGACGGCATGAACGACAGTTTTAGCTCCTGTTACAACGTCGCCGGCAGCAAAAACTCCCTCGCGAGTCGTCATGTAATTTTCATCGACAATTAATAAACCATTTTCGGCCGCAGTAAGTCCGCTTGTCGTTCTCACAAGTTTTCCTCGCGGCACCTGACTTATAGATATAATCGTGCTGTCAGCTTCGATCTGAATTAATTCGTCTTCTGCGCCGACTATTTCATCGTTCTCGCCGTAAATCGTTCGTTTGAAGACGGGGCCTCGCTCTGTGATTTCTTGAACTTGCATTCCTGTTTCAATTTCCGCGCCGTCGAGTTTTGCGTAAGCGACTTCGTGAGAGCTTGCGGCTATGTCTTTGCCCATTGCGTAAAGCGTAACTTCTTTTGTGCCATTGCGAAGAGCTGTTCGCGCCACGTCCATAGCAGCATTGCCTACGCCGATAACTGCGACTTTGTTGCCAAGATGATGAGCCTTTGGGTTAGCAAGATAATTCATAGCGTAATGGACGTTTCCAAGACTCTCGCCCTTAATTCCTAAAGTCCTCGGACGTTCTGCGCCTGTGCCGACAAAAATTGAAGCGTAGCCATCGCGGAATAAGTCATCAATCATTAAAATGCTTCCGATTGTGGCGTTAAGTCGAATTTGAATCCCCATTTCTTCAAGTCGTTGTTCGTAACGGTCAAGCAAGCTCTTCGGTAGCCTGAACTCCGGGATTCCGTACTGCATGACGCCGCCGATTTTGCTCTTCCACTCAAATATCGTAACGGGATAGCCTTGCATCGTCAAAAGTACAGCGACCGTTATTCCCGCCGGGCCTGAACCGATTACAGCGACGTGTTTATCTTTTTTTACTTCGGGTTTGAAGCTCGGCATTCGGTCAAGATACATTTCTGAAATATAATTCTCAATGCTCGAAAAATGAACAGGGCTGTCCTTCTTGCCTCTTATACAATGCCCGGCGCATTGTTGAGCGTGATTGCAAACTTCTGAACAAACTGCGGACATCGGATTATTTTTAAAAAGAATCTCTCCAGCTTCCATGAGTTTATGTTCTTTGAAGAGTTGAATAATTTGTGGAATCGGTGTATGAACAGGGCAGCCGACTTGACATTGAGGTTTCTTGCAGTTGTAACAGCGTTCGGCTTCTGTAACTATGTGCAGCGGCATAAAAATCCTCCTCGTGAAAATTAAATTTGAGATTGAGGCGATTATATCACGGTGTATTTTTGATAAAATTAACACGTAAACTTACTATTAAAAAAAAATTGAAAGGGGAACCTTTTGTAATGCAAAACAAAAAACGCACATCTCTTTTAGGCGCATTGTTGACACTTGCCATAATATCTTTCATGGCCTACGCTACAAGTGAATGGTTTTATGGCGACGGTGCCGGAAAATCGCAACAAGTTTCAGGACTTATTCCAAAAACTTTTTTTGAGTTCCAATGCCCGGATTTTTTTCCTCAAAATCTCGAGATAGGCCCCGGCGATACGTTTTCTGTGAACCCGATCATAACTTCTGATGCAACTATTCCCATGTATTGTTTTTTTGTCATGGAAATGCCTGTTGCATATGTTAACAATACTAAAACACCGATATATGACTTCAACCTAAATGACCCTTGGAAACAAATCAGAGATGTCTTAATCGATGATAATAAAGCAACTTATATTTTTCAATATGAATATAGCCTTTCCCCGGGAGATTCCACTCTGAAACTCATGGATAACCTAAAAATGAAAGAAATGTCCCGTGAGGATTACGCATACGCCCTTGCATATCTCGATAATAATATAAACATCAAGCTTACAGGCTATGCTTGCTGGCGTGATGACGACAATTTTAATGTTGATGACGCTTTGTTTTTGATTATGCAGAAATTTTCCATCTAAACTAAAAAAGAAAAATTAAAAATCAAAATTTGCGTTTGAGACATCACGTCATAAAACTAATTTTTAATTTCTTGTTCATCTTTGTCATAATTTTTCATAAAATTTTTTGTTCCCCTCATGTAATATAATTATAAAATTCTCAAAATGAAATTAATCCCCCAAGCAAGGGGTTTATATATAAAAAATTTTTTTCAAAAAGGAGGTTTTGTGTTTGTCCCAAAAGCACTCAAAATACCGCAACAAAAATAATAACGCTTCGGAGCGTCTTAATTTTATTCCACTCGGAGGCCTTGGCGAGATCGGCAAGAATATGTATCTCATTGAGTATAATGATGAAATTCTCGTCATCGACAGCGGATTGAAATTTCCCGACAGCGAACTCCCCGGCATTGATTATATAGTCCCGGACATTTCTTATCTCGAAGCAAACAAAGATAAAATTCTCGCAATAATCATCACCCATGGACACGAAGACCACACAGGCGCCCTGCCTTATGTCCTTCCGCGTCTTGACGTTCCATTATACGGGACACAATTAACGCTCGGACTCATAAAAAATAAACTTATGGACGACTTGCCAAATTATCGGCCGACGTTTTTTGAAATCAAAGCGGGCGATGTAATTAAAATTGGCTCGTTCACGGTTCGATTTATGGCTGTGGCACATTCGATTCCGGACGGAGTCGCGCTCTCGATTGATACACCGCTGGGGCGAATTGTTCACACGGGAGATTTCAAACTCGACAGCACGCCGGTAGATGGCCGAGTTACAGAGTATGGAGCATTCGCTGAAGAAGGCGACAAGGGAGTTATGCTTCTGTGTTCGGATAGCACCAACGCCGAACGAAAGGGCTTCACGCCGTCTGAAAAAATCATAGCGGGGACTCTCGATCAATTATTCCGAACTTACAAGAGCCGACGAATTATAATCTCGTCATTCGCAAGCAACGTTCACAGGATTCAACAGGTCGCCGACGTAGCAACACGCTTTAATCGCAAAATCGCATTTCTTGGCCGAAGCATGATCCGTAACGTCGAGTTATCGCGCGACACTGGATATTTGAAAATCGACAGCAAGTCTATAATTTCGATTGACGATATTTGGAAGTACTCCGACAATCAATTAGTCATCGTTACGACAGGAAGTCAGGGCGAACCATTCTCGGGTCTAGTTACGATGAGCCGCGGCGAAAATAAATCCATAACGCTCGGTGAACATGACGTAGTTTTTTTACTCGCGTCCGTCATTCCCGGCAATGAAAAGCTAATCAACAATACGATTAACAGATTATTCGCTCAAGGCTGCGAAGTCGTTTACGAAAGAGAAAAACAAACTCACGTATCTGGCCACGCTTCAGCAGAAGAATTAAAAATTATGCTCAATCTCGTAAGGCCGCAATACTTCGTTCCTGTTCATGGCGAATATAAACACATGGTCAGACATTCACAGCTTGCTCAAGAAGTCGGAATCTCGCAACGAAATATTTTTTTAATGGTCAACGGCGACGTCTTGACGTTCATGAAAAATCAGCCCCCTAAGAAACACGGACATGTTCAAGCAGGCGCGGTTATAGTTGACGGCAACGCGGCAGGAAGTATCAAGAGCGACGTTTTGAAAGAGCGGCGCGAGATAGCTGAGGACGGAGTTTTAGTTGTGGCTGCGGCTGTTGATGAGCGAGGAAACTTATTAGCGCCCGTTGCGATTGAAACGCAGGGAGTATTTATATCAGAAGACACTAAGGACGTTTTCAATGAACTATACGCAGCGTCCGAACACGCTATTCAAGAGCTTGCGGGCAAACGTGCGAACGTCGATGCTATTAAAAAGTCCGTGAAAACACGAGTGCGCGACGTTTTACGAAAGAGAAATTCTTCATTTGCTGTTATTCTGCCGGTTATCTCGATGCAATATTCTAGCTATTACGACGACGCTTCATTCTATAAACCCGACGTAGATTAAAAAATTTTCATTCCTCACTCCTCACTCCTAATTCCTCATTAAAATTAAAGGAGTGTAAATTTTTGATTCAGACTTTCATTTTAGGAATTGTTCAAGGACTTTGTGAATTTTTACCCGTAAGCAGCTCTGGGCATCTCGCGTTATTTCAATATTTTTTCGGGCTCAATGCTGACGGCGAAGAGATGGTAGCTTTTAATTTGCTTTTACATTTTGCAACAGTTATCGCTTTAATAATTTATTTCCGTCGCGAAGTTTTCAAAGTTTTATACGAGTGGCTTCTCGGCTGGACAGGCAAAAGACTTCCCGGCTGGTCATACGGCTGGGCGATATTAATTGCTTCGTTTTTCACGGCTGCGCTTGGCCTCCCGATGAGAAAGACAGTAGATTTAATTTCGGCGTCGCCTATGTATGTCGGATTTGGATTAATTTTCACGGCTATGATTTTGGCGGCTGTCCCTGTTATATCGCACAGCGGCAAGAAAAATTCTCTTTTGAAAATAGCGATCGTTGTCGGCATTGCGCAAGGTATAGCGGTCTTGCCTGGTGTGTCGCGTTCAGGAATGACAATCGCGGCTAGTCTCTTAATGGGAATGGGATTGAGCGAGGCTTTCAAATTTTCGTTCATGATTTCGATACCTGCGATTTTGGGCGCGAACTTGCTCGAGGCTCTGAAGTTTTATAAATCCGGCGAAGCGGCTTTTATGCCCGAAGGATATTTATTAGCTTGCGTGGCGGCATTTGTGCTTGGACTTGTGGCACTCGGCATAATGCGCCGGCTAGTCTTAACTGAAAAATGGCCGTACTTCGGGATTTATTGTTTCATCATCGGAACGGCGGCGATTTTGTTTTCATTATGAAAAAAATTATTTTAGCGTCAGGAAGTCCGCGCCGTCGTGAGCTTCTCAAGGACATCGGACTCGAATTTGAAATTTATAAGCCTGACGTTGACGAATCGAAACTTGAAAACGAACTCCCGCAAGATTTATGTTTAAGACTTTCGCGTCTTAAGGCCAAGAGCGGCGCAGAAAAATTTCCCGGCTCAATCATTATTGCCGCTGACACTATCGTAGTTATAGATAAAAAAATTTTAGGCAAACCTCATGACCGTGAAGACGCTTTCAGAATGTTGAAAACGTTGCAAGGCCGTGAGCATGAAGTCATCACCGGCGTGTCCGTAGCTTTGAACGAAAAAATTTTTTCTCATGCTGAACACACGACCGTAAAATTTATCTCAATGACTGATGACGAAATCCGCGAATATGTTTCGACAGGCGAATGCGATGACAAGGCCGGGGCTTATGCCATTCAAGGCAAGGGCGCTACTTTAATTGAAGGAATTAACGGAGATTATTTTAATGTAGTCGGCTTGCCGCTTTGCTCGCTCACAAAGATTTTGAAAAATTTTAATGATTAGCGGTGTCATCGCCGAGTTTAATCCGTTACACAAAGGCCACGAACTCTTAATTAAAACTCAAAAATCCCAAGGAGCTTGCGTCGTTCTGATGTCGTCAAATTTTACACAGCGTGGCGAAGCTTCTTTTGTCGATAAATTCTCTCGTGCCGAAATGGCCGTTCGTGCCGGTGCCGATTTAGTTTTAGAACTGCCGTTTATATTCGCATGTTCAGCGGCGCAAGATTTTTCACGCGGAGCCATTAACATAATCGCACGTACAAATTTTATAAATCGAATCGCCTTCGCTATGGAAGATCCGGAATTTAATTTTGACGCTCTTATTAATATTGAAGACAATCTCGAATATAAAAATTTTTTGCGTCAAGAATTATCGCGCGGAGCGTCGTTCAGCAAAGCTCATTCAATCGCCTCAGAAAAGATTTTGCCCGGAAGTTTTAATTTTTTATCAAAGCCTAATAATTTGCTCGGACTGTCTTACATTTCTGAAATTAAAAAAAATAACTACAATCTCGAAACGGATTTTATAAAACGCGAAGGAAATATCAAAAGCAAAATCATTCGCGAAGATTTTCAAAAAAATTTTTTTATGCTCCCGGATTATTCGCGAGAAATTTTATTAAACGCTAAGCAGGCCGGGCGCATTGCTAATCAAGAAAATTTTTGGCCGCTCTTTCAAAATATTTTCATCAGGACATCACCAGAAGAATTAAAAAAAATTTATGGCATCGATGAAGGAATTGAAAATTTATTTTTGAAACACTGGCGAAGCTCACGAAGTCTTGAAGATTTCATCGGGCGTTGCGTCTGTGCTAGATACACCCGCGCTCACATAAGACGAAGATTAATTTATATTTTGCTAAATCTCAATCGCTTCGACGCTATCGGAGTTTCACGCGCCGCGCCTTATGTTCGTGTCCTTGCGTTCAATGAAACGGGACGCGAATTATTAAAACGATATTCGAAATTTTCAAATATAAAATTCATAACGCGACTCAAAGACACAGAGAGCAAACTCGAAAAATTTTTTGCCGATCTAGAAATTAAAGCCTCGCGACTTTACGAACTTTCATTAAGCAAGCCTGACTTCCACAGAGAATTTCATAAAGTGCTACAATTCCAAAAAAATTTTTAATTGGGAGTTTTATATTTATAAATGAAAAGAAAATTTTTATACGCGATATTCTTCCTCGCGATTGTCGTTTGTGCCGTCGTTGGACTGTTACCGCGCTTACGCCTCGAACACGTTAATAACAACGTCGCGATCTTGTCTGATTATCGAGAAGTTTCAACTCTCGCAAAAAATTCCGGCCTCACCGTTGACGAAGCTTTGAAGATTTTAATCGACAACGGCGTAACGGGCCTAATGGTCAGCGAATTGACGGGCGACAATATCGATCACGGTGTCGGACAAGCCGAATTAAAAACCGTTAGGGACGCTGAACGACAAACAGAAGGAACTGTGATTTCAATTTTGCCAAACAGTCCCTATAAAGAAATTTTGAACAAATGGCTTCGGATTCGTTTTGCGATTTCTGACGACAAGACCGGCCCTGTCATGTTGACGATGCCGCCGAACATGTTGAAAAACTCCGGCGTAATTCCTGACATTGACGGCCTAGAAACCGCTAAGCGAATGGGATTAAAAATTTTCTATCGTCCTGCGCCGTCGCCCGGTCATTTGTCTGAACGCGCAGCGATTATGCTCGAAGAAGTCAGCAAGCTCTACCCCGTCAGTGTCTTCACGCCTTCGGGCGAATATGTTTCAGGTTATCCTGACGTCAGCAAACTTGCAAACGCCGCTCACAAATTAAAAATCCCTGTTGCTGTCGTAGAGTTCTCGCGGCAAGTCGGCGAACCTCAATTAAACGCGCTATCTTCACCGTTATTAATTCCGTTGCACAGCGTAACTAACGAAGAGATGACCGCAAGAAAAATCTCCCGCGCCGCTCTTCGAGATAGATTAATTCGTGCCGCCGTTGAACGTTCTGTGAGATTATTATTGTTACGAACAGCACCGCCGAACACTTCAAATTTTTTATTCAAAGATTTTGCCGAAGAAGTCAGATTATTAGGCGAAGGATTAAAATCTCACGGATTTAATCTTGCTTGGCCGTCGCCTGTGTTTGCAAACGAAAATCCCGGAAAAAATTTCTTCGCGGCTTGGGCTTTATGCGCCGTGTTTGCGTTCGCATTGGCTAAATATTTAATCCGCATGGGTCTTGACGCTGATAAAAAATTTCTTGCGTTCTTTGTAATCCTGAATTTAATTTTGACATTGGCGACTTTCAAATTAAATTTTGTTGCGCGACTTGTCGGAGCTTTTACAGCACCGTTAATCGCGACTGAAGCGTCTTTAATGGCAATGGACGAAAATAAAAATCGCAAAATAATTCCCGCGTTCATGTTCATAATCACGGGCGGACTTGCGCTTGCGGCATTCTTCAGCGTTACGACTTACATGCTCCGATTAAACACTTTCTCGGGAGTCAAATTAACTCTTGTAATTCCACCGGTGTTAGTTTTGCTTCACGATTTAAGAAAACGGATTCACCCTGAGAGTTTAATAGAATTTCTTTCGCGTCCTCCGCTTTGGGGCGAGATTGCATTATTCGGGGTATTGCTCGCCGGGATCGGTTTAATAATTTTCCGTAGCGGCAACGTTGCTTTTATTCCCGGCTTTGAAGCTAAACTTCGCGTAACTCTCGAAAAACTTTTAATCGCACGGCCGCGAACTCGCGAAGTTTTCATCGGCTACCCGTCGTTATTAATTTTGAATTATCTCGTGGCGAAAAAATATTTTGCACAATATCGCGAAATTTTCAGAATCGGAGTCGCTCTCGGCTTTTCGTCCGTGATTAATAGCTTCTGCCATTTCCACACGCCGTTCTATTTAATTCTGCTTCGTGAGTTTAATGGACTATGGACAGGCTTGTTAGTCGGACTTGTCGCGGTCGCGCTTGTGAAATTCGTTTTGCTTCCGGCTCTGAAATTAATTCGTCCGTTAATATCATGACTTTCACTTCCTACTTCCTACTTTCTAACTCCTACTTGCTTCTCGGATATTATGGCTTCGGAAATCTTGGCGACGAACTTTTATTGCAGGCTTGTATAAAAATTTTGAACGGCCGCGGCGTTGCAAACGAAAATATAATCGTGTTATCGAATAATCCTGAAGATACACAAAAAAATTTTAACGTCGCGAGCGTCAATCGCTGGAAAATTTCTGAAATCGTCAAGGCCATGCGAAAATCTGAATATTTAATTTTAGGCGGCGGAGGACTCTTTCAAGACTCTACGAGCGTTAAATCTTGCGTCTATTATTGGGGAGTTGTCCGGCTTGCAAAATTATTCGGACTAAAAATTTTTGCTCTTGGCCAGTCAGTCGGGCCTCTTCGTTCTAAAATTTCAAAATTATTGACGGCCAATGCTTTGAAAATTTGCGAGAAAGTTCAAGTTCGCGACGAAAATTCTTTCAACGTTGCTAAAAATCTCGGCTGCAAAAATTTAGAACTCGGCCGCGATTTAGTTTTAACTCTGAAGCCTTCGAGAATTTTAAAATCAAAATCGAATCGCGATTTAATGCTCGTGAATTTGAGGCCATGCGCAGCGCTTGAAAGATTTTTGAAAGTCATCACGCCTCGTGTGCAAGAATTTCCCAGCGAAAAAATTGGCGTGGCTCTTTCGATTGACGACGGAAAAATTTTAATCGAATGTCAAAAAATTTTAGGCTTAAACGAAATTAAATTAATTAAAAATTTCAATGACGCAGAAAAAATTTTTTTGTCGGCTTCGTGCGCCATAGGAATGAGATTGCACTTCGGAGTTTTGGCAAAAATTTTTGAAACGCCCGCCACTCTTTTGCCTTATGATGTCAAAGTCAGCGAGTTCGCAAGACAGTTTAATATCCCCGTGATACAATTTGAGTATGAACAAGCGCAGAATTGATGAAATCGGAATTAGATATGTAGAAAGTCTGAAACTCTACGAGGAGTACGCGACGCGAATCAGAAATTTGATTCAAGATTTAGTCGAACTCGAAGGCGTTGAGTTTTACGCGATCGACGGCTGGGCAGAACCTCCCGCGGAATTATTGCGCGCGCTTTCCACTCTTGAAGAAGAAGAGCTAGGCGGCGTTGACCTCGTTACTATTCGCGTGTTGCTGCGCTTCCCTGAAGACGTTTTAAGAATTGAAGAAGTCGTGAAATCAGAATTTGAAATCGACGAATCCCGCTCCGTACCGTCAAGCGGCCTCGAAGACCCTTATCGCTTCGGTTATCCGGCCGTCGTTTATATCCTGTCGCTTTCAAACTCGCGTTCGCATTTAAGAGAGTGGGAGAAGTATAAAAATTTAACGTTCCGGCTTGAGCTTCGTACAATGTTACAGGAAGTTTGGGCTACGATTTTCCCGAAAGTTAATCAGACTGTCGGCACAGCTTCAGAAAAGAAAATGACGCGCGAACTTGTCCTTCTTGCTGCGTTGCTTGAGAAAGCGGATCAGGGATTCTTGAGTTTGCGTCACGAAATTAAAGACGAAGCGTTATTAGTTCCGCCGAAACAGCCAGGACTCCCGCAAGCTAATGCGCCGCTTGAAGCCGAAAAACTTTTCACGGACGAAGAACTTTATAATTTGTTCCGCGGCGATTCGTTATTATTAGGACGCTGGAACGCCTTGACGCTCGAAGCAGGTTTCCCGGAGTTCAAACCCGAAGCTGATTATTTGCGAGAAAGTTTTTCATATCTTTGTAAAATTCTTCGCGCCGCAAACATAAACACGATTTCAGAAGTCAAAAATTTCCTTTCCGACATGGAAGTCGGCGACAAAGGTCTTCGACAGCTCCGCACAATCCACGATAACTTTGATAAAAATATAAATTGGCGAATGGATCCTTTCTCTGCGTTATTCTTGCTCGTGTTAAATTTCAAATGGGACGACCTCAAAGACAAACCCGAAACTTCAGCGAACGGCGCTCTAAAGAAAGGTTCAGACAGAATCCGCGGCATAGATTAACAATTAGGAATTAGGAGTGAGGAGTTAGGAATGAAAAGACAAAACTCCAAACTCTGATTTTAACAATCAGGAGGTAATTAAAAAATGCGTAATATGATTTTATGGGTGATAGTTTCATATTTAATTGGCTCACTCCCGACTGGCTATGTAGTGACGAAACTTTTTCACAAGGACGAGAACGGCAAGCGCGACGGCTTAGACATTCGCACTATAGGTTCTGGCGCAATGGGAGCTACGAACGTCGGGCGGGCTATGGGGCCCGTGTGGTCATGGGTAGTAGCGGCTGTTGACATGTTGAAGGGAGCGTTCGCGCTCTTGCTCGCGGCTCATATAGCACCGGCTGACGAACAGCAAACTATAATGGCGTTGTCGGCATTCGCTGTCGTAGTCGGTCATATCTTCCCGGTTTGGTTGAAGTTCAAGGGCGGCAAAGGAGTTGCGACGACTTACGGAACATTATTTTTTATTTGGACTCCGAAATCTTTTGCTGTAATTTTGCTTTGCGGTGCCGTGTGGTACGCAATTCGATACATCACTCGCTACGTGTCATTAGCTTCTATGCTCTCGCTTGTAGCTTCGGCTGTATTCTTCGCGATGCTTGACGCTCCGGGAGTTTTCACGGGTTTAGCGGCGGCGTTGTCGTTGCTCGTAATTTTTGCTCACCGTGAGAACATTGGAAGATTAATCAAGGGGACTGAAAGCAAATACAAACGTTAAAAAATTAGGAGTGGGCTTTTTAACTCCTCACTCCTAATTTCTCATTTTAATTCTTAATCGAACATATCGCTAATCGGCTCTTCTTTATGAACTCTCTTTATGGCTTCGGCAAATAACGGCGCGATTGAAATCTGCAAAACTTTATCTGACTTCTTCTCTTTAGAAATTGGAATTGTATCGGAAAAGATTAATTTCTCAATCTCGGATTTATTAATTCTCTCCATGGCCGGCCCTGAAAGCACCGCGTGAGTAGCGCACGCAAAGACCCTTGCACAGCCTCTCTCTATAAGTCCGTGAGCAGCATGGCAAATCGTTCCGGCAGTGTCGATAATGTCATCAACTAAAATCGCCGTTCGGCCATTGACATTTCCGACAATATCCATGACTTCGGAAACATTCGCGACATCATAAGAGCGTCTTTTATCGACAATCGCTATATCAACATCAAGCATGACGGCAAATTTTCTTGCTCTCGCGACTCCGCCGACATCAGGCGACACGACAACAACTTTCCCTGCTTTTAATTCGTCAGCAAGATTTTTTTTGAAGTAGTCGGCTAATAAATTCATGCCTGTTAAGTGGTCCACGGGAATGTCAAAGAAGCCTTGAATTTGCCCGGCGTGAAGATCAGCTGTGATTACTCTGTCGATTCGTCCGCCGTGTGCAAGAATATTAGCGACGAGCTTGGCCGTGATTGGCTCGCGTGGCTTGGCTTTGCGGTCTTGCCGTGCGTAACCGAAATAAGGGATTACGGCGTTAACATAATGCGCTGAGTCTCGTTTGGCCGCGTCCGCCATGATTAATAATTGCATGAGATTATCATTAGTAGGCTCGCAAGTCGGTTGAACTAAATAAACGTCCGCGCCCCTGACGCTCTCATTGAGAGATACGCCGAGTTCGCCATCGGAAAATTTATAATGCTTAATGTCAGACAACGGAACGTTTAATTCGTTGCATATACGCTGTGCAAAATCCGGGTATGCAGTGCCCGAAAAAATTTTAAGGCCGTTTCCTCTGGACAAAATTAATTTTCCCCTTTCGGTTTGTTTATAAGATAATTGTGAAGGATTGACCAGTCTTTTATATTCGTTTGCCGCGCCCGTCCGACGCCTAAAGCGTTTTCGGGTACAGCTTGCGTTATAACAGAACCGGCCGCCGTTGCAGCACCGTCAGCAAGCTCAACAGGAGCTACGAACATTGTATCAGAGCCAACGAAGCAATTATTGCCGATGAAAGTTTTATTTTTATGAACGCCGTCATAATTGCAAGTTATGCTTCCCGCGCCTATGTTGACGTCATGACCAAGCGTCGCGTCGCCCATATAAGACAAGTGCGGGACTTTTGAATTTTCGCCAATCTTTGAATTTTTAAGTTCGACGAATTTTCCCGCGAAGGCTTTTTCTTCGAGGCATGAGCCGTCGCGGATATAACAGAATGGCCCGGCCTTGGAATTATTTTTAAGTTCGCTGTTCTCGATGACGCAATAAGCAATTAATTTGACGTTCGCGCCGATTTTAGCGTTAGTTAAGATTGAGCCAGAGCCGACGGAAGAGTCTTCGCCGATTTCAGTTTCTCCCCAGATCTGAACGTTCGGCATGATAACTACGCCGCGCGATAATTTTGCGTCAGGACTTATATAAACGCTATCAGGCGCGATCATTCGGACGCCTGCGTCGAGCCACTTCGATAAAATTCTTTCTCGCATTACGCGAGTAGCCTCTGCAAGTTCGGCGTGAGTGTTGATGCCTTGCGTCTCTTCTTCAGGGAAAATAAAAGCTCCCGTTCGCATATTTTTTTCATTCATTAAATATAAAGCGTCAGGGAGATAATATTCTTTTTGAGCGTTATCGTTTTTGATTAAGTCAATGACCTTTTTAAGTGATTCAACTTTGAAGGCATAGCACCCCGCGTTGACCTCGTGAATTTTTCTTTGTTCGTCCGAAGCGTCCTTGAATTCGACA
>JAFSUP010000056.1 GCA_017445205.1 Synergistaceae bacterium
GGCCGTAGAGATTTACTGCTAACGAATCTCTATCCTTAAATCTTTCGGAAAGTCCCCATTCATTGAAAAGTTTATCTTTGTTGCGGACATATGAAACGACATCTTGAAGCTCTCTTAGCGTATCCGCCTGTAAAATTATATCTTCAAACGAATATCTAGGTTCAGATAAAATCCAATTAATTACGTGTTTGTCTTCGTCTTTTTTAGAATCGTTTTCTTGTGGGGGGTAACGCGTTATTGTTTTTTCTAACTATCGGCATAAAATTCCTCCTAACGAAAATTTACAAAGCAAGTATAACACAGAAAAGTATTTAAATATTGACAAAATTTTTTGTCCGGCTTGATCAAAAAAAATTAAACGAGTAAGATCAGCAAAAGTAAAATTTTTTTCGAGAAGGGACTATGAAATTTTTTAAAACGTTGACACCGTATTTTGCTGATGAAACTTCGGTTCTATTTTTGAACGATACATTTGAAGCTCTGGAAGATATGCTGCCGGAGTTTGTTGACGTGATCTTCGCAGACCCGCCGTATTTTTTATCGAATGACGGAATCTCGTGCAGTGGCGGCAAAAGAGTCTCCGTAAATAAAGGCGATTGGGACAAAATCGAATCGACTGAAGAAAAACACGAATTTAATCGCCGATGGCTCCGTCTCTGTAAAAAAATTTTAAAACCTGATGGCAGCATTTGGATCAGCGGCACTCTTCATAATATTTATTCCGTCGGTTGGGCACTCGAGCAAGAGGGCTTCAAAATCATCAACAACATCACGTGGCAAAAAACAAATCCGCCGCCTAATCTCGCGTGCAAATCCTTCACTCACAGCACCGAAACAATTTTATGGGCGCAAAAGAATGACAAAAAAGCTCGCCATTTTTTTAATTATCCCTTAATGAAAGAAATGAACGGCGGCAAGCAAATGAAAGACGTATGGACAGGAACTTTGACGCCACAGAGCGAAAAAATTTTCGGCAAGCACCCGACACAAAAGCCGCTTTATATTCTTGAACGGATATTACTAGCTTCGACACACGAAGATGATCTTGTTCTTGATCCATTCTGCGGTTCTTCGACTACGGGCGTAGCGTGCAAAAAATTAGGACGAAGATATATTGGAATCGATCATAATCCTGAATATATTGATTTATCCGTTAGAAGGTTAGAAAACACATGGCAAGAAGAAAATTTGATGATTGGTTGAAAACTTTAAGAGCTTCAATCAGCAGTTATAAATATTACACAGATTTTGAAAAAGTTTATGCAAATGTCGATAACATCAAAAAAGAACTTTTTCTTCTTTATTCGCTTATAGGCTCCAAGGATATTGAAAAAGATTTTCGTGAACTTGTAACAGAGTACCCCAAATGCCTGAACGCGATCCCAATTCTTATCGCTATTAGAGATAAAAAAATTTTTGCGAAGATGAAAAAGGTAAAATAATTTATCGTTTTGATGAAAAAGTGCAGACTCTTGATCAATATGTTTACTTCATGCGTGAGACAGGACTGTTTGGTATGTTAGTGAATCCTCAACGCTCAAGCCTTTATGATTATGTTACTGGCGTCGAAGTAGGAATGGATTCACACTCGAGAAAAGGTCGAAGTGGGAAAAAAATGGAATATCTCGTAGAAAGTTTTATTAAAGCCACAGGTAAAGAATATTATTACCAAATGACTTTATCACAAATTAAAAGAAAGTGGCACATGGATTTTTCTGCTATAACTCCCAGAAAAAAATTTGACTTCGTGGTCAAGACAGACAATTGCGTTTATGCTATAGAAGTAAATTTTTATAACAACGACGGCTCTAAACAAACTGAAACGGCTCGAAGTTACATGATGCTCGCTGAAGAGTCCAAGAGCATCAATAATTTCAAATTCGTTTGGATAACTGACGGCGGAGGCTGGCTAAAATCGCGCAACAGTCTCGAAGAAGCTTTTAACGTACTTGACGATTTATATAATATTGCGGACATGGAACACGGAATATTGAAAAAAATTTTTGTGTAAAAATTTAGGAGCAAGAAACCAATTTCTAATTCCTCACTCCTACTTCCTAATTCTAAATCAGCCGCCATATGTCAGTTTCACTATCGCCGTCGTTACAGGCGGGCAGAACGTCAGCAACAGCAGCAGCGCCACGAGCAACAAGTAAAACGGAATTGCTTCTTTCATGAAAGTCTTCGTCTTGCAGCCAGTTACTGAACACGTTACGAACATCAATGTCCCCATAGGAGGTGACAAAGCTCCGATCGCATTATTAAATATGTAAATCATTGCGAACTGAATTTCATCGATCCCATATTGGCGCGCTATCGGTGCAAGTAACGGAACTAAAACAATCATTGTCGCATTGCCTTCAATAAACATTCCCACGATTAAAACGAAAATGTTCACGGCGATTAAGAACGCGTATTTGTTCGGACAAATTGAAACAATGAACTCCGTAAGCTGCTGCGGGATTCTTTCTTTCGTCAAGACCCACGAGAAGACAGACGCTGCCGACACGATTAACATAATTCCGCCGGTCGTGCATACGGTTTCTTTACAAGCCTGCAAAATTCCCTTGAAGCTAAGCTCTTTGTAAATTAATCCTAAGATTATCGCATAAATAATCGCGATGGCTCCGGCCTCTGTAGCTGTGAAGACTCCGAGCCTAATTCCGCCAATTATGATTATAGGCAAGCACAACGGCAACAACGCCGGGCGCAAATGTCCCCAAAGTTCTTTGCCGGAGAGTTTAGTTTTTCTTATTGGAAGATAGCCGCGCTTCTTTGAAATAAAATGCACAAGAACCATCATTGCGATACACAGCGAACCGCCAACCGTGATTCCAGACATAAATAATTTCCCGATTGAGACGTCAGCGATACAGCCGTATAAAATCATAGCGATTCCGGGCGGAATTAAAGGCGTTATCATTGCCGAAGCAGCCGTTACGACAGAGCTAAATTCTTTTGAAAATCCCTGCTTCTCCATTTCCGGAACGAGCATTTTCGCTTCCATTGCAGCGTCCGCTAAGTTAGAGCCTGATAAGCCGCCCATTAACGTTGAAAGTAAAACATTAACTTGAGCGAGGCCGCCGGGCATTCGTCCTGTGATAGCCGAACAGAAATTCATGATTCGATTTGTAACGCCGGAATAATTCATGAACGTCCCCGCGCATACAAAGAACGGTATGGCCAAGAGCGAAGGATTTTCTGTGCCGATTACAGCGCGCTGACCGAAGATAATTTGATTAATTCCGGGATTAAAAAGGAAATAAATCAGCGAGCCACCGAAGACCGAAATAAACACCGGGACTTTTAAGAACAGCAGCACCATCATCATAGTAGCCGAAATTCCTAAAACGGTGTTCGTACCCCATTGCTTGCCGAGCGTTTCAAGATACGGCTTCACCCACTGAATATTAACGCCCACGAGCAAGACGATAGCCGACAAGACAACAAAGACCCACGGAAGTTTCAAAGCGCGAAGCAAAATCACAAGCGCGATTGCTCCGATGATACTTAAAATTAAAGATAAGCTCATTCGTCCGTCGCCTCTCTTTCAGGTATCTCAATCGACTTCACGAACAACGGCGCATAACGTGATACAAAGTAGCTGATTATCATCAAGCCGCAACCGTATGGAGCTACGCCATAAATATAAGTGTAAGGGATTCTTAAAATCGGCGTCGGGCGTCCGGAACGTCCGAAGACTTGAGCTACATAAGCCTGCGACTTCACGAGCAAGAACACGAGCACGAACAAAACGATTAAATCAATCACGTAGCCCATGAATTTTTGAAGCTTTGCTGGCAACGCGTCAATTAACATTTCGATAGCGACATGACTGCCCGTCCTGAAAGCCACGCTCGCGCCCATGTAAATCAGCCAGACTTGACAGAACGCGCAAATCTCTTCTTGCCACAAGATCGGGTCTTTCATTACGTAGCGTTTGAAAACTCCCGCGCTCGTTACAAGCGTCAAAACGATAAGCGCAACCGCCGCTATGATTAAATCAAGATTGCACAACGTCTTGACCAAAGAATTAGGCTTCTTCAAATTTAACCACCTCTTTGATAAATTTATTTTGGAAAAACGTGCTTTATATTTTAATATTTTTTTCGTGATATAGTAATTTTCTTCTTAAGTCAAATATTGGAGGTGTATTTTTATGGTGAAGATTAACGGCGAAGAACGCGACGCCGCCGGCCAAACGATTACAGAATATCTCGAAGCAGCAAATTATAATCCTAAAGTCATTGTCGTTGAACAAAACGGCGAAATCGTTTCTAAAGAACAGTATAACGACATAAAAATTCAAGATGGCGATGTCATTGAAGTCGTCAGCTTCATGGGAGGCGGCTGATCTGCTCTCAATAAAAATTGAAA
Organism: Synergistaceae bacterium; assembly: GCA_017445205.1. Classification (GTDB taxonomy): domain Bacteria; phylum Synergistota; class Synergistia; order Synergistales; family Aminobacteriaceae; genus JAFUXM01. The sequence continues at coordinate 4,378 of JAFSUP010000056.1, forward strand.
CACAAATTAGAGAGGAGAAAATTAAAATGAATGAAGACAAATTAAAAATCGGCGGTCATGAATTTAATTCACGTTTTATTCTTGGCTCCGGCAAATATTCTATGAAGCTTATCGAGGCGGCAATCAAATATGCAGGCGCAGAAATCATAACGCTCGCTGTACGGCGCGCAAACACAAAAGAAAATGAAAATATTCTTGACTATATCCCGAAGGGCATTACGCTGCTTCCCAACACGAGCGGCGCTCGAAACGCTGACGAAGCTGTCCGAATAGCACGACTTGCGAAAGCTCTCGGCTGTGGCGACTTCGTGAAAATCGAAATCATGAGAGATTCTAAATATTTGCTCCCTGATAATTACGAGACTATCAAAGCAACTGAAATCCTTGCGAACGAAGGCTTTATAGTAATGCCGTACATGTATCCAGATTTGAACGTGGCCCGCGACCTCGTGAACGCCGGAGCAGCTACTATAATGCCGCTTGCGTCGCCGATCGGTTCTAACAAAGGGCTCGCCACGAAAGATTTTATTCAAATTTTGATTGATGAAATCGACTTGCCAATAATCGTTGACGCAGGTATCGGAAGACCGTCGCAGGCTTGCGAAGCTATGGAGATGGGAGCCGCGGCCATTATGTCGAACACTGCGTTAGCAACTGCAGGCAATCTTCCAGCAATGGCGGAGGCTTTCAAAAATGCAATCGAAGCCGGGCGCAAAGCTTATCTTGCCGGGCTTGGTCGAGTTCTAACTCGCGGAGCGTCAGCTTCGGATCCGCTCACGGGTTTCCTTCGTGACTAGGGAGAAATTTTTATGGAAAATCAGTTTTTCGTAGATTCGGAATTTTTATCGCCGGGCGCGCTTGCAAAAAAGCATCAGCTTGAAAACGATCCGGCCTCCCGAAAAAATCATATGGAATATCTCCCGGGCATGGAAATTATAAAATCTGATGTCTGTGAAAACGTCATGAGCCACGTAAATTCTTATGAGCCGGGCAAATACGCTGCCTCCGACGTCAAAGCCGCTTTAGAGCATGACACTTGCACAATCGAAGACTTCAAAGCGCTTCTTTCACCCGCGGCCGAAAAATTTTTAGAGCAAATGGCACAGCGCGCACGCCTCGAAACAAGCAAGCATTTTGGCAACACGGTTTATTTATTCACGCCTCTTTATATTGCGAACTACTGCGAAAATTATTGCGTCTATTGCGGCTTTAACTGCTACAATCACATTCAGCGCATGAAACTCTCGATGGAACAAATCGAACACGAAATGAAAATCATAGCCGACAGCGGCATGGAAGAAATTTTGCTTTTAACCGGCGAGAGCAGAACTAAAAGCAGCGTCGAATATATTGGCGAGGCTTGCAAACTTGCGAGAAAATATTTTCGCATGGTCGGCCTTGAAATTTATCCCGTTAACACGGACGAATATAAATATCTTCACGAATGCGGCGCCGATTATGTAACTGTCTTTCAAGAAACTTACGACACCGTTAGATACGAACAGCTTCATTTATTCGGTCATAAACGCGTTTGGCCTTATCGTTTTGATTCTCAAGAGCGCGCTTTAATGGGCGGTATGCGCGGCGTAGCATTCTCGGCGTTGTTGGGACTTTCGGATTTTCGCAAGGATGCTTTGGCTAGTGCCTTGCATGTTTATTATTTGCAGAGAAAATATCCTTACGCCGAAATGTCTTTATCATGCCCGCGGCTTCGACCAATTATCAATAACGAAAAAATAAATCCTCTGGACGTTCACGAAAAACAACTTTGTCAAGTTCTTTGCGCGTATCGAATTTTTTTGCCGTTCGTAGGAATTACAGTATCTTCGCGAGAAAGCGCCGAGTTTCGTAACGGAATCGTAAAAATCGCCGCCACAAAAGTTTCTGCGGGCGTTTCAACAGGAATCGGCGACCATGAAAGCAAATACACCGGCAAAGAAGCCTCTGACGCTCAGGGCGACGAGCAATTTGAAATTAGCGACGGCCGCAGCCTTGAAAAAATGTATAGCGATATTAGCGAAGAGGGCCTTCAGCCGGTCTTAAATGATTATCTTTACGTATGAGGCGCGAAATTAAAAATGAAAAATTTTGATTCAAGTTTATATTTCATAACCGACAGCACGGGGTTGAGCGAAGGAAATTTTTTATCACGCGTCGAACAGGCTTTGCAGGGCGGAGCAACTCTCCTTCAGCTTCGTGAAAAAGACAAAACTACAAGAGAATATATAGAACTCGCCGAAAAAGTTCACGCGATTTCAAAAAATTATAACGTTCCTTTAATTATTGATGACCGCGTTGACGTTGCGCTTGCCATTGACGCGGAAGGCGTTCACGTCGGAGCCAGCGACATGCCCGTAGCGACTGCGCGAAAACTAATGGGCAATAAAAAAATCGTCGGCGCAACCGCTAAAACAGTCCCGTGGGCTAAAGATGCTTATGAGCAAGGCGCGGACTATCTTGGCGTCGGAGCGATTTATCCAACGACTACGAAAGTCATAACCGTTTTAACGCCCGTCGAAACGCTTCGGGAAATTTGTGAAGCCGTTCCGATCCCTGTGAATGCTATCGGCGGTTTGAACAAAAATAATATTGATGTACTTCAGGGAGTACCGATTGCGGGGCTCTGTGTCGTGTCGGCCATAATGAAATCTGAAAATCCGAAGCAAGCCGCTATAGAACTTAAAAAACGCGCGAAGGAGCTTGGAATTATAAATTTTTAATGTCGAGAAACTTTCTTTAAGTTACGAGAAAAAATTAATTTTCAAAAATCTCTCTCTAAAAATTCCCCGCGCCTTCGTGTCTTTAATTGGGCCGAATGGTTCGGGGAAAACTTCATTATTAAGAATTCTCGCCGGGCTTGAAAAAAATTATTCCGGCAAAGTCTTTCTAAACGACACTGACGTTAAAAAAATCTCACGCAAAAATTTTTCACGCGCTTTGAGTTTCGTAATGAGTAACAAAAATTTTCGGCCATCATACTCGTTTAGCGTCCGTGAGATAATTGCGCTTGGCCGTTTGCCGTTCACGGGACTTTTTGGGCGAATGACCGCGCACGACTTTGAATTAATCGAACGTGCCGCGGAACTTTTGAAAATTTCTGATTTATTAAATCGCGACATCATGACTTTATCGGACGGGGAACGACAATTAGTTTTTATTGCTGCCGCGGTTGCACAAGACACGAAAATAATTTTGCTTGACGAGCCGACAGCATCATTAGACCCTGACAAGGCCGCGCAAGTTTTCGATTTATTAAAAAAATTTTCAAACGAAGGCCGAGGAATTATAGCCGCCGTTCATGATATAAATATCGCAAGCGCGTATTCAGATTTTTATATTGCGATTAGGGACGGCAAATTAATTTTCAGCGGCGAAGAACTCACGCAAAAAATTTTGAAAGATTTATACGGCGTGGATTTTGTTTTAGATTTAATGTGGCGAGTAAAAAATTAGGAGGTAGAAACTTAAATGAAAAAAATTTTTGTTTTAATTTTAATTTTGTGTTCTCTGTGTTCAAGTGCGCAAGCTGAAAATTTGCGAGTGATTTCGCTTTACCCCGGCCACTCTGATAATATTTTTGCACTTGGCGGCGAGAAATTATTAATCGCGTTGTCCGAAAACGATGACGCGGATTTATTGCCAGGCTTGCCGCGCGTGTCATTAAGGGACGGTGCGGAAAAATTTTTAGCGTTGAAGCCCGATGTAGTTGTTACCCGAAGTTTTGCGGTGCGACTGAATCCGAATTTGTACGAAGTCCTTGAGCGTGCCGGAGTGAAAATTATAAATTTAGATCCGCCTTCGTGGTCAGAATTTGAAAATTATTTGCGGACTTTAAGTGAAGCTCTTGGCCTTGACGCTGAAGCCGGGATAAAAAAACTTCATGCCTTAATCACAGAAGCGAAATCGCAAACTCGAAACGAAAATTTCAAAATTTTTATAGAAGCAACAAGTAAAGAAATTCATACATGCGCGCCGGATTCGTGGGCAGCAAATTTGATTTCACTTGTCGGAGGCAAAAACGCAGCCGCGCAAGCCGAACCATTACGGCCCGGAAGCTCTATAGCAGCGTGGGGCGTTGAACGTGTGCTAAAATCTCTCGAAAATAAAAATTTGGACATCTATATAATTCAAACGGGAGCAATGAACCGCGCTACGCTGAAAGATTTTTATAATCGCGAATGGACAAAAATTTTAATTGAGCGCGGCGTGAAAGTCTATGAAGTTCCCGAAAAATTTTTAAGCCGGCCTTCTCTTTTGGGATTAGAGCGCGGCATCGAGATTTTAAGAAAAATTTTGTGGAGTGATGATTAAAAAATGCCGGGGAAATTACAGCCCGATGTATTAAAGAAGAGTGTTTTAGATTTTACAGGCGCGTTGCGAAAAGATTTGCTTGTAGGCGGCGGCATAGGCGAGGACGCAGCATTAATAAAAGTTCCAGAGGGTATCTTAGTTGCGGCTTCTGACCCCGTTACGGGCGCGACGAAGAACGCCGGCTCTTTGCTCGTTCATATTAACGCGAACGATTTAGCTTGTAAAGGCGCCGACCCTGCGTGGCTCGTTGTAACTTTGATAGTGCCGGATTCAATGGGCGTGTCGTTTATTGCCGACATAATGCGCGAAATTCATGAGGCTTGCAAAGAATTAAATATAACGATAGCCGGAGGCCATACGGAACTCGCAAGCAAATATTCAGAGCCTGTAATTTCGGGAACGATGTTGGGAATGACCCGCCACGAGTTAAGCGCGAAGAAGATTCAAAAGGGCGATTTAATTTTAGCGACAGGCCACGCCGGTCTTGAAGGCATGAGCATAATCGCAAACGATCGCGAAGATTTATTAAAAGATTTTTTTACGTCCGACGAGATAAAAATTGTAAAAAGTTGGGGAAAAGATTTTTCAGTTGTTAAGCCGGCGAAAATTTTGAGAGATTATGCGCGCTACATGCACGACCCGACCGAAGGCGGTCTGAACGGCGCTTTATACGAAGTTCAAACGGGCGCGGATTTAGCCATCGAGATTTATAAAGATGAAGTGCCTGTGTCAGAATTGACTTTACGAGCCGCTGAAAAATTAAATTTTGATTACATGAATTTAATTTCGTCAGGAATGTTAATAGCCGTCATTCCGCCGGAGAAAATTTCACAAGCGCAA
>JAFSUP010000057.1 GCA_017445205.1 Synergistaceae bacterium
ACATAATATCAGCCTCCAAAATAATTTTTAAAGAGAATTCAAATACATATCCTCAGCTGCACATTGAGGCTCACGACAAATAATAAACGTCAAGTAGTCGCCGCCGCCTGCAACAGCTTTGAGTTCTTCTGCGGACGTTTCGCCCTCTTCGTTATTGTCGAAAACTTCCTTGAAGTCCTCGACCGTGAAGTTGAAACCGGCTTGAGCCGCGACGGAAACGAAAATTGCCGCAATCGCCGCCTCTTTGTCCGATTCTTCGCCCGTGTACGCCGCTTGAGCGTCTTTGAGCTGCTGGGCGAGTGAATCGTCCTCGTTGACCTTCGCGAAGAAAGCCTTGACTTGTTCCACTGACATTTTATCAGCCTCCTACAAAATTTTTCCTTAATCAAGGATGAATAAAATCGCTGCAAATGTTTCTAACTCCGCCGGAAACAGCAGAGAGTTCGTTTTCGGACGCTTCGCCCTCTTCGTTATTGTCGATAGCCGCATTGAAATCCGTGACCGTGAAGTTAAACCCTGCTTGAGCCGCGACGGTAACGAAAATTGCCGCAATCGCCGCCTCTTTGTCCGATTCTTCGCCCGTGTACGCCGCTTGAGCGTCCTTGAGTTTCAGCGCGAGTTCAGAATCCTCTTTAACTTTGTCGAAAAACGCCTTGACTTGTTCCACTGACATAAATATCAGCCTCCAAACTAATTTTTTTATTACAACGCCTTTCGGCGCAGTAATCAATAGATATAGTGTGTATCACTAAATAATAAATCCATCGCAAAATTTATTTAAAGCTGCTTTGTAAGTACCGCACTTTTCAAGTTCTCTAATAAGGTCACCTAAGTCACCGCCAGCAACCGCTGTGAGTTCGTCTTCGGACACTTCGCCTTCTTCGTTGTCAAAAACCGCCTTGAAGTCCTCGACAGTGAAGTTAAACCCTGCTTGAGCCGCGACGGAAACGAAAATTGCCGCAATCGCCGCGTCTCTGTCCCATTTGTCGCCGGTGTACGCCTCTTGAGCGTCTTTGATCTTCAGGGCGAGTGAATCGTCATCGTTGATCTTCGCAAAGAACGCTTTAACCTGTTCCACTGACATTTTATCAACCTCCTATAAAAAAATTTTACCCTACACTTATATAGACGTTCAAAATCCAAATCCATTAGAGATTTTCAAAAAAAATTTTTCCCAAAAGTTAACTTCCATATATACGGAATTTCAATCTTGCACTTCCAAAACGCCTTTCAATATGCTAAAATAACTTCAAAGGAGGTTTTAACATGATTTATATTGAACCAAGAGCTTTCGACATGCTTAGTGATGCTAAAAGCAACACGGTCTTTAAAATTTTTTTGTATATCGCACTCAAGCAGCCCGCTGAAGGCGTTCAGGGCTTTACAATCAACAAAAAGGAACTCCAAGCCGATTTGAACTTAAAAAAATCCGTTTTCTTCCGTGATTTGCACTGGTTGAAGAAGAATTTGCTAATTCAGGAGCTAAAATTTATCGACCACTCCGATTTTATGGTCAATCCGTATATCGTGATGAATAATGGCGACCGAGACGCCCGAATTAAAGAATGGGCACGCCGTCAAAGCCTAGATATTGAACGTGAACGGCGTTTGCGCAAAGCAAGAAGACTAAAACAGTTACGCGACGCTAAAAAAGCCAATTCACAACCGGAAATGCAAGATAAATAAGTTTCGGACACAAAAAATGCCCCGTCAATTTGACAGGGCATTTTTTTTTCTGAAATTATCAGTTGAGCAGCTCGCGCAGGCGTTTAATCGCTTGGTAATGGATAAATCCGACGTTGCTCGCGCTTAAATTCAACATTTCGGCGATTTCGACGTTTGAAAGCTCTGACCAATACTTCAACGCGATAATTTGCCGTTGACGGTCGGATAATTTGTCCAACGCTCGCAATAAATCCTTCGTAAGCTCTGAAGCCAAAAGTTTTTCTTCGGGCTGGTCGCATTTCGGAGCTTTGTGCTCTAAAAATTCGTCCCAACTGTCCTCGCGATTGCGTTTTTGACTGCGAAAATAATCTGCAAGCGAATTCGACGCGATTTTGAACAGCCACGTA
>JAFSUP010000058.1 GCA_017445205.1 Synergistaceae bacterium
TCGTAGCGACGGGTGCGGATTTGAAAAAATGTTGGCTGACTTTTCAAGAATATTTTGGCAAGCCCGGCACAAATCCTGAACGTTGGGGCCTGCCTTTTGGTGCTTTGCTTGGAGCGTTGAAGGCGCAATTAGATTTTGAAGTCGCAGCGATAGGCGGTAAAGACTCAATGAGCGGTTCTTTCACGGACATTAATAACAAAAATCACGATGTCCCTCCGACTTTGATTTCATTTGCTGTTGCCGTAACGAACGTGAAAAAAATTCTTTCACCGGAATTTAAGCGCGCGGGTTCAAAAGTTTATATTCTCACGCCCGAATATGACGATCGAGGAGTGCCCTTGAAAAATTCGATGCTAAAAAATTTCGATGAGATTCAAAAATTAAATTCTCAAGGAAAAATTTTGGCGTGTTCTGTTCCGACGTTCGGAGGAGTCAAAGCTGCGGTCTTCAAGATGTGCTTAGGAAATAATTTCGGCTTCGAGTTTTCAAAAACTGATTTCGACGATCGCCGCGGAAAATTTATAATTGAAGTCGCTGATGAAAAATTAGATTTTCCGATTTTAGGCCAAGTGCTTGAAACTCCGGAAATAATTTTTGGCAACGAAAAGACGAATTTAGCCGACGCAGAAAAAATTTATAATGCGCCTCTTGAAAAAATTTTCCCGACTGAAACTCACGAAGCTTCAAAAATTCCTGAAATTAAAATTAATGAAGTCAAACGCGTTTCTAATTTCTCATTCCTCACTCCTAATTCCTCACCGCAGTTTTTAATTCCTGTTTTCACTGGGACAAATTGCGAATATGAAACAGCGAAGGCCATTGAACGCGCGGGCGGTCAAGCAAAAATTTTCGTCGTTCGTTCTCTTACGCCGGACTTAATGAAAATTTCAGCCTCTGAATTTGCGAAAGCTCTTAAAAATTCACAAGCTCTGGTTTTGCCGGGCGGATTTTCAAACGGCGACGAGCCGGACGGTTCTGGAAAGTTCATCGCGATTTTCTTGCGAAGTCCTGAAGTGCGTGCTGCACTTGAAGATTTAATCGACGTTCGCGGCGGACTTGTTGCTGGAATTTGTAACGGCTTCCAAGCGCTAGTTAAGACGGGTTTGTTACCGTTCGGGCGAATTTGCGAACCTGACGAACTCAAAACGACTTTGACATTTAACAAAATCGGCCGCCATCAATCAAGAATAATTTTCTCGCGCGTTGTTTCAAATTATTCTCCGTGGCTGCAAAAAACAAAAGTCGGTGAAGTTTATTCGATCCCGATTTCGCACGGCGAAGGAAGATTTTCATGTTCGCAAGAAATTTTTGAAAGTCTCATGAGCAGCGGTCAAGTAGCCGGACAATATGTAAATCTTGAAGGCGAGCCTTCAATGTTGACACAATATAACCCGTCAGGCTCTTTCGGTGCTGTCGAGTGCTTGACGTCGCCGGACGGAAGGATTTTGGGCCGAATGGGACATGTTGAACGCGTCGGACGCGATTTATATAAGAACGTCCCCGGCAATTACGAAATGAAATTTTTTGAATCAGCAGTCGAATTTTTTAAAAGCAAGTAGAAATTAAAAAGTAGGAAATAGGAACAGTTTTTTACTTCCTCACTCCTCACTCCTAATTCCTAATTTAATTAAAGGAGTGTTAAATTTTGGATTCTAAAAGTTTTCAACAATATTTAGGAAAAAATATTGAATTATGGCTCATGCCCGACGGTCGAAGGACTATAACGGGTGTTTTAATAAATTGCGACGAGCAATGCTTAACTTTAAGTAACGGCAGCATGTTGGGCTATCCACTTATATTAGGATTTCAACCTGTTGCCGGAGCTGTTGAAGAAAAAATTTCTGCGCCTGCTGCGGTCGAAGTGCCTGCGCCCAAGCCGGAGCCAGTTAAAGAAGTCAAAGAGGCTGCAAAAATTATAAAATTTCAGAGCGAGCTTGAAAAAATTTTTATCGCGATGCGCGAGGCCTTAGAGACTTTTACGCTAAACGCCGATTACGTGAGAAAATTCAGACCCGCCGGCCAAAATAAAATTCAAAGCGTAACTGAAAGTATTCTCACAAAATATCAATATGCCGTTAAAGCTCACGAGGATCGCCCTTACTCAATGCGAATGCGCGAAATCGTCGAGACAGCTTATAATCTTTGGAAAAATAACAAAACTAGCATAGCCGCCTCTGAAATTTATGCGTTTACACTTTATCTAACTGGCGAGAGCGAAAAGAGTGTGAAACTCTACATGCGGATTCATGATTTTCACGGAGCTTATATGGCGTCAGCTTCGGCAGCTTCAAAAATTTTATCGGCGGCCTGTATAGCAGTCAGCGAATCACTAACGCCCGAAAATTTTGCTGCTCTTTTGAAACTCGAACCGCCGCAGCTTACTTCGGTTTTAATTTGGATTCTCGAGAATGCAATTAAAGAAACTAGCGAGAGCGAATTTAATCACGTTGCTGCGCTTGCGTTTCAAGTTTTAGGCTTCAACGGCTGGGCAAA
>JAFSUP010000059.1 GCA_017445205.1 Synergistaceae bacterium
CAATAAATCACGCGCTTTGAATCTTGAACGTTTTCTTTTTTCTTCAGCGTAAATAATTCTGCAAAAATTTTTTCAAAATATTCTTGATTATAATTGGGGAAAATGTCGCGCCGAGTCGCAAGCAATAATTCAACCTGCGAATCTTCTTTTGGAACAAACTCAATGATAAGTCCGTGAGTCATTGAAGCGAACCACGAAGCTAACATTTCTAACGGCAGATTATTTGAGATCGCAAGATGATGAATCAGCGCCAATGCCATCACGCAGTCAGGAGTCTGACGCTCGATTATAGACGTGCGTTCTTGGTTAGCGAAACCGATGCTCGGACTTGGGTTAGTTAAATCTAAAACTAAAGGCAGCATTGAATCATGAGATTTTTTAACACTCTGATAATTTCGTTCAACTGCTATAGGGTCAATATCGAAGGCAACGACTTCCGCGTTATTTTCAAGTGCAAGCCGCGAATATGTTCCGTCATTAGCGCCGAGATCCCAAACTGTTTTAGGATTTAATATATTCAGGAAGTCTTTAACGATTCTTTTTTTGTCATCGCTTGCTTCTTGATTATAATTTGTGTTTTTATAATATTCGCCCCATTCTGTAACGACGTTTTTTAAACTCATTGAGTCAATGCCTCGAATTAAAGACTCGATTAAAGCAAGATGTTTTTCTTTTGAAATTTTTATTTTTGAATCTTTAAATTTCGAGCCAAATAATTTTTTACGCCCGTCAGATTCGTGTTTTTCAATGCTCTTTGAGTGCCAAACGATATGCTGACGCGCAAAGAATCCTCCCTTGCCGCCAAGCAGGCTCGCCGCCAAGTCTAAAGGTACTCCGTCAATGAAAAGGCTAAGAAGTTTATTTAAGCGAATGTCTTTTTGCTGCATTAAAAGCAGCGGCGCAAGGAAGTGTCGGCAAAATTGTCCGTAAGCTCCCCACGGTTCGCCCTCGTTATAGAAATCAAACGAAAGCGTATCAATCAAAAGCGGCTGGCCGTTATGAAACTGAATGTTATATGCGCTCGCATCTTTGAGAATTAAATTATGTTTCATTGCACGCCGATGAAGCTTCAATGTTAGAAGCGCGGCATCTTTCAGTTCACCGAACGACCATTCATAAGGATAAGAGATAAAAGGAATTTGTTGAGGCCGGATTAAAATTTCATGTTCATTTGCGTGAATTTCTTCATGAGGAACTATTGCGTTAAATTTTATGAGTTCATCGTAAAGTTCATTCATAAAAGCTCGGTACTGTTCAAAGTACGACGGCGCGATACTCCGATAAATTTTCTCGTCTTGTATAAACACACAACCTGACGGATCACGAAAGGAGCTAAACTCGCGTTTAGAGTTCGTCATCATGTTTTTGCTTTTCGTCGTCTATTTTTTTGTGGCGAGAGAAGAGGTTTTTAAGTTTCGTTTTTGTTGCAGCAAAGTAGCCGCCGCCAACTGCTAAAATTCCGATTAATGCCTGAATGATTAAACTGCCAATGCCCGGATCGAAATACAAAATTAAATCTCCCTGTCAAAAATTTTTATTTTTAGATTTTATCATGACCCTGTAATTTTTACTCACTCTTTTCTCATTGAATAATACAATTTTGGCATTAAAAGAATCATTGCGGCCTTCAAACAGACTTCCGGCTTAAAGAAAAATGTTTTGAAAGAGCGGCACAGAATTTTTTTTAGCTCACGGTCTTTAAGAAGTTCTGAATATTCTTCAGACTTGTTGAAGCGTGCGCACATCGTGAAGCGTTTGACGGCGAGTTCTGGCATATACGAATTAGCAATAAGAAATTTTATTTTTTTAGATTTTGCATGTTTAATCAAATATTCCGCTGTCCTTACGTCGGCATCAAGGCTACTTTGAAGACTTCGCCATCGTTTTTCTTGGGTGTCATGGTCGCGGACCTTGCCCATGCCGCTATGTTGAACATAAATATAAAGACATTCGGGCGTGAAAGCAACTTTTTCAGCGCGACAAAAAGCTTTTCTTGAAAATTCTATATCTTCTCCACTCAAACAGCCTTCAGTGAAACGCAATTCGATTTTTTCAAGAAAAATTTTTTTGAACATCGTGCAGCATAAGTGCGGCGTGAAACCCTTCGTAGCAATTCGCATATAAGCTGCTTGTTCACCCTTCATTGGTTGAGAAATATTGAAATTCAATGGAACTAATACATCAGGTTCGCCGCTTTCATATCGTTCGATCATGCCTCCGAATGAAATTTCACAATCGTATTTTTGAATAAGTGCCACTAAAACGGAGATTTGATTTTCTTTCATCATGTCGTCGCCGTCGCAGAATAAAACAAAATCGCCCGTGGCAATGTCAAAGCCGTCGTTACGCGCAACAGAAACTCCTCGCCGCGTTTCGTGATTAATAATTTTGAAAACACAGCCGGAATCTTTCAAAGTGTTTTCGGCGATGGCGAGCGTGTTATCTGTCGAAGCGTCATTCACGAAAATTATTTCAAGATTTTCATAATCTTGAGCAATCACGGACGCTAAAGTAGGGCCGACGCGGGATTCGTTATTGAAGCTCGGAACAACTACACTGACTAAAGGCAATGACATTTTTAATTCTTCCTTCTTATTAAATAATATAACTTCGGCATATAAAGAATAGCGAAGGCCTTAAAAAATATTTCGGGGTACGAGAAAATAATTTTTCGTGAACGCTTCAAGACCGCGCGCAAATTTTTATCGCGACACAGAGATTTATATTTTTCGTAGTCACTCATTCGAGCGGCTATAGTGAATCGTCTGATTATGACTTCGGGCATTAAATAATTTTCGGCCCAGAGTTTCACACGTTCAGATGGGGCATGATGGCTCAAATATTCGGCGGCGCGTTCAAGAGCTTCGGTGGCGTGGACGTAGCGACGAAGTTTTTTTTCGGCAGTGTTTGCGTCACGGACGCTGCCCATTTCTTGACTATGAACATAAATATAAAGGCATTCAGTTGTGAAAGAAATTTTTTTTGCGCGACAAAAAGCTTCTAATTGAAATTCTTTATCTTCGCAAGCTGTGCAGCCTTCGGAAAATCGCAATCTTTTTTCGATAATAAAATTTTTTTTGAACATCATGCAGCAGACCGAAGGCGCGATTGTCTGACGCGGACTAAGTCGCAATGCTTCATCGCCGTTTATAATTTTTGTTCCTTTTATTTTCACGGGCCAATATACGTCGGAGCGTCCGTCCTCGAAGCGGTCGATCATTCCGCAAAAAGAAATTTCGCAATCGTTCTCTTTAATTTTTGACGCAAGTAACGAAATATAATTTTCTTTTAATAAGTCGTCGCCGTCGCAGAAGCAAATATAATTACCGTTCGAAGCATCAAGACCCGAATTTCGCGCAGCCGATTCGCCACGATTTTTTTCATGATTAATAATTTTGAAAACGCGCCCGGAATTTTTCAAAGTGTTTTCAGCGATGGCGAGCGTGTTATCTGTCGAAGCGTCGTTGACAAAAATTATTTCGAGATTTTCATAATCTTGAGCGATGATTGAGCCAAGAGTCGCGGCTGTATGAGTTTCGTTGTTGAATGATGGCACGATTACGCTTACTAAATTATTCATAGTTGCAAACTATCTTTCAGGAAATTACTAATCCCCGTGACGCAGCAAGATTGCGAATTACATTTTCCGAAAGTTTGCTGATTTTTGTAATGGCAGTGAGCGGATACTTATCTTTAAGCATATCTACAGCAACGCGCTCGTTGGCTCTATCAGTGCCTTCTCTACGCCCTTCTTTACGCCATTCTTGACGTTCTTTTTCAATAGACTCTTTGAAAAATTCCTTAAAGCCTTCGTACATTTTTTCAGCC
>JAFSUP010000060.1 GCA_017445205.1 Synergistaceae bacterium
GAACTCGAACGCCTGACCGATTACGATAGGCCCGGAGACGATTATTAAAATTTTTTTCATGGTACTAATCACTTCTTTCAAACTTAAAACATAAAACAAAAAATAAAGACAAAAAAAACGAGGCAAGGAGTTTAATCCTCACCTCGTAATTATAAAATAATTTCTTTTTTATTTACTCTTTAATTTGAAGCGGAATGTCAAGCGATGCGGCTGCTTCTTGTACAGCCTCGATTAGCTCTTCAGTTAAGGCTTCGACATCTTCAGATTTAATTTCTTCTTTAATTTCTTCAGTCGGCTTTGCCTCTTCCGCAGTCGCCGCTTCAGGTTTAGCCTCGTCTTTAGTTTCTTCGCTAGGAGTCGGCTCTACCGCAGGCGCGGCCTCTTCGGGAGTTTCTTCTACTTCTGCTGCTTCTTCTTTTGCTTCAGGCGCTGGAACTTCCTCGGGCTTTGTTTCTTCTGCTTTAGCTTCTTCGACTTCGGCAGGCTCAACCGCCGGGACATCTTCAGATTTTGCTTCAACCTCTTTAACTTCTTCAGCCGGTGTCGTTTCTTCTACAGCTTCTTCGACTGCTTCAACCGGCGCAGTGTCTTCTGATTTTACTTCGGGTTCTTCAGTTTTAGCTTCTTCAACGGCGGGTAAATCTTCAGATTTAATTTCTTCTTTCACTTCGTCGTTTTTAACTTCGGGCTCTTTCTCGTCGGCTGCTGGAGTTTCTTCTGTCTTTGATTCTTCAACGACTGTTTCGGGCTCGACGTCTTCACTGACTTCGTCAATTATAATTTCAGGTTCTGGCTCGGGTTCTTCGTCAGGTGAAACTGCTTTGCTTGCGAATAATTCCGCGTCGTTAATCACAAGATTGGCTTTTGCTTTCAAAGTTTCTTCGTACTCGGCGAGCCTCTTGCGCTGCTCTTCTTGAGTCAAGAGCGCTTTAATATCTCCGCTGACCTCGTCATAAAGTTTTGTCGTCTCGTCAACATGGCTGACTTTCATTCCGACAGCGAAATCAGAACTTGAAACCGAAAATACCTCGCTAGGTTCGGCAATGTCAAGCGACGCAAGAATATTCAGTGTTCCCATTCTAAGAGCGCTTGCAGGTAAGAATACGGGCGCTTTAGTGATGTTCACGATGTCGCTAGATTCAGCTTTGTCTTCGGAGGCGATAACGTCCCAACTTGCTCCGCCTGAAATTTTTGCTCTGAAGGCTTCGGCGTCCTCGCTAGTTTTGAAGTCGGCCATGTGAACCATAAATCCTTCCGGCTGCGTGTAGAATAAATTTTTCATTGAGTCATAAAACTCTACGGCCTGATCTTCGCTAATTTCGATGTCGCCAATAGCGCGCGTCATAAGCTGATCTACTGCGATCTGTCGCGCCAAGTTGCGTTTATAATCTTCAACTTTTACGCCGGCTTGTGCGAGAGCCTGATAAAAAGTTTCGCGCGTCGGATAATAAGTATCCGCGTAATTCTTCATTACTTGCTCGGCTTCGGCGTCAGAAACTTTGATCCCCTGCTCGTCAATCTCTTTTATAAGTTGCGACTCAAGGACGGCTTGGTCAAGAACAGTCTTATAAGCTGCCGCCATATCGAGCGACGCTGTATTACGTGTGCTTAAAGTGCTGAGATAATTTCTAAGTCTTTGATCCAATTCCGAACGCATTAGCGAACGTCCGTTAATCTGTGCGACTTCATAATCATTCATTGAGCCATCTGCATTGCGAGTAGGAGTGCGGCGCGTGCCTCTACCCTCGTACATAAGAAACGTAGAGAGCAGAAACGCTACTACAATGATAGCCATAACCCATTTCATTTGTTTGCGCAGAAAATCCAACATAATAAATTAAAACCCTCTCTCTTTGATTTTAGATTAGGAGTGAGGAGTTAGGATTGAAGAATTTTATTTTTGTTCCGTCATTCCTAATTCCTAATTAATTTTTTCTCCGTAATTTTTACGAAAATAAATTTTAGCATATAGTTTTGAAAATCACACATCACTTAACGATTGACCGATTTTAATTTGAACTTCCAAGTGTTCGATTTCGCCGCCAGAAGATTTCATGACGTTGCTTAAAATTTCTGCTAGTTCTTGTGCTTCGCTTTCGGGGCATTCACAGACTAAAGAGTCGTGAACTTGTAAAAATAATTTTCCGGGGCAACGCTTTGCAAATTCAATCATGGCGCGCCGTGCAATATCTGCTGCAGTTCCCTGAATCGGTGAATTTATTAAAGCTCTTTCGAGCGCCTGACCGCGCACAGGAATTTCATCAACGGGCCTTATACGGCCAGCTAAAGTTTTTGAATATCCTCGTTCTATTGCTTCGCTTACGCTTGCGTCTAAAAAATTTTGAATCCCCGGCAACGCTTCAAAATATTTTTTCATAATTTCGCCGGCTTCAGTCCGAGACACGCTAAGACGTTCAGCAAGTCCGAATGAGCTCATGCCGTATAGCAGACCGAAATTAATCATTTTGGCAGCTCGCCTAAGTTCCGGCGTAACGAACTCCGGAGCCGTTCCAAAGACCCATGATGCCGTCTCTGTGTGAATGTCGCGCCCATTTTTGAAAGCTTCGATTAATTTTTCTTCGCCAGACATGTGAGCGAGGACTCTTAATTCAATCTGTGAATAATCCGCTGACACAAAAATATTTCCTGGCGCAACTGGAATTAAGCCGGATTTAATTTTTTCTGCCCAGTTTCCATAAGCGGGAATGTTTTGCAAATTCGGATCTTTGCTGCTAAGTCGGCCTGTGCCTGTTGACGTCGGCAAGAACGTTGTATGAATTATTTGATTAGGGTCGGCCGCTTTCTGTAACGGAATCACGAAGCCAGAAAGCATTTTTGTTAATTCGCGATGTTCAAGGATCATGGCTGGCACTTGGCCATTCGGTAGCTTCGCGAGTTTTTCAAGGACGGCCGCGTCAGTTGAATAAGATTTGCTTTTAGTTTTCGATTCGGGTTTGAAGTCAAGATGTTCAAACAGGAGCCAAGAAACTTGCTTCGGAGACTTCAAATTTATTCTTACGCCGGTGATGTCAATAACTTCGAGTTCGATTTTCAAAATCTTTTTTTCAAGTTCGTCTTGAATAATCGAAAATCTTTCAGGCTCAATCCGAACGCCGTGAGCTTCCATTTGATTTAAGACCGGAATTAATGGCAAGTCGATTTTAGTCATGACGTCGTGAAGATTTTCATATGAAAGAATTTCACCTTCGAGTTTTGCGGCCATATCTTCGAGTTCTTGCTGTGTTTTCAGGGCGTCGTTTAGAGCTTGAAAATTTTTTTCGGCTATATCCGGGTGAAGCATATAGTAGGCTGTCTTTAAGTCCCAAATTTTGGGAACGTTTTCAAATTTTGAGGGTATGGCCAATAATTCTGATTTTAGATTCCTTGTTATTAAATCACAGACGGGCGCAACAGGCTGAATAATTTTTTTATCTTCGAATTCTGGGACGGTGTTAAAAATTTCTTCGCCGTTTATGAGTTTTTGAAGAATATTTTGAACTTTAGTGAGCGCTAGACGTTTAACGATTTTCATCGCGTTTTCATAATCTGGAGCGGCGCTCATACATTCATCTAAAATTTTTTTATCCGCATCGAAAACGTCAGCTTTTAATTTCGTGAGATTGTCGCGAATCCACAAAGCGTGCTCAAGGCCGCAGGCTCTTAATTTATTTTTGCTTCGAGTCTCTAGCGTTTCGATGTTTGCAAAAATTTCTTCGAGGCTCGGGAACTTAGCTAAAAGTTTTTTCGCTCCCTGAATGCCAATGCCTTCGACGCCTTTTATATTGTCAACGCTATCGCCGACTAACGCTAGATAATCCGGCATTGACACGGGCATGAAATTATATTCTTGTTTGAAAGCATCAGTGTCGTAAATCTCCGCGCCGCTGATCCCTTTATCGACCATGCGGAGAACTGTTACTCCCGTCCCCACAAGTTGAAATAAATCTTTGTCCGACGTCAACACGACCGCTTGATGTCCTTCACGATGAACAAGAGACGCAAGCGAAGCTATAACGTCGTCCGCTTCGACGCCTTCGCGTGAAATTATTTTTAATCCCAGATAAATTAAAAGCTCCTTAAGGAGCGGGAGCTGGATTCTGAAATCGTCGGGAGTTGGTTTTCTTGTAGATTTATAATCGGGAAGGAGCTCATGCCGGAAAGTTTTGCCTCCGGCGTCAAAAACAATGACGGTATAATCGGGCCTCACTTCGTTCAAAACTTTATAAAGCATGTTTATCGAGCCTACTAACATTCCTGTCGGTGTTCCGTCAGGTGCGCTTAATTTTGCTTTGATTAAAGCGTAATAGCCTCTGTAAGCGAGACCATGACCGTCGATAATTAAAAATTTTTTTCCTTGCATCAGTCTTTAATGGGGGCAGGGTGCCCAAACAAGAATCCCTGTGCTAGGTCGCAGCCGACGCTCTTTAGGAATTGCAACTGCTCAATCGTTTCGACGCCTTTTGAAAGTGCGGGAATTCCCAATTTCTTCGCCATGTCTATAACGGCAGCGATTATTATGTTTGCGCGTTGATTATCTACCGTTTTTATCATGTCCATGTCGATTTTAAGGCCGTCAAGCGAGAAATCTTTCAGGACTTTCAGCGACGAGTACCCCGCTCCGAAAGCGTCCATCCAAACTTTGAAGCCATGTTCACGAAGTCGTTCAGCCTCATGCTGCATTGCTTCCATGTCAACAGCGATTAAACTTTCAGTCAGTTCAAAACGTAATAAATCGGGCGAAATTTCATTTTTGCTTACGGCGTCTTCAATCACTCGAACGACATCGGTTAATTCAAAATCGAGCCTCGAAAGATTTAGCGACACAGGCACAATCCTTTCACCGTTCTTAATTTGACGACGCAATTCTTCGCAGACTTTATTTATAACGTAAGTGTCAAGCCTGTGAATTAAATGCTGCTCTTCAAGAACGTAAATATAACTTGCCGGTGAAAGTCGTCCGTACTTGGGATCTTCCCAGCGTGTCAGAGCTTCAACAGAAGCAGTTTTGTTAGTCCTGACGTCGATAACGGGCTGAAGGTAAACTTTTATTCGTTCCTCTCTTAGAGCCTCATTGAATGACGCGACTATATATTCTTGAAGGTGAGCTTTTTCATCGAGTTTGCCATCATAAACGCTCGTGATTATTCCGTATTCGTATTTAATACTGTCGCAGGCGAATTTAGCGCAGTCGCAAATTACGCTTGTGTCGAGATTTTGATCTTTAATTTCATAAATCCCGGCTTTCATTTCGACAATAACTCCGCGACGAATATTATTAATTCTCATACTCATTCGCTTAATTCGTTCTGCTAAGTCTTCTTTAATGGTGATGACGGCAAAATGATCGCTTTCAAAACGAGCGATAAGACCCTGCGGGAATGAATCTTGCAAAATCCTAGCGATCGATTTCAGCATTCTATCGCCGCCCGCAAAGCCGTAAGTTTCGTTATAGGTATGAAAATTTCTGATGTTGAAGTAAACGCATTGAGGTTTCCCGCCGCGCTTTAAGAAGTCTTTAATTTTTTCGGGAGCTTGCTGTCTGAAGCCTTTCAAGTTTAGGAGGCCGGTTAGTTCGTCGATGATATTGGCGGCAGGTTCAGGGAATGTAGTTTGGCCGGAAAGTTCCGTAAGATTGTCGCGAAGGACCATATCGTGAAGATAAACATAAAATAAATCTCCGAGTTCTTCATCATGGACAAGATGTCCCCAGTCTTCGATTTTTTTAATTTTACCGTTTTTGGAAATTATTCTGTAAGTTACATAGTCGTAGCCTTGTGTAGCAGCGATTTGTCTTTTGATTATATGTTCGACTTCTTCGATGTCTTCCGGATAAACTATTGTGGAAAAACTTCCGCCTGTGAATTTCATGAAGTCTTCAATGGATTCACATTCAAAAATTTTAGCGATTTCATCACTTGCGAAGATAATTTCTTCAGTCTCGTTATCTTTATAGACAAGCAAGGCCCCGGGCATGTTTGCTGAGATTTTTTCGAGGGTCATGCTGTCGTTCGAGTTAAACATTATAAAAAATTTCCCTCCTGTAAGGATTATACTTTTATATATCGGCAAAAAGTCAGAAAATTTTTGCTTCCTTTTTCAAATTTATTTTATAGCTAAATTCGAATTTTTAAATTTTCGGGTAGATATTTTGCAAGAATTTTTTTCAGCGCTACTAATTTCATAGGTTTGGGCAAGTAATCATTAAAACCGAGCGAAATATATTCTTCTCGAAGTCCTGAACCAGAATTTGCCGTCAACGCAATATATTTAGAAAGTTGCGAAGGGCCATCAAGTTCTCTTGCAGCTTTTAGAGTCTCTACACCGTCCATGCCGGGCATCTTATGGTCAAGGAAAATAATATCGTAATGATTCGTCTTCAGGAGTTCTAAACAGTCTTCGCCGCTCTCTGCTGTTTCGACTTGAGCTTCCGTTTCTTTCAACATTCCCTTAACGACGACAAGATTAACAGGCGTGTCATCGACGACTAATAATTTTGCTTCCGGACACGTGAACGGTCTGTTATCGTCTTCGCGAGCGACACCGTAAACATTTTCATTTTCCTGCGCGAGCATTTTTTCATATTCGCCAATGGTGCCTAAGAATCCTTCTTGCGCAAGTAACTGCGGGATTTCCATAGTGAAGACGCTGCCTTTGCCATACTCACTTTGCGCGGAGATTTTGCCGTCCATAAGTTCTACAAGATAGCGAACTAAAGTAAGTCCGAGCCCGGCGCCTCTGATATTTTGAGTTTCGTTTAGATTTACGCGTTCAAAAGATCTAAATAATTTTCCTAAATCTTCATCTCTAATTCCGATTCCGGTATCCTTGACAGCGATTACCAAAGTCGTTATTGAATGACTATCCGGAATTGCCGTTATGCTCAACTTTATAGAGCCTTTCTGCGTGTACTTTATAGCGTTGTCAATAAGGTTATCTATAGCTTGCCTTACTCTGTCTTCGTCGCCATATAAATGTTCTGGAATTTCTTTATTAACATCAAGAACAAATTCAAGATTTTTCTCGCGCATGACTTCAGAATGACTGTCTTCGATGTCGCGGATCATTTGCCAGATATGATAGTCGGCCTTGTAAAGTTCCATTTTGCCTGATTCGATTTTAGAAATGTCGAGAATGTTATTGATGATAGCAAGTAAATGATTCCCGGCGCTTCTGATGTCGAGTGCGGCCTCATGAATTTCTTTATCTTTGCTTTCTTTTAAAATCATTTCGTTCATTCCTAAAATGGCGTTCATGGGCGTACGGATCTCGTGAGAAGTGTTTGCTAAGAAGTCGCTCTTGGCCCTCGTAGCAGCGTTCTTTATTCTTGTTGAGCGTTCGACTAAAACGCGAGTTTCTTCAAGCTCTTTCTCTACGGTGTGCATTTTTCGATACGTCGGTGACTCGTAATAGAAAAACGTAACGTACAAAACTATACACGAAACAGCATTCGTAAACAAAACCATTCTTATAAACATGGCCTGAACGATATTTGCGACAACTAAAAGCCCAATTAGCGAATTAAGAAGAATATATTGTGATTTTGCCGCGTAAGATTGTTTGTTAGAAATCTGAAGCCAAAGAGCCATAACCGCGAAGTAAAGAGTGTAAACGCTCCGCCATAAAGTGTTATAAGGACCGCTCAATAATCCGCCGTCCGACGTAATCACAAAAAAGAATCCGCCAGTCCCGGGGATAGCGTTCAAAATCAACATTACGAAACTCGAAAGCAATAAAAATTTATTGAACGAATCGAATTTTTTATCTTTAACTTGAACGTAAGCTTCGACATAGCGCATTAAAGCATAAGCGTTAAGATATACAGTCGCGTGATAAAGAGTCTGCGCGGTTAAGTTCACGGCCTCTCTATGTCCCCAACCGTCAACAAGAAGTGTAGAGATAACTTCAAGCAACGTCGTTGTAAACGTTGTGAAAGTAAGAAGCCTGAAACGCCGATTCATTTCGGCTTTAGTCGCATAACGTGAATACATGAAAATTGCCATGACCGCCAAAAACGGCAGCACGGTAACTTCGATCCATATGTTAAATCCATATGTTAGCATTTACGCAGCTCCCTTCCCTCCCTGTTGCACTTTCTCGGGAGGAATATATTCTAAGAGCATGTCTTCAAGCTCTTTGCCATTTACGGGTTTGCTTAAAAAGTCATCAAATCCGTAAGATAAAAGTTCCGCTTGAACTCCGACAAGAGCGTTAGCCGTGCAGACTATAATTTTTGCCGAAGCCCCCGGAGCGTCAGGCATTTTCTTGATATTGTCGAGAGTTTGTTTGCCGTCCATTCTGGGCATCATGTAATCCATCAAGATGACATCATAAGAATTTTGTTTGACTTTCTCAAGGCATTCTTCACCGGATTCAGCTTCATCAATTTTAATTTCAGTTTCTTTCATTAATGAACGCAAAACTACTCTGTTCATGTCGTTGTCATCAACAATCAAAACTCGTGCAGTAGGAGCTTTCCAAATCTTTCGAGCTTCTTTCTTCTTGTGCCCCGAATCGCGTTCAAAGTCTCTTAAAGTTTTTTCACCTGTAATTTTTTGAGGAAGGACTACATGGAAAGTAGAGCCGGTTCCATAAGTTGAAGTTACTTCGACGCTTCCGCCCATGAGCTCAATAAGTCGTCCTGTAATTGCGAGCCCGAGGCCGGTGCCTTCGATATTGTGAGTTTCCTTCGCGTCGATTCGGCTGAACGACTTGAACAACTTCGGAATGTCTTCGGCGTGAATGCCTATGCCCGTGTCCGTAACCGTAATATGAAGAACTATCAAAGACGGATCGTCGCCCTTAACGCCCGTTAAAACGAACTTGACGCTACCCTTCTTTGTATATTTCACGGCATTATTCAAAATGTTGACCATAATTTGATGGACACGGATTCGGTCGCCGAAGAGTTCATCGGGCAACGAGTCATCAATCTGCGTGATATATTTCAAACCTTTCTGTTCGGCTTTAAGTTTGACCATGTTGTCAACATCGCGAAGGACTTGGCCTAAGTCGTAATTGTCGGCCGTGAGTTCGAGATGTCCAGATTCGATTTTCGAGAAGTCGAGAATATCATTAATAATATGTAACAAAGTGTTGCCTGCGCTCTGAATGTCGCGAGCGTATTCGTAGATGGGGCCTGACTCGTATTTTCGTAAAATAACTTCGTCCATTCCCAAAATTGTCGTTAAAGGCGTTCGGATTTCGTGGGACATGTTCGCGAGGAACTCTCCTTTAGCAGCGTCGGCGGCTATAGCAGCAGCGTTGGCTTCGTCAGCTATAGCCTTGGCCTTGCGAAGACGCTCAAGAGTTCGTTCGAGGTCTCTGTAGGCGGGAGTTTCAAGCAGGAAGAAGAAATAGTAAGCGTTTACAGCTATGATTATAAAATGCACTGGGATTTCAGGGAATAACTGCGTTTGAGCCGTTTGAACACATATGCATACAATTATGTTTATGACTAGCGCCCACATTTGTCCTTTCGTGAAAGCCCTACGATAAATATAAAGTTCCAGCCATGTCCACATAGACCATAAAATCGGGAAGCCGAAATCAAGAATAGCGTTTAAGTCGCCGGTGATAATTTCAGCACGTTCCAGAGAGACTGAATAGTTTGCGCCGGTGAGCAATCCTATCATTTGAAGATAAAAATAAATTCCCAAAGTTACGTTCTGAGCATAAAACATTCTTCTTTTTGCGGGAGTCTGACCACCGAAGCCGCCAATGTATTTCATAAACATGAAATAAACTACGCCTTGCGAAATTTGCCACATTATTGCGCAGATACATTGCGTCCTCATTGAAACGCCGCTTCGCTCCGACATAACTATTACAAAAAATAAAACTTCAAGTAAGCCCGCTAGTGTTGCTACGTAACAGTAACGCAGAAGACCGCGTTTTTCTGAAGAAGTTCCAGAATATATAATTTGAAGATACACACATAAAATTACGCTTAGGAAGAGTACGGCAATTTCTGACTCTATTATGTAACTACTTTCCAAAATTTATATTTCCCCTTCGCTCGAATTTTTTAATTTATTTTTATGAGAGACAACGCAAAATTTAATGTTAGGCGTTAAAAAATTTTTAGCAAAGTATAACAAGAATAAATAATTCTTGCTAATTTTTTCAAAAAATTAAAAGTGGTTCATTAAAAGAAATGAAAAATGTGATATTATTCAGGCCATGAAAACACAATCAATCAGGGATTTTATTTTAGAGCCTGACCGCCCGGGCGGAAGGGTTATGGCGTTATGTTTTTGTACCTGCGGAACTTTTTTGCTGCTTGCGACTTTAACATTAAGTATCATGAGATTTGCGGCTGGGAATATCCAAGCAGGGTGGGGTTATGTCGTCCTTTGCGCATTATCGGCGGTGATGTTGTGCTACTCAATTATAAACATTAAACACGGGACAATCGAAAAACTTTCAAAAATGGCGATGCCTTTCGTCGTTATTGAATTTATTTTTGGATTGACGGCGTTATTTTTCCTTGATGGCGGAATTAATGGAGGAGTTCCGATATTTTTTATACTCGCTGTCGTTTTAACTCCGTGTTTCTTTGAGACTGGCGACTCTATTGTTTTTCTTTGCTTGGAGATTTTAACTTACTCTCTCAACGTATTCTTCTCTTATCATTATCATTACGCAATCGTTGATGAGTATGTGAAGCCAGGCGATGTGGTCTTTCCGATTTTAATTGTTACAGCGATTCTAGGTGTCTTATGTCTGTTCTACAATTATTCTTTTAGGAAGCAACAGAAGCAGCTCGATTCGGCAATCTCTGAAGCAAATTCGGCGAATGAAGCAAAAAGTTCCTTCCTTAATAGCATGTCTCACGAAATCAGAACACCTATGAATTCTATTTTAGGAATGAACGAAATGATTCTCCGCGAGGAAGACCGGCCGGAAATTCGTGAGTACGCTCTCGTTATTCAGCGTAGTGGCAGGGCGTTGCTTGGAATTATTAACGACGTTCTCGACTTCTCGAAGCTTCAAGATAAGAAAATGGAGATTATGCCCGTTCGCTATGATTTAAGTTCTTTGATTAACGACTTTGTGAACATTGCGGCCGAGCAAGCGAAGAAAAAATCTCTTACGTTCACCGTGAACGTCGATAAAACGATTCCGAGAATTCTTGACGGCGACGAATATCATATCCGGCAAGTCATGACGAACATTCTTAATAACGCGGTCAAATATACAGAGCGCGGCGGAATCACTCTCACGATGGGATTTGAAAAACTCGATTCTTATACGATTCTCTTACACTTCGCCGTTACTGACACCGGCATAGGCATAAAGTCCGACGACATTGAATATATCTTCCAGCCTTTTGAACATATTGAATCTTCTCGAAGATTTAATGCTGATGGCTCCGGCCTCGGCCTTTCAATCGTTCAGAGACTGCTTACACTTATGGATTCGGAACTTAAAGTTGAAAGCGTTTTCCATAAAGGCTCGACATTCTCATTTGATGTCAAACAGACCGTCATTAAATGGGAGCCGATAGGCGATTATGAAAGAGCGTTCTCTGTAGCTAGTTCGCATCAAGGCAAGAAGTTCATGCACTCGTTCCAGGCACCTGAAGCCAAAGTTCTCGTCGTCGATGACGCTGATATTAACTTGATGGTCTTCTCGAATCTTTTGAAGAAGACGAAGATAAAAATTGATACGGCGTCGAGTGGCCTCGAAATGCTTCAGATGGTCAGAATGAAACATTACGATATGATTTTCCTTGATCACAGAATGCCCGGCATGGACGGTATAGAAGCGTTCCATAATATGAAAAAAATGACCGAGTGTCTGAACTTAAACACGCCGGTCGTAGCGCTAACGGCAAATGCTGTTCTTGGTGCGCGACAGTTATACATGGACGAGGGATTTAGCGATTATATTTCAAAGCCTATTGACACCGTTCGACTTGAGCAAGTTTTGCTTGAATATCTTCCGGACGATTTAATAATTAAGGGCGAAGATATTGAAATCGAAGACGATGCTCCGAAGCTAAAAGCGCCTAAGAGTGAGCCAAGTTCTACATATAACGAGCCTACAGTTTCAGAAGAACCGGCGGAAGCAGAGGAAGAAGAAGCCGAAGGCGACGAGTACGAGAAATTTAAGAATATTGAAGGCATTGACTTTAACGCGGCTGTAACGAACTGCGGGAGCGAAGATACTTTTGTTCAAGCGCTTGAGATTTTCTATAATTCATTAGACAAGAAGGCCGACGAAATAGAAACTTACGAAAAAGAAAAAGACATCAAGAATTACACCGTTAAAGTTCACGCTTTGAAGAGCGCGGCGCGACTTGTGGGAGCATTAGACTTGTCAGCTGACGCGAAGTATCTTGAAGAATGCGGCGATAAAAACGACGAGCACGAAATCGAAACAAAAACTCCAGCGCTGCTTTCAAAATATCGTTCTTATAAACCAATTCTCGCAAAAGTCTTCGGCAGCAATGACGAGCCGGATATGTCTTTGCCTGAAATTCCGGTCGCTGATCTTCACGAGATGTACTCCCTGATTAAAGGCTTCGCGGCAGATTTCGATCTTGATAACATTGACCGAATGATGGAAGAGGCCAAAAATTTTAGAGTCCCTGAAGCAGAGCGCGAAAGATTTGAAAAAATCAAAGAGTGTGTTACAAACGCGGACTGGGGAACTTTAGAAGAATTGCTATAATTTAATCAAAGATTACGAATGAGGGATTAGGATTTTTTAATCTCTCATTTATTTATAAATTTTTTTTATAATATTGATAATCTCCAAGGAAGGAAGAAAGAAAATTGAGTAAGGTATTATTCATAACCGAAAAGGTGAGTTTTATATCTGAAGGTATTATCAATCACCTTAAGGCTCAAGATTTTGAAGTCCTCACCGTCAAACCTGATGTTACTGCGATATCGAACTTTCTCAAGGAAGACAACGGCAATGACGAAGAAGCCATTGACCCGGAAGTTGCAGCTCTCTTAACACAGGAAAGCGGTGAAGGCGAAGGGGCTGCTGCGGCTCCGGAAGAAGAGAAAAAAGACATTCCGCGAATTTTTATTCTTTATCTTCAGGGCGAAGATAATTTGATGATTGATGTTCTTGGCTATATTAAAGACCTTGTTGAGGACAGGGGAATCAGATTCTTTGTTATCGGCACGCAGGAAGAAATTGACACAGTCATTGGCAAGAAAGCCGACTACGTTGCGCAGCTTTACACGCGGCCAGTTGACCTTGGCGAGTTAATCAAGCGTATTCAAAAAGAGGGCGAAGCAGTTGACAAGCTCAAAGAATTTAAGAGTATCTTGATCGTTGACGACGACGCCACGGCTTTGCGTTCAATGAAGAATTTGCTTGCGACACATTATAAAGTTCTCGTCGCTAACTCCGGTGTGAACGCGATCACGATTCTTGCAAAGAACAAAGTAGATTTGATTCTGCTAGATTTTGAAATGCCAATCGTGAACGGCCCGAAAGTTCTTGAAATGATTCGCTCTGACCCGAACACCGCGAATATTCCGGTTATGTTCTTGACGGCCAAGGGCGACAAGCGCAGCATTATGGAAGTTTTGAGATTTAAGCCTGAAAAATATTTATTGAAGACAATGTTGCCCAAAGATATTATTGATAGTATCGACGAGTTTTTCAAGACAAAACGCTAAAAATAAATTTGCTCTCATCATCGAAACACTCCTTTCTCGAAAGTCCCTTTCTTGATTAAATTTAAGAGAGGGATTTTTTTGTTATAATAATTTTCACGAGGGAGTCCCGGGTGAGGTGCAGGGCTCATCGTCCAACGGGGAGCCGCCCCTGCGGAATTGAGGCGAAAACTTCATGCCTAATTCAAAAGGCAAAGATAAAAAGAAGAAGCCCAAAAAGAAGCAGCGGCGTTCATTCCGACCGAGGATTGACATTATAGCCGCTGCCGCTTACTGGTTTCTGAGAATTGCCCTATTACTTTGGGACATACTTAGTCGCTAGTACCGGGTTTCAAATTTCACTTATGGCGGTTAGCTCCCTCACCACCGCCATTATTATTTATTATTTTATCATAATCACGAATATCCGAGGCGCTTTAATGCAGTCTGATTTTTCCGCCAGCCAGGCACGACTTTTACCCACAAATCTAAAAATACTCCCAAGCCTGTCGCGTCCTCTATGCTTTTTCGCGACATCGCTCCGATTTTCTTAATCATTTCGCCGCCGGAACCAATTAAAATTTTTTTCTGTCCTTCGGTCTCTGTGATTAATGACGCTCGAATATATAATTTTTTTCGGTCGGGATATTCTTCGGGGCTCTTGTATTCGTCAATCTCAACTGCGACGCAGTGCGGAACTTCATCATGAAACGACACCAAAATTTTTTCACGGATTATTTCGGCAGCCATAAATTTTTCGGTCGTGTCCATCAAAATCTCCGGGTCGTAAATCGCTTCGCCTTCAGGAATTAGCGGCAACAGAGCTGACATTAAATTTTCAATTCCTCGATTTAATTTTGCTGACACAGAAATCTTTGCTTTGAAGTCGTGAAGATTTTCATAAAGTTTTAAAGTTCGTTCGGGGTCAGCACGGTCGGCCTTGTTCGCAACCAAAATCACAGGCAACGACGACGGCAAAATTTTTGCGAGTTCATAATCATCGGGCTGTAATTTTTTTGCCCCGGCTTCGACGAGCCACAAAACTACATCAGAATTTTCAATGGAATCTAAAATAGAATCGTTCAAAAAAATTCCGAGCTTATCTTTTGAATTTTTAATTTTATAAAGTCCCGGTGTGTCCGTGAAAATTATTTGCGCGTTGTCGTCATTATAAATGCAGCGAATTGAATTTCGAGTCGTCTGGGGCTTAGGTGAGATTATTACGGCCGGGGTTTTTAAGAGCGAGTTTATTAAAGATGATTTGCCTACGTTAGGACGGCCGATTAATGATACGATGCCACACTTCATTTAATAATCCGGGTCGAGCGTAAACGAATGAGGCAATAATTTTTTAAGTTCGTAAACTCGTGCGCCGTCTTTGGCCGCCATAACTACGAGCATGTCTTTATTAAATTCCATCAGAGCTTGACGACAAGCACCACACGGAGGGCAAGGCGTCGTAAAATATTCGTCACTATCCTCGTGAGAACCCACCACAGCAACGGCAAGAGGATTTTTTTTACCTTGCGAGACCATGATAACAACTCCGGCACGCTCAGCGCATATCGTTACACCGTAAGAAGCGTTTTCGACGTTGCAGGACTTTATAACTTCGTCGTCCTCGAACAGCATAGCCGCGCCGACATGAAAACGAGAGTAAGGGACGTAAGCTCTATCTGCGGCCTCCCGAGCCATTTTCAAAAGCTCTTCTGGAGAAATTCTTTTTGAAGGCCAGTTTTCTTTTGCTGACATAAAATCTAATAACCCACCTTATAAAATAAAGTTCAAGTCTTAATTTGAAATTTTAATTTTGAAAACGCGATTTATTTTATCAAAAAAAATTTTTAATTTGTGGATAAGTATTATAGTCGTTGACCAAAAAATAAATTTATATTATTTTATCCACAATCCAAATTAAAAATTCACAAAAAATTTTTCACGTCCATTCTTTATAAATCTAAGGAGGTATTATCCCGTATGAGCAAAAAACTTGTATCTGAACTCATAGTCGATTATCTTGAGCGCAGGGACGTTCGTTATATTTTCGGCCTGTGCGGACATACCGTAATCGGAATGCTTGACGCTCTTTCACGTAGCAAGAAAATTAAATACATTTCCAACCGTCATGAAGCCGTAGCTTCAACCGCAGCCGACGGTTACGCGCGTGTAACTCACAAAGCGTCGGTCGTTATGTGCCACCTTGGCCCCGGAATCACGAACGTATTAACCGGCGTAGCTAACGCGGCCTTCGATTCGATTCCTATGGTCGTGTTCGCGGGCGACGTTCCGAGCTATTACTATGGCAAACACCCTCATCAGGAAGTCAACATGCACGGCGACGCAACGCAGTACAGAATGCTTGAGCCCGTCTGCAAACGTTGCTGGCGAGTCGATGACCCCGAAGCGTTACCCGACATTCTCGACAAAGCTTTCAGACTTGCCGAATCAGGACGCCCCGGGCCTGTTTTAATCGACATGCCGATGGACATTTGGTCGCGCGAAATTGAAGAAGACCTCTTTGCGCGCACATATAACGACAGCCACATTACAATGAAACCGGCACTTGACCCGGAAGCAGCGAAGGCTATCGCGAAAAAATTAATCGAAGCTAAGAATCCTGTTATCCATGCAGGTGGCGGAATCTTGCTTGCGCAAGCGTCAAAAGAATTGGCGGCTCTCGCGGAGTTCCTTGACATTCCTATTTCAAGAACGTTAATGGGTCAGGGCTGTGTAAGCGACCTTCACCCGTTAATGATTGGTCAGACTGGATTCTGGGGACTTGCACATACTCACGAGTTCACGCTAAATGCAGATGTAATTCTCGCACTTGGAACGAGATTTGCCGAAGCCGATTCATCAAGCTGGTATCAGGGCGTAACGTTTGACCCATCAGTAACGAAATTCCTTCAGATTGATATTGACCCGTCAGAGATTGGCCGCAACTATCCTGTAGAGATCGGCGCAGTCGCAGACTTGAAACTCGCTCTCGCTCAGATTCTTGAAGAAGCTAAAAAGATTAAACCGGAAGGAATTAAACGCCCCGGACTTCGTGAGAAAATCGCAAAGGCTAAAGAAGAGTTCAAAGCCTCGAACGTCGCAATCTCGAACGATTCCCGCTTCCCAATGACCCCGCAGAGAATTTTGAAAGACGTAAAAGAGGCACTGCCTGAAGACGCTTTAATCTTCACTGACGTAGGCTGGAACAAAAACGGCGTCGCACAGCAGTTCACAATCACAATCCCCGGCACAGTTCATCACTCATCAGGACTTGCGACAATGGGCTTCGGAGCTTCAGCAGTTCTCGGTGGCAAAGTTGCAGCCCCCGACAAAATTTGCCTTGCTTTAATCGGCGACGGCGGATTTGGAGTCAACCCGACATGTATGGCCACAGCCGTTGAGCAGGGGATCGCCTGCACGTGGGTAGTCATGAACAACTGCGCATTCGGAACAATCGCCGGACTTGAGAACGCGAATTATCATACGAAGTTCGGAACGACGTTCCACACTCCGGACGGATCAGTCTACTCACCGAACTGGGCAGAAGTCGCGAAGGGCTACGGAGTTGACGCTATCAGAGTAAACTCGGCTGACGAGTTCGCACCCGCAATGAAGAAAGCTATCGAAGCTAACAAAGCTGGCAAGCCGTTCCTTGTTGAGGCAATCATGGAGAACATCGCAGTGCCGACACCTGGCTGCTGGAACATCAACGACATCTACACGCCGAGCGAGCTTGTTAAAGAAGGTAAGCTGGTTAAGAAAGAGAACGGCAAATACGTTCCGCCTAGCCACGCAAAATCACACATCACGAAATAAAGTTAGGAATTAGGAATGAGGAGTGAGGAGTTAAAAAACTTCTTTCTCCTTTCTCTAAATAAAAATTTTTGAAGGGAGTAAAATTTTTACAATGGCACATCATGAAGTAACACCTGAAGAAATCGCAATGCTTGAAGAAATGGTCAAAAAGGCCAAGGCTGCCGCAGAAGTAATCGCGACATACGATCAGGAAAGAGTCGACCGTCTTTGCAGAGCTATCTGCGCCGCGCTCTATCCGCTGAAAGTTTGGGGCAAAATCTGCGACGAAGCTGTTGACGAGACAAGACTCGGCGACAAGGTAACAAAGCGCAACAAACGCAACAAACTGAAATTAATCCTTCGCGACTGTTTACGTCAAAAGAGCGTAGGCATCATCGAGTCAGACCCGGTAAAAGGTCTCGTGAAATATGCAAAGCCCGTCGGAGTCATTACTACGCTCGTTCCGACAACTAACCCTTGCGTAACTCCTGCCGGCCAGGCGATTTATGCTGTCAAAGCCCGCGACGTTCTCATCTGCTCACCACACCCAAGAGCAAAGAAAATCACGACAAAGACCGTCAACATGATTCGCGACGTTCTCGTTCGTGAAGGCGCACCTGCGGACATCATTCAGGTAATCGAAGAGCCGAGCATCACTCTTACTCAAGAATTAATGAAAATGGTTGACCTCGTAATCGCAACGGGCGGCCGTCCGATGGTCAAGTCGGCTTACTCAGCAGGCGTTCCGGCCTACGGTTCAGGCGCAGGAAACTCAACAGTAATCGTTGACAACACCGCCAACACCAAAGAGCGTGCCTACGAAGCCGCAATGAACACGAGAATTTCAAAATGCGCTGACTTCGGTTCAGGCTGTTCATGCGACGGTAACTTAATCGTTCACGAGTCAGTTTATGACAACTTCGTCGAAGGACTTGTAAAAGAAGGCGCTTATATCCCGACATGGGAAGAAGCCGAGAAAATTAAGAAAGTCATGTGGGACGAGACCGGCCACAGACTTCCCGACACAGTCGCAATTTCGGCGCAGGCTCTTGCAAAAGCAGCAGGCTTTGAAATCCCCGCCGACCGCAAGTTCATCGCTGTTCCCAACAACGGACAGAAAGAAGGCTTCACAATCAACAACGCCGAAGATATTAAGAAGTGCATCGGCAAAGAACATTTCTTCAGCACCGAGAAATTAACGACACTCTTAACGCTCTTCAAGTACGGCGGAGAGTTCCAGACTGCACTTGACATCATGCTCACAATCTTCGACAAGTCCGGCGGCAAAGGACACTCCTGCGGACTTTACTCGTTCGACGACGATCATATCCATCGTCTTGGAATGTGCGCCCCTGTATCACGCTGCATGATCCGTCAGCCTAACAACCGCGGCAACGCTGGAAGCGCAACAAACGGAATGCCTCCCACGAACTCTATGGGCTGCGGCACATGGGGCGGCAACATCGTCAGCGAGAACATCACCCTCAAGCACTACATGAACACCACTTGGGTCGCGCGTCCGATTCTTGAAGATATGCCTTCGCTTCAGGCTCTGTTCGGTGAGTTCTACGAAGACGGAATGGACGAAGAATAAGTAAGTTAGGAGTTAGTAATTTTTTCCTGCTCCTCCAACAACATCATACTTCTACACCACGTAACGTGATTAAATTACGCACACAAAAGCGTCTCCCGATAATTTTTCGAGAGACGCCCTTTTTTTGATTTATGTTTCAACTCGCTTAAAAATTTAAGTCGAGAGTTCTTCTGGTGGAGGCGGGGAGATTTGAACTCCCGTCCGACGCGGGCCAATCGTGATGGCACTACAGGCTTAGTTCTGCGAAATTGTCGTCCGAGTCAGGTGCAGAACACCCTTCTTCATTCCAAGATTTTAAATATCTATCACCCTGCTAAAATCATCACCGGGTGGGGAGCTGCTTTTCGTGACACCTCCGGCGAACCAGCAGCAGTGTCCGTCCTTTGGCGTAGCTGGCTATACTAAGCCGCTAATGCGAAATTATCTTCGACTTTTATTTTTTTGTCCGATAGTTTTACGGGTTGTTACAGACTTCCCCCGACCTGCTCCTTCAGACCCTCCTCGCGCCGTCGAAACCTGTCGCCCCCTCATTAAAATTTTTATTCTTAATCATAATCACCATTGCCACGAACTGCGCGCGCCATATTTCTCTTTGCATCGCGATCAGCTATCATGTCGCGTTTATCGTGAGCAGTTCTTCCTTTCACAAGACCTAATTCAACCTTCGCTCGCCTTCCGTTCTTGATATACACGCTCAACGGAACAAGGGTCAAACCTTTTTCGCGAATTTTATTTCTTAAGCGTATAAGCTCGTGCTTGTGCATCAATAATTTTCGGTCGCGTTCCGGCTCATGATTATAATACGTGCCTTTGTCATACGGTGATATATGAACACCAAACAGCCATAGCTCACCATTTTCAATCGAAGCGTAGGAATCTTTCAAATTAAGATTGCCTGCTCTAACGCTCTTTATTTCGGTGCCGGTTAAAACTATTCCGCACTCAAACGCATCAAGGACAAAATAATCATGTCTCGCTTTACGATTTTGTGCTACTGTTTTATTATTATCATTCGCTCTAGACATATTATAAAATTTATCATGAAAAATTTTTTTTGCAAGCGTTATAAATATATTTTTTGATGCGAAACCGTCCTGCAAAGTTAATTATGTGTTAGTAAACAGACGGTTTCGACATGCGCAGTCTGTGGAAACATATCGAACGCTTTAATTTTGATTAATTCGTAGCCATGCCCGGTGAGAATTTTGCAATCTCGTGCTAACGTCGCCGGGTTGCACGAAACATAAATAATTTTTTTGACGCCAAAATTATTAACAGCTTCGAGAACGGATCGTTCGCAACCGTCGCGCGGCGGGTCTAAAACTACGGAGTCGTAATTGTCTTTCAAGTCTTCGATAACATCTTCTGAACGTCCGCAAAGCGTTTCGACATTTTCAAAACCGTTCGCACTCAAATTTTTTGACGCCATTTTGACAGCTCCGCGCCATTCCTCGACACTCGTAACGTGTTCGGCTCTTTCAGCAAGATAACATGTCAAAGACCCCGTGCCACTGTAGAGTTCCAAAATATTTTTGTCGCCGTCGGCAAGTTCTGACGCATAAGAAAATAATTTTTCCGCTTGTCCCGTATTAATTTGAAAAAACGAAGTCGTATCGAACAAATATTTATATTTTCCAAGTCGTTCGGATATTAAGCCGGAGCCGATTAAATTTTCAGTGTAAGTCCCTAAAATCACGTTGCCGGGCTTTGAATTATGATTTAATGTGAGAGTGTCAGGTCGCGCTTCATTGCCCAACGCTACGAGAGCTTTAACGCTCTTGGCCGAGAGCTTGCCATTAATTACGAATGAAAGTAACGATTCGCCGGTGTTAATTCCTGTTCGTGCGATTATATGACGAAGTTTGCCTTTGTTAGTTTGTTCGTCGTAGCCATCGAAAGGAAATTTTTTATTTTGATTAAGTCCGTCTAAAATTTTTCCGTAGATTTCGTTTAATCGTTTTGCGTTCACTGGACATTGACGAATTAATTCTAATCTGTGAGTTCCGGCGCGATAAAATCCTGTTGCAATTCGTCCCTTGAAATTTTGAACAGGAAACGCGGCTTTGTTTCTATAATTCCAAAATTCTGGCGACGGTTCGCAAGTTAGATTTACAAAAATTTTTGCGTTGAAGCCGCCTATTCGTGTCATAGCGTCGCGAACGATTCCGGCCTTTAATTCTAATTGCGTTTTATAATCGGCGTGTTGAAGCTGACAGCCTCCACAGCGTCCATAATATTTGCATTTTGGAACGGTGCGCCCTGTTGAAGATTTTATAATTTCGATTGTGTCAGCGATTGAAAAATCTTTTTTACGTGCAACGATTTCAGCCTTCACGATTTCGCCCGGCAATGCTCCGTGAACAAACACAACGCCGCGCGGAGTTCTTGCAATTCCGGTTGCGTCACCGGACATTGAATTTATTTTTAGTTCTAAAGTTTCGTTATGATTCATTTCCCTTCCTCATTTCTACTTGCGCCATGCCCTTCCCACTCAAAATTTTCACCAAGATAGAATTTTCGCGCGAGTTCGTTATCGGCGACTTCTTGGGGAGTGCCCGATAAAAAAATTTTGCCAGCGTGAATTAAATACGTTCGGTCCGTGATTGAAAGCGTTTCGCGGACGTTGTGATCCGTGATTAAGACCCCGTAGCCCTGCGCCTTCAAATCTTGAATCATTGACTGAATATCAGCGACTGCGATCGGGTCAATGCCGCTGAAAGGCTCGTCAAGCAAAATAAATTTCGGTTTCAACGTTAAGGCTCTGGCGATTTCGACGCGACGACGTTCGCCGCCCGATAACGAGTAGCCTTTAGTTTCAGCTATGTGAGTGATTTTGAACTCGCGCAATAATTCGTCCGTGAGTTCGTTGGCATAACGCCGCTGTCCTGTTTCTTCCCAGACGAGATTAATATTTTCGCGCACGGTCAGATTTCTAAACACCGAAGCTTCTTGCGGCAAATATCCAATGCCGGCGCGGGCACGCTGATAAACTGCGAGATTCGTAATATTATTAAAATCTAAAAGCACGTTGCCCGAATCCGGTTTAATAAGTCCGACTATCATATAAAAAGATGTAGTTTTGCCGGCACCGTTCGGGCCCAGAAGTCCGACAACCTCGCCCGCGTTCACCTGAAGACTTACGCCCCCGACGACAAGCCGGCCGTCATACTCTTTTCTTAAATCCGAAGCTATAAGCGTGTTCATTTATCTTTCTGCCTCTTGCTCTTGCTCGAATTAGATTTTTTATTTTTTGTCGTTGATGTCGAAGTCGATTTTGTTTTTGAATTTTTAGATTTAGGCTTTTCAGTTTTAATCGTGAGTTCTTCTTTAAGCTCTTCGTTTATGCTCTTGGGAGTGTTGATTTTTACATTTTCGCGCGATAAGTCGATCGTGATTTCGGCTCTATCCATGCTGACGACGCCATTTTTTTCACGCGTCAGACCGCCTAACGCTTCTACACGATTTTCGCCGGGAAAGTAAACGACTGAATCAGACTTCAAAGTTCGGCCGCCTTGCACCGCTACGACATGCCCACTAACGACAACGCTGCCTCGTTCAAGAGAGTAAACCGCGTGATCGCCTTTCAAACTCACTGAATCGCCCTTGGCCTTCGGCTTGCCCTTTATCGAAATTTTTTTATCGGCCGTCATCTCTTGAACTTCGCCATTTATCAAAACTCCTTCAACTGAATTTGCGCTGAACGTCAGGCCCTGCGAGCTGTCTTCTAAGTTGCGAACATTGGCAATCACAAATCGCGTTTGAGTGTCCGACGCTGTAGGGTCTTGAATGCCTCCGAAGCCTACAATTAATAAAGCGTCCGAATCGATTTTCATTGGACCATAACCGCCGCGAACGCCGTTTAGAAAATTACAAGTTGGGACGTCATTGAAGGAAAGTGCGAGCTGTCCCGCGCGTAAATTAATTTTATCGCCTTGCCACTTGCCCGAAGCCGTGATGCCTTTGTCAAAATTTACTTCGCGTCGGTCAACATTGCCCGAACCGACAGGGGCTTCGACATTCAAATCGCCGGCTTGAATCGTTACGTTACCGTCGGCGAGAAAATCTCCCGTTGTTGCGTCAAAGCGCATTCGATTAGCAGAAAGAGTTGCAGTGTCGGGCAAGTTGTCATCATCAAGAGAGTAAACGGGCAACGCGAGGAGCAAAATAAAAAACGAAATTGCGATTATAAATTTTTTTTTCGACATTGAAGATTTAATTTCTCCTTTTGAATTTCACATTGCGGCTTCAAGGACGCGCTTGACGTTCCCTTTGCACTCTTCAAATTTTTCGCCTGGGTGAGCTTCATAAATTTTTTTGCCGTCAATGAACATCGCGGGCACGTAGTTGTAATCAAATTGTTCAGAAATTTCAGGGTGTTGATTTTCGTTTATCCATTCGAGCGAAACTGAAGAAAATTTTTCATTCTCCGCCGTTAATTCTTTCAAAGCCGTGCGCGCTTGTCTGCAATAAGGACAGCCGTCAATATAGAACGCTGTAATTTTTTTTGTAGCCATTTTGATTCCTCCGTGATTAGTTTCAAGTCTGTAAGTTGTTCAATAGTATATAATAAACGAAAAAATTTTTTCAGACAGAGAGGTTTTTTGAACTGTGCGCAAGTCAATAACGGCTCGTTCCTCGTTCTTGTTGATG
Organism: Synergistaceae bacterium; assembly: GCA_017445205.1. Lineage (GTDB taxonomy): Bacteria > Synergistota > Synergistia > Synergistales > Aminobacteriaceae > JAFUXM01. The sequence goes on from JAFSUP010000060.1 coordinate 23,656, forward strand.
ATAGACATGCAAGAGCGATTGTTGCCAGCCATTTATAATAAAGACGAAATTATTAAAAACTCCGTCCGCATTCTCACAGCCGCGCGCGAGCTTTCAGTACCGATGATAGCAACCGAACAATATCCCAAAGGAATCGGCCCCACAATCTCAGAACTCAAAAATTTAATTCCCGATGGCACAACGACAATGGAAAAAGTTGAATTTTCGTGCTGCGCAGCGCCGACTTTCGGGGACGCAATCTTAAATTTGAACTTTAACACGGGAACTAAAGACACGGTGATTTTATTCGGCGTCGAAACTCATATCTGTGTACTTGCGACTGCGATCGACTTAATCGAAAAATATAATCTTAATGTCGTAATCGCTGCGGACGCTTGCGGAAGTCGTGAAGAAAAAAATCATTCTCTTGCTCTTGATGCTGCACGCTCAATCGGCGGTCTAGTTGTCCCGACAGAAACCGTCGTTTATCACATGCTGGAGAAGGCTGGCACTCCACAGTTTAAAGCATTATTGCCGCTCTTTAAGTAAATCTTGCGCACTTGGATAATAGAACATAAAGTCGCGCTTCTCATTGCGGGAATTTTATTTTATTTATATTTCCGCGGAATTGGAGATCACGGCCTTATAGATAATCTCGAGGGCGTGAACGCTTCAATCGCTGCTCACATGTTTGGCGGCGAAAATTATTTTGTGCCCAAAATCGGCGAATCTCTAGCGACAGGCTCGACTATGGGAACGTGGTGGCTAATGGCCTTAGCTCTCAAAATTTTCGGCTGGGGAGAATTTGCCGTGCGTTTTTGGTCAACGTTATCCGGCCTCGGAATGATTTTAATCTCTGCGCTGCTTGTATGGCCGGATTCGTCTGATGAAGATGAAGACGACGAAGAAGAAAAAGAAATTTCGAAGCGTCGTTCGTGGTTCGCAGCGGCGACTTGCGGAGGCATGATAATTTGTTTCGTCGTTTCACAAATTGCTTCGTCGCACGCGATATTTTCATTTTTGACTTCGCTAGCGCTGCTCGGAATTATTCGAGCGCAATCACAAGAAGATAAAGACTGGCTAATTTTTTCACACGCGGCTATAGCGTTTGCATTCATAACACACGGCCCGGCGGGATTATTCATGCCGATTTTGGCGGTGTCGTCATATTGCGTTCTGTGCAACGACATGGAACTATTCAAAGACTTTTTCACATGGCCATTCGGAATTATAACGAATTTAATTTTATCGGGACTTTATTTTTCTGTCTTAATGGTTGTGAATCCGCAAGTAATTTTTTTCATGCTCTGCCGGAGTTACACTTACACTTTCGGAGGCATTATAGGAGCAGCGTTATTTTTATTTGTAAGTTTTGCGCCGTTCCATGGATTTCTGATTCAAGCGTTGATAGAAATTTTTCCGCGTCGTTATCCTGCTGAGAAGTCGCCAGAAACTTTTATGCTTGTGTGGGCGATGACATTTGCGGCATATGCGATTTTGTCGGCAGATATTCTTGCGATTGCGGCGAGCGTTCCGGCGTTGTCGGCGATACTTGCGATCCGTCTTGATTATTGGCTGCAAGGCAAGATGCTGCCTGTGCGCTACGCCGTGCTTTTGAATATTTTAATTTTGGTGCCTGCGTTTTTTGTTGTGCTGCCATTGACGACAAAATATTTTCCTGTCATTCAAGAGTCGCTGTTGTCGTTGATACCTTACGAAATCACGTTAGCACTTTTTCTTTTTGCCTGCTGGTATTACACGAAGACCCGGCAAACTAGAAAATGGGTTCGAAATGTCTTTTTAGCGGCGTTAATTTGTCTTATGCCCTTGGCCGGCGTGTTTAATCTGACGTCAAATTTATATTCTATTCACGAAATCGGAATGAAAATTCGCGAGACCGTTCAGGGAAACGACATTGTTATTCAATACGGCGTGAACTTCCCTTCGGTCTATTTCTACACGTTGAGAAATTCAAAACTAGTGAACGCTCCTTTGAATCCCGGAATTGAAGAAAAAAAATTTGTCGAAGAAGTTCCATATATAGCAGCGCAATGGGTTCGACGGAACAGGATTTTTTTAATTATTCCGTCTGACAGCATGTCGGCCGCGAAACTTCCAAATAAAAATGTCTTGCCATTACTAAGCAGCAACGGAAATTTATTAATCACCAATAAATAAAAATTTGAAATTTTAGAAAGGACTTTCACAATGCGAAAAAAAATTTTTAATTCAATCGCGATGATTTTAATTTTAATTTTTGTGTCGTCGGCTTCATTCGCTGAAGTCGATCCCAGCGCTGAAAATCACAAAATCATCGGCGGGCTTTACTCACTCGCAGCAGCTATCGAGCTTAACGCGAAGACAAACCCTGATGTTAATTCACTCGTGCGATTTTTTGAACGCATTCCGCCCGGTTGGCAAAACGAAATCAAAATCGAGCGCGACAAAAATAAAAAATCAATTTGGGTCGGCATTGCTGTAGATGAATTTTCGACGGCACGAAAATATTTGCGGTCTCACGCTGACGAACTTGGAATTAAAGACGCTCCCGGCGGTGCGGCGTGGCTCGGTAGTGAGTTCGCGTGGCTCAAAGCGGCCGACATAACCAAAAATAAATTAAAAGTTGCTGACTTAGCAGCAGCTGAAGGCGAAGGGAAAATTTTCTTCAACGTCCCCGGCTCTGATTTATGGTGGGTAGCTTGGCCTTCGTTTAATTCAAGCGCGATGAAAAAAATTTTGAACTCTCACGGCGCAGAGGACGCTCCAGAACTTCAAGCACCAAAATTTGAAGAAGCTCCGCGAACAAGCATTTATGACGAAGTCAGGCCGTCTTCAGTCAGAGTCCCTGATAAAATGCACATGGGAACGTCAAAAAATAGTTTCGATATGTCAATGGAAGTCGGCGACGTGATTTTTAATCCGATTCCGAACGTCGGAAGATAATTTTATTTTTTAAAAGGAGAAACAAAAATGGCGGTTTTAATTTGCGGAGGCGCGGGCTATATTGGCTCGCACAACGTCAGAGCGTTCAAAGCTCATGGCGAAGAAGTGATCGTGATTGACAGTTTGTACACGGGACATAAAGCTTCGCTCCCCGAGGACGTGAAATTTTATGAAGGCGACATTCGCGACGGCAAAATTTTAGATAAAATCTTCACTGAAAACAAAATCGAAGCTGTGGTTCACTTTTGCGCGTTTTCACTCGTGGGCGAGAGCGTCGAACAGCCTCTTAAATATTTTAATAACAATGTCGGCGGCATGATTTCGTTACTCGAAGCTATGCAGCGAAACGACATCAAACGAATAATTTTTTCATCGAGCGCAGCTACTTACGGCGAACCTAAAAAAATTCCGATTTTAGAAACTGACCCCACTAATCCCACAAATCCTTACGGCGAAAGCAAATTAATAATGGAAAAAATGATGAACTGGGTCAGCCGTCGTTATGATATTCGCTACGTGTCATTGAGATATTTCAACGTCGCGGGCGCGTGGCATGACGGCACAATCGGCGAGGACCACAGACACGAAACTCACTTAGTCCCGATAATTTTGCAAGTTCCATTAGGAAAGCGTCCTCACGTTACTGTTTACGGCGATGACTACCCGACTAAAGACGGCACTTGCATTCGCGATTACGTTCATGTCGAAGACTTGGCGCGCGCTCATATTCTCGCACTCGAATATTTGAGAAACGGTGGCGAAAGTGGAATTTTCAATCTTGGAAGCGGCGATGGCTATTCGGTCATGGAAATGATTAACGCAGCACGCGAAGCAACGGGCCAGGATATTGCTGTAGAGATTGGCGAACGTCGAGCGGGTGACCCTGCGAAACTCGTAGCTGATAGCACGAAGGCAAAAGAAATTCTTCATTGGCAACCGCAAATTACTCGCATGGAAGACATAATCGCAAGCGCTTGGAAGTGGCACAAGTCCCACCCGAACGGCTATCCAGATTAAAATTATGAACTCGTGGAGCGCAGTTCTTGACAGTTGTCCCGGGCTTCTAGTCTGTGTTATAAACCTCAAAGGCAAACTATTATACGCGTCGAACGGTTATAAAGCTGTCGCGGCGCGTCTGTTTGGTCATAAATGCACCGAGGGCAGCAATTACCCGCCGTTAATTACGGAAGTAGATAAACTTTTCCATGAAATTTTGACCGCAGCATGTCTTGGGGAATCGAACGCAGTCGAAATCACAGAGAACGGCAAAAACTGGGAGCTAACGGCCTCACCGTTGCGAACGAATCCGAAGAAAGTTGACGGCGTTGTCGTTCGTATAACTTCCGAACTTGAAAATCAAAATCAAATTCACGAAAATCAGCCGCCTGTTCAAAGTGGCGCGGAAATTCTCAACGCTGTTCCGTTCCGCGCTTGCGTCGTTAATAATAAAGGAATGATATTGGCGGCAAATAAATTTCTTTCGTCGTCGTCAAAAGAAAATCTCACCGGCCGAAACATAATCGAATTTTTCAAGCCTTTATCGAACGTTGGAATTATAAAAATAATTTCGCGTCGTTCAGGCAGTGTCGAAGGACGAATCCCGGCTTTCTCAATCGAAAAAAATTTTTGCGATGAGTTATATCTTGATGAAAATCTCAACGACCCCGCCGAAGAGAAAACTGAAATTTTTTCTGTCGTTCGTGTTCATGCGACGCCGATTAAGTGGCAAAATTCTGAATGCGTCCTTTTGACTTTCGAGGACGTTACTGAAAAATCAAAACTTCAAAGTCAGTTGCGACGACTTTTGAGTTTCGATTCGTCAACGGGAATCTTAAATCGCCGCGGCATTGAGCATTTAATACTTAAAGAGTTCGGGCGGGCAATTCGTGATGGCGAAGACCTTAGCTTAATCATGATTAACATCGACAATTTCACAGCCTTAAATGAAACAATGGGATATGCTGCCGGTAACAGGACTATTCGTGGCTTTGTGGCAATCATGAAACGAACTTTAGCAAATTATTCAAAGAGCGTTATAGCGCGTTGGAGCGGCGATGAGTTTTTAATAATGTCGCACTGTTCAGGAGCAGCAGCCGTAGTTTTGGCAAAGGATATTCGAGAACACGCACCCGGGATTCAGATTAGCGCGGGCATAGCGGACTTAGCGAGCGGGAGCTACGCGGGCGTGAGCGATTTTATCGGCGCGGCTTATGATGCGATGATTTTCGCGAAGGACAACGGCAAAAATAATTCAGTTCTTGCAAAAAATTCATGATAGCCTTAAAGCGTTTTGGACAAAATTTTTTAATCGATAAGAACATTTTATCTTTAATAATTTCGCGTGCGGAATTAAATTCTGATGATTGTGTCCTTGAGATTGGCCCCGGCCATGGAGTTTTGACGCGCGCTTTACTCGAAAAAAAAATTTCTTGTCTTCATTCGATTGAACTTGATGAACGACTTCGCCCCGAACTCGAAGAGCTAGCTAGCCGCGAAAAAAATTTTTATCTTCATTGGGGCGACGCCGTGAAATTTAATTATGAAGCTCTGGCACCGTTTCCTAATAAGACCGTCGCAAACATTCCCTACAACATAACGACGCCTCTAATCTGGAATTTATTAAAATTTTCTGCGCGTGGCCTTCGATATTTTTTATTCATGCTTCAGAGGGAGGCTGCATTGAGATTAATCGCGCGACCAGACACGAAAGAACGCTATCCATTGGGCGTCACGATTGAGGCGATGGGACGCGCTACGATTGTGAAAAATGTTTCTCGAAAATGTTTTCGGCCTGTGCCTGAAGTCGATTCGGCTGTCGTTGAGATTGTCGTAGAAAAAAATTTTGAACTTCTAAATTTTCCGACGTGGAGCAAATTATTACACCGTGGTTTCGCACAACGTCGAAAAACTTTATTAAACAATCTCAAGGGATTCAAAAATATTTCGGATTGGCGAGAAATTTTTTCAGATGCGAAAATCGAAGAGAATATCAGGGCCGAAGATCTGACTTTTGAAAATTGGTTAGCGATTTTTGAAAAACTCCCTCATGAATAGAGGGAGCTTTTTATTTTTATATTAAAATCATTCTTGTGAGCCACGCGAAAATCCACGCTACAACACACTGCCATATTACAACTCCCCACGCCCAACGACTGCCAAGTTCTCTTTTAATCGAAGCAATTGCGGCCACGCACGGCGTATATAAAAGACTGAAAACTAAAAGCGAAGCCGCTGCAACAGGCGATATAACGGCGCTGACGTTCTCGCCGAACAAAATTTCAAGAGTCGAAACGACGCTTTCTTTTGCCATAAAGCCACTTATTAACGATGTGCATATGCGCCAATCGCCAAGCCCCAACGGTCTAAACAGAGGCTCTATAAGTCCTGCGACTGCTGCCAAAATACTTTCTTGAGGATTGTCAGTTAGATTAAAATGAAAATCAAAACTTTGTAAGAACCACACGACGATCGTAGCAATGAAAATCACAGTGAATGCTCGCTGAAGAAAATCTTTTGCCTTCTCCCATAAGAGCCATAAAACATTTTTCGCGCCGGGCATTCTGTAATTCGGCAGCTCCATTACGAACGGAACAGGCTCACCTCTGAATAAAGTTTCTTTGTAAAGCAACGCGATTAAAATTCCAACGACAATCCCCAAAATATAAAGTCCTGTCATTATAAAACCGCCATGTTTCGGGAAGAACGCATTTACAAAGAAAGCATAAATCGGAAGTTTAGCGGTACAGCTCATGAACGGAGTTAATAAAATCGTCATTCGCCTGTCGCGTTCACTCGGAAGCGTGCGCGTTGACATTACCGCCGGGACTGTACAGCCGAAGCCGATTAGCATCGGGACTATACTGCGGCCTGAAAGTCCGATTTTTCGCAAGAGCTTATCCATAAAAAAAGCCACTCGTGCAGAATAGCCTGTGTCTTCAAGAATTGAAAGAAAGAAAAACAAAGTTATGATTATCGGCAAGAAACTTAAAACGCTCCCGATGCCTGCGAAAATTCCGTCAATGATTAAGCCGTGAAGGACGCTGTTGACGTTCATTGAGGTCATGAAAGCGTCGGCCGCTTCGGTGAAAGAGTCAATGCCGTTTTCTAAGAGTTCTTGAAAATATGCGCCGATGACATTGAACGTCAAAAAGAAAATTGAAATCATGACCGCCAAAAACACGGGTATAGCTGTATACTTGCCAGTTAAAATTTTGTCGAGCTTTTGACTTCTTAAATGTTCGCGGCTTTCTTTAGGTTTTACGACGGACTGCGAACAGACTTTGCGGATAAATTCAAATCTCATGTCGGCTATAGCGGCGTTACGGTCAAGGCCTCGTTCGTTCTCCATTTGAATTATTATGTGCTCTAGCATTTCTCTTTCGTTTTGTTCAAGTTTTAATTGCTCAAGCACAAGCGGATCATTCTCAATAATTTTGCTGGCGGCAAATCTTAAAGGCAGGCCTGCGCGTTCGGCATGGTCTTGAATTAAGTGAACAATAGCGTGTAAAGCTCTATGAACAGCTCCGCCATGGTCGTTCTCGTCGCAAAAGTCATAGCGCGTCGGTTTCTCTTGATATTTAGCAATGTGAATAGCGTGCTGAATGAGTTCATCGACGCCTTCGTTTTTAAGAGCTGAAATCGGAATGACCGGCACGCCTAAAAGAGCTTCCATTTTATTAATGTCAATCGTGCCGCCGTTGCCGCTTAACTCGTCCATCATGTTCAGAGCCACGACCATCGGAATCTGCATTTCTAAAAGTTGGACAGTCAAGTATAAATTTCTTTCTATATTCGTAGCGTCGAGTATGTTTATAATGGCTTTTGGCTTCTCGCTCAAAACGAAATGACGCGAGATTAATTCTTCGCCGCTGTATGGAGACATTGAATAAATCCCGGGCAAATCTGTAACTAAAGTGTCTTCATGGCCTTTAATCATTCCGTCTTTGCGACTGACAGTAACGCCGGGAAAATTTCCGATTCTTTGTTTAGCTCCCGTAAGCTGATTAAAGAGAGTTGTTTTGCCGGAGTTTTGATTTCCGACAAGCGCGAACGTTAAGACAGTGCCGTCCGGTAATGGTTCGCTTTCGCCTTTAATATGATACTTGCCTTCCTCACCGAGGCCGGGGTGTTCAATTATTGAAGAATGATTTTCAGATTGTGTATTTTGATTTTCTTCTTTTATATTTGCGATTTGTTTAATTTTTATTTGTTGCGCGTCAGCAAGTCTTAAAGTTAATTCATAATCATGAATTCTAATTTCGAGTGGATCGCCCATAGGAGCGTGGCGAATCATTTTTACTTCAGCGTCCGGGATAATCCCCATATCGAGCAAGTGTTGTCTTAAACTTCCTTCGCCGCCGACGGATTGAATTATTGCGCTTTGATTAATTTTTAATTCATTGAGATTCATTTTATTTTTCTGCTTCTGTGAAGCCTCACACGAATAAATTCGCGTGCTTCCGAACTTCTTAATCGTCCGAACTGCCTGTCTGTCATTCGGTCTAATCTCAGAAACCTAAAGTCGAAACCATAAGCTCCGCAAAAAAACTATAACACAGATACAGGTGCGGGTGCTTCTCCCGGAACACAAAGGAACTTTTGCCCTCGTGTCCGACTCTACTGTCACCAGTAGAGATTTCTTGTAAAACTCTTGGTAAAACGCGTGGTCTAGTGTTGGCTTTCGCTAATCTATGGCTTCTCCGTCTAATATTTACCGAAAAATATTATAACATAGAACCGTCTAACTCACGACTGAAGTCGCGAGAATGCGACGGCTTTTCATTCAAAAATTCTTCAATAGATACATTGCCTTGTCGTAAGTAAAGTACCGCGGTTCATATTTTGTTTCTTCAATATATAATTGCGTAGCTTCTTTCAAATTATATAAAGCTTGTTCTATTGTTTCGCCTTGACTTACAGAGCCTATCTCGGGACATTCTGCAACATATAAATTTTCTTCTTTATAAATTATTGCCGTGTAAGTCATTGTATAAACCTTTCAAGCTGACTCAAAATTTCGCGCGTCATCACGAGCATTCTTTGCCCGATCCACGGCGACAATAACACGATACACAAGCACACCGCCAAAATTTTAGGAATAAATATCAAAGTCTGTTCCTGTATAGACGTTGCCGTCTGTAAAATTCCAATGAATAGTCCGATTATCATTGCAGTTAATAATATCGGCAACGTAACGGAAATCATCGTCCAAATTGCTCCCGTGAGAATGTCAAGCAAACTTAAATTTGTAACCGGCATTTTAATTCCCTTTCTTAAAAATTATTTTCATTATATAACGCGGAGCTGTGATAAAATCGGCATATTTTTACGAGAGGAGATCAAGTCGAATGGCGAAGAACACGGCGCTTCACAAGGCTATGAAGGCCAAGCAAGATGAATTTTACACGGACTTAAACGACATTTCCAACGAACTTTTTCATTATAGAGATTATTTTCGCGGCAAAACTATTTTGTGTAACTGCGACGACCCTTTTGAAAGCAACTTTTTTCAATACTTCGCGCTCTGGTTCAACGTCTACGGACTCAAAAAATTAATCGCGACTTCCTATGTTCAAAGTCCGGTTGCTCAATTAGAACTGCCGCTATTTGAAGAGGCAAAGCCCGAGAAAGAACGGACTCCTTATTGCGCAATAATGACCGAGTTCAAAGATTTCAACGGCGACGGAGCTGAAGATCTCGCTGACGTCGAATGGGCTTTGAAAAATAACGGCATCGTTCACAAATTAAAAGGCGACGGCGATTTTAGAAGCCCGGAGTGTATCGAGTTTTTGAAAGAAGCCGACATCGTCGTTACAAATCCGCCGTTCTCGCTCTTTCGTGAATACGTCGCGCAACTAATCGAATACGATAAGAAATTTATAATCATTGGCAACAAAAACGCCGTTACTTACAAAGAAATTTTTCCGTTAATCATGCAAAATAAAATGTGGTTCGGAGTGGGCTTCAATGGCGGGAACGCTTATTTCAAAGTTCCTACTGATGATCCTTCGCGATACGCTAACGGCGTTTATAATCCAGAAGAAGAGCGTGTGAAATTTCGCAACGTAACATGGTACACAAATCTTCAACACCATCGACGAAACGAAAAAATGACTTTGTGGCGCAGATATTATGATGATCCGTCGATGTATCCAAAATATGATAATTATGACGCGATCGAAGTCAGCAAAACTTCCGACATTCCCTGCGATTATTACGAAGCAATGGGAGTGCCGATTACGTTTCTTGATAAATATAATCCGGAGCAGTTTCACATACTTGGACTCGACAGATATATACCAGACAATCCGAAGCCGGGACGAAGGTTTACGATTAATGGCAAAGAAATTTACGCGAGAATTTTAATCAGGAGGAAGAAGTGAAAAATAAAAATATCACACTCATAGCGGGCGAGGGAGTTTTGCCCGTCGAGATTGCAAAAAAATTAAAAAATTTTCAGCCTTCAACGTTAATACTTGCCATTCGCGACGACCCCGAAGTCTTGAGGCCATACGCCGGGAAATTAA
>JAFSUP010000061.1 GCA_017445205.1 Synergistaceae bacterium
CAAGAATAAATTTTTTAAGCTGCCTTTAAGGCAGTTTTTTCATTTTTGGGAAGGGGGAAAAAATTTTGTGGTACTTAGAAAAAAATGTTTATCTTGTTTACGGACATATGAAGGCGGCATTTTATGACTTCAATCGCAGTCGGCTCATACACGTAAGCAAAGACGCTAAAGAATTATTAAGCAGAGTTTTGAAAATTGAAACGCAATTAACGCAAGCAGAACTTGAATATCTGGAAAGTTTGAAATCTTTGCGGCTACTGACTGATGATTTTGTGCCCCCTCATGAAATTCTTGAACTCAAAGAGAAACCCGTTATAGATTTTGCGTGGATAGAAATTACAAATTTTTGCAACTTAAAATGCCTCCACTGTTACAACGAAGCAGAGAGTTTATGCGGTTCGATAATGCGCTACGACGATTTTTGCCACGTTATAGACGAGCTTGTATCGTTTGGAGTCAAAAAAATTCAAATAATCGGCGGCGAGCCGTTTGCTCTCGGCGAGAAAATAATAAAATATCTTGACTATCTCGAAGGCAAATTTGATTATGTTGAGATTTTCACGAACGGCACGCTTCTGAATGACAAATTAATTAATTACATAAAAACACACGGAATTAAAATTGCCTTGTCAGTATATTCATACAATGCTGCTGAACATGATAGAGTTACACAGCAAAACGGCTCGTGGGATAAAACTAACGAGAATATAAAAAAATTAAGAGAAAATAATATTAAATATGTCGTGAAAAATGTCTTGATGAAAAATGTTGCAATCGGCGACAAAAACACGGAGCTTTATGAATTAAGCAGCGTTAAAGATGTCGTGCGACTTACGGGAAGGGCTTCACTGTCGTTGCTTTCAAGAGAACTTGCGAGAAAAAGATTAATCACAAAGAAGACTTTTTCACGACGACTTAACAAAGTTTTTGTAAAAAGATGCCTAAGCGGTCATAATTGTTTTTCAAGAAGATTATACTTTTCTACAGATCTTAATGTATATCCGTGTGTCATGGAGCGACGAATCGCACACGGAAATCTAAAAAATTTTCATTTGAAGGATATACTCGATGAAAAAATTTTTTCAATGAACAAAAATAAAATTCAAGAATGCCGCAAGTGTGAATTCAGATATTGTTGCTTCGATTGTCGGCCTGATTCCAACGGTAAAGAACTGGATGCAAAACCTTGGTACTGTACATACTCGCCATTTTTAGGGGAGTGGAACGACGGCGAAAAAATTTTGGATAGCATTGGCATTTGAAATTTTTGCTGAAAAATTAGCGATTGGGAATTTTGTTATACTAATCGCGAAATTTAAACGGAGGTAAAAATTTTTAATGTCCGATTTTGAAATCAAAGATATAAATCTCGCTGAAAGAGGCCAAAATAAAATCGATTGGGCTTGGCAGTATATGCCCTCGCTTCAATTTCTTTATAACAAGTACAAAAATTCGCAACCCTTCAAAGGCGCAACGATAGCGGCTTGTCTTCATCTTGAAGCAAAGACAGCAAATTTATTAATCACTCTCACGAAACTTGGCGCAACCGTCGCCGCATGTGGAAGCAATCCCCTTTCGACACAAGACGACATTTGCGCAGCACTCGCTAAAAACGGCGTTCACGTTTACAGCCATCGCGGCATGACCACGGACGAATATTTTAATTACGTTCGCAAAGTTTTGAATTACAAGCCTAATGTAATAATCGACGACGGAGCGGACTTAGTTGCAACTGTTCACAGCGAATTGCCTGAATTAATCCCGAATATTCTCGGCGGCTCCGAAGAAACTACAAGCGGCGTAAAGAGATTAAAGGCCATGAATGCACAAGGCGTTTTGAAGTTCCCGATGATAGATGTTAATGACGCATTGAGCAAATATTTATTTGATAATCGTTACGGCACTGGGCAATCGGTCTGGGACGGTTTCATTCGCACCACTAACATGGTTGTCGCTGGTAAGACGGTTGTAATAGCCGGCTACGGTTGGTGCGGACGAGGCGCGGCAATGCGTGCGGCGGGCTTTGGTGCTCATGTCGTTGTTACAGAAGTTGATCCGCATAAGGCGTGCGAAGCTTTGATGGACGGCTTCAGAGTTATGAGTATGAACGAGGCCGCGAAGATTGGCGATGTGTTTTTGACTTTCACGGGAAACATTCACGTAATCCGCCGAGAGCATATTGAAAAAATGAAAAATGGCGTCGTGCTCGGCAACGCAGGACATTTTGACGTCGAGATCAGCAAGCCCGATTTAGAATCTCTTTCTGACCACGTTGAAAAATTGCGCGACAACATTGACACTTATGTAATGAAAGACGGCCGAAGAATTAATTTACTTGGCGAAGGTCGTTTAACGAATCTTGCGTGCGCCGACGGACACCCGATTGAAATTATGGATTTGAGTTTCTCGCTTCAGCTTGAGAGCGCGCTACACATTTATACTCACAAACTTGAAAGAGGCTTATATCCTGTTCCAGTAGAAACGGACAGGGCCGTAATGGAATCGAAACTCGCGGCGCTGGGAATCGAAATTGATTCAATGACAGCGGAACAAGTTGAATATATGAAGAGTTGGCAAGAATAAAATAAAAAACAGCCTCCGAAAAAACTTAGAGGCTGTCATAAAAATTATTTGTGTTCAGTGAAAACTTCGTTGGCAATTCTCAAAGCGTTCAACGTCCTTGGGAAACCGATATAGGGATTCATCGTTGTAATTACGCCGATGACTTCTTCTTGGGTCGCTCCGGCCGCTAGAGTCCCAGCAACGTGAGATTTATATTGCGGCTCACCAGTTCCAAGCGTCCCTATAACCGCCATCGTGAGCATTTCACGCATTTTATAATCCAGAGTTCCGCGTGTGTAAGTATCTCCGAAACAAAAAGCCGAGAGATTATCTTGCAAGTGTTTTTGAAAATCCGGCGTTGCGTCTCTCATTTGATTAATTCGCTCGCCGTATGCTCCGACTTGAAAAGCGAGTCCCTTCTCGAATCTGTCTGCGTCGGTCGTTGTGCCTTGATTCTCAAGCGGAAGTTTAATTCCTTTCGAAACAAAAACTTCGTTGGCAACGTCGAGAGCTTCAAAGACTTTCGGGAAGCCGATATAAGGCGCAACATGATAAAGAGCTTCACGAATTTGCAAAGGCGTTACTTCGAGTGCTAAAGCTCCTTCGATGACGCGCTTTAAGAATTTGTGATTTTGATTCGTCGTAAGGACTACGATTTTTATTAATTCGCGTTCTGTGTTCGTGAGTTTTATTTGCTGTGATAAATCGCCGTAAATATATTTTTTCATCGTGGCAGCAAGCTCAGGATCGTTCACAGCTTCGGGCATTAAGTCAGTGCCGTGCATCTTCAGATAATTTTCATCAGCGACTTTAGCTCTGTCGTAACCGTCAAGAGTGCTAGCAAACGCCGGGAGAGCAAAGAACACAGCGCATAAACTCAAAATTAAAATACTCCTCATTACTTCCTACCTCCTACTTCCTAATTCCTACTTGCAATTATAACGTTCTCCCGAAAAATTCTTTGAGCTTATTTACTTCCTGCTCGACAAATTCCGGCTTCCAGTAAGTTTGAATGTGCATTGCGCCGGGAATTAAAAATAATTCTTTGTCATTCGTGCCTGTGGCTTTCTCGATTACGTCTTCGGACATGTAAAGAGAATCTGCGATGCTTCCGGCCATCATTAACAAAGGCACGCTGATTAATTTCACGTTGTCCGACGCGTCCCATGACATAAGCTCAATCAAACTCGCCTGCGTAAATTCAAATGTCGAATTTGGGTGACGGTGTGTCTTGCCATAATATAAAAGTCCTTCGCGATATAAATCATTCTTGATTGAAGAAATATATTCGTCGGTGAGCGTCTCAAGGTCTAAAGTACCGCCCGCTGAAACCGCTTCGCCTGTTTCAATCATTTTGTTTCGAGCGTCATTAGCCTGTTTTAATCTCGCCTGAATGTCTTTAATTTGCGTGCTCATGTAGCCTTCGCGTCTAACTCTGCCGGTGTTGAACATGCTCAAAGTCGCAACGGCTTTCACGCGCTTTTCTGACTTTGCCGCGTTGATGGTGTAACCGCCTCCGCCACAAATTCCAAGCATTCCGATTCGTTCTTTGTCAACGCCGGGATAAATGCTCAATAAATCGACCATGCCGTGAATGTCTTCAGTCCTGAAGAAGGGAATATCAGTGTGTCGAGGTTCGCCGCCGCTCTCGCCCTGATAAGCCGCGTCCGCCGCAACAGTGATATAGCCGAGTTCAGCAAGACGCTGCGCAAACAAACCCGAAACTTGTTCTTTAACGCCACCGTTCGGGTGAGCAACTGTAACCGCAGGATATTTTTTCGCCGGGTCATAATCCGCAGGCGTGTAGACATTCGCGGAGATTTTGATTCCGTTAAGCTCGTAAGTGATCGGGTGAACATTGACTTTGCCTTTGACGTTTTCAGTGAGTGCGTCGCCGTAAACGAAGCCGAAGGGATTGCTATTAAATGGCGTGGGCGTTCTGTCCTCAAAGGATTTCACGGGCTTGATGTCCGCGAAGGACGTTCCGAAGAGCACGAATAACATTACGATTGAACAAATTAAAATTCTCATCTATAAGACCTCCGTTAAAAAATTTTTTTGAGTATAACAATCGGTTGCCGCTATCGGTCAAGAAAAATTAAAATCGAAATGCAATAATTTTAATCTTGATAAAAAAAGTTGCATATGATATTCTTTGCGCCGTTCAAAAATTTAAGATGAAAGGAGAGAAAAATTTTATGCGGCTTTCAACAACAGCGCGTTACGGTCTGCGGGCAATGTCAGATCTTTGTATGTCTTTAGAGAAAACGAATGTCCCTGTGTCAGTCAGCGATATTGCTACGCGTCAGAATATCCCGGTGAATTACCTTGAACAACTCTTCGGTAAATTAAAACGCGGAGGACTTCTCGAAAGCGTGCGGGGAGCGCAAGGCGGTTATCTGCTTGCAAGACCGGCCGAAAAAATTTCAATCGCTGACATTTTGAACGCTCTCGGCGAACCTTTTATATTCGGATCGTGTCAGACTGACAAGGGCTGCGAGAACGCCGTTACGTGTCCGACTTTCAATTTGTGGCGACGCGTTAAAGGTTCCGTCGATGAGATTCTGGAGTCTACGACACTGAAAGACATTGCCGCCGAAAAAAATTCTCTTCTTGAAAATCTCGAAACTTTTATTGACCCTGAACGAAAAGAAATTAGGAACAAAGCTTTGAAAATTAAAAAGGAGGATTAATTATAAATGTTTGTCTACATGGATCACACAGCCACAACTCCGACTAGCCCGGAAGTTTTGAAAGCTATGATGCCATACTTCAGCGAAAATTTTGGAAATCCATCGAGCGTTTACTCGTTCTCACGAAAGAGCCGCGCCGCAATCGAGAAAGCTCGTGCGCAAGTCGCCGCCGCTTTGAACGCAGACCCGGCAGAAATTTTTTTCACGGGTTCAGGCACCGAAGCTGACAACTGGGCATTAAAAGGCACGCTTGAGAAAGCCATGAAAGCCGGGAAGAATCATTTAATCACGACCGCAATCGAACATCACGCGATTTTGCACACGGCTGAATATCTTAAAAAATATCACGGCGTTGACGTTACATATTTGCCCGTCGACTCTGAAGGCTTTGTGAGCGTCGAGGACGTTAAGAACGCAATCACGGATAAAACCGCGCTAGTTTCTGTCATGTTTGCAAATAACGAAGTCGGAACTATTGAGCCCGTCGCAGAGATTGGCGCTTTGTGCCGCGAGAAAAAAATTCCTTTCCACACTGACGCTGTACAAGCCGCTGCTCATCTTGACATTGACGTTAAAGCTATGAATATAGATATGCTTTCAATGTCGGCTCACAAAATGTACGGCCCCAAAGGCGTCGGAGCTTTATATTTAAGGAAGGGACTTCGGCCTGAAAATTTCGTTCACGGAGGAGCGCAAGAGAAAGGCCGCCGCGCAGCTACTGAAAACATCGCAGGCATCGTCGGATTCGGTGAGGCAATGGAAATTTTGAAATCTCGCCTCGAAGAAGACAAGAAAATTAATTCACAACGTCGCGACAGATTAATAGCGGGCTTGCTCGAAAAAATTCCTCACGCGAAATTAAACGGCGCGACAGGCGATAAACGTCTCCCGAATAACGTGAATTTTAGTTTCATTGGAGTTGAAGGCGAAACGCTTTTATTAGATCTTGACGCAAAAGGAATTTCGGCATCGACAGGCAGTGCTTGCTCGTCTGAAAGTCTTGACCCGTCGCACGTCTTATTAGCTCTTGGCCTAAAACACGAAATGGCGCACGGCTCTTTGAGATTTACACTCGGAAGATTGACGACAGATGAACAGATCGATTATGTTCTTGACGTTTTGCCGGAGATTGTAGCAAGACGGCGCGAAATGTCCCCGCTGTGGGAAGAATTCTTAAAAACAAGTAGGAGTTAGGAATTAGGAAGTAGGAAGTAAAAAATAAACTTAAAGAAGGAGAAATAAAAATGGCATTAGATTATAGTCAGAAAGTTATGGATCACTTTATAAATCCGAGAAACGTCGGCGAAATTCCTGACGCTGATGGCGTAGGCGAAGCAGGCAACCCCAAATGCGGCGACATCATGAAAATTTATTTGAAGGTCAACCCCGAAACGAAAGTGATTGACGACGTGAAATTCAAAACTTTCGGTTGCGCGTCAGCGATCGCCTCTTCAAGCATGGCTACAGAAATGATAAAGGGCCGAACTGTTGACGAGGCTTGGAACTTGACTAACAACGCTGTAGCAGAAGCTCTTGACGGTCTGCCGCCGATTAAAATGCACTGTTCGGTTTTAGCGGAAGAAGCGATTCACACAGCTTTGAATGACTATCGCGCTAAAAACGGTATGGAAGTCATTCCAATGGAACATCACGAGGACTAAGGACAGGTAGGAATTAGGAATTAGGAGTTAGGAAGTAAATTTCGTAACTTTAGAATGAGAATACGGCTGCGACATTTTGTTGTAGCCGTTTTTTTTTTTTCACCACGCTGTCCCAAAAAAAGTTTCTTCAGGTTTAACGCGCTCGTTATAAAAAATTACTTTACTCACGATCGATAACGGCGAACCGCGTTTTAATTTTTCTTTCATCTCTGCGACAAGTTCCGGCTTCCCTTGAAAAATTATTTCGACGCGGCCATCAGGCAGATTTTCCACGGTCCCGGTGAGGCCAAGCCGTTCTGCTTGTTCGCAAGCCCACGACCTGAAGCCGACATGTTGAACTCGTCCGCTTACAAACGCACGAACGCGAATAAAATCGCTTTTATCTTCGTAAAACATTCTTTCTAGTTCCAAATTCTCGCTTCGATTAATTGCGAAGTTACTGTGCCTGCCCAATTCTGATTGCTTTGTGGCGATGCCGGACTCGGGTGCAAAATTTTTGAGATTGTAACGTCTAAGTCGTCTAACGCTTCCAAGGCCCTGTCCTCGGCAAAATTTCCAATTGCGACAACAAATTTCGGCTTCAAAACTTCAATAATTTTTTTCAAGCACAAATCGCAGGCCGCGTATAAAATTTTTCGTTCGGATTTTTCTAATTTGTCGGGCGTGAGATTGCGAACGCGATTTTCTCCACTTTCAGTAAGAAACAACAGCGGGCAATAATTCAAAACGAAGTGTTCCTCAAAAAATTTTTCAGCCGTCCCAAAACGCTCCTTGAATAATCCCCATAATCTCTTGCCGCTGACTTCTGTACGAGTGCACGAAAGACCTTGCACAGGGTAAAGCGGGTGTTCATTCGCGGGCGAAGAAATTTTTATGTCATTGAGGCCAAGAAAATTTTTCACGGCTTTAATTTCGCCGAACGGAACGCCAGTTTGAGCCATTCCCCACGGGCCTGGATTCATTCCTAAGAAGACAACGCGCTTCGAGCCTTCAGAGTAACGTAAATATTTTTCGAGGCCGTCGGCAGCGTATTGTAACGGATTATAAACGACTGCGACCGGCGCAGAAAATTTCATTTCGCCAATAGCATTTGAAAGTTCATCGTAAAAATTTTTTATAATTAAATTGTTTTTCATAATGAATATAATTTTACAGGACTGTGTTTCTACTCTGTGGTTTTGAAATTTTTGTGCCATTGTCGCTCGAACGAAAATTATTTTTAATTTCTCATTGCCATTCTTCATTTTTTCCCCTTAAAATAAATATAAAATTCAAAAATCTTTTAACGGGAGTGAGTTTTTCAAAATGGAAATTTTCAGGACTGCTATTCGTTCGCTGCTTAGCAATCGCACGCGCTCCATTTTAACTATGCTTGGAATTATAATCGGCGTCGGCGCAGTCATCACCATGGTAGCTATAGGCAACGGTGCTTCTAGCCAAATGCAGGGCCTAATGGAAGGCTTCGGCTCAAACTTAATTATAGTCATGCCGGCACCGCCAAACACAACAGGCGCACGAAGCGCGGCAGGCAGCGGAGTAAATTTGACTTTGAACGACTCCGAAGCTATTGCCGAAGAATGTTTTTCAGTTTTGCGAACGGCTCCCGAAGCTAACGGTTCGGCACAAGTCGTTTACGGCAACAACAACTGGAACACAAGCATAACCGGTTGCACGCTTGATATTCTTCCCGTGAGAACTTGGGAAGTCGGTTCGGGAGTTTTCTTCACTGATTCAGAAGTCCGAAGCGGCGCAAAAGTCTGCGTAATCGGTCAGACAGTAGCGACAGAACTTTTCGGCTACACCGACCCCATCGACAGCACAATAAGAATTAAAAATATTCCGTTTCGTGTTTGCGGCGTGATGAAGGCCAAGGGCGCGAACTCGTTCGGCGTTGACCAAGACGATTTTATTTTAGTCCCGATAACGACGGCCCAACGAAGATTATTTAGATTTGGTGCGCGAGTTGACACAGTCAGACGAATAAACGTTCAGGCAAAATCACGCGAGCTTCTCGACTCCGCTAAAGAAGAAGTTACAGCGATTCTTCGTCAGCGTCATAAACTTTCAGACGGGATCGAAAACGATTTTGACATTCGCGACCTGACACAGACTTTAGAAAATGCTGCGAGCATGGCCAACGTCATGAGCTTGCTATTAGGCGCTATCGCTTCTATTTCGTTAATCGTCGGCGGAATTGGAATCATGAACATTATGCTTGTGTCAGTCAGTGAACGAACTCGCGAGATCGGAATCAGAATGGCAATCGGTGCGCGGCCTTCAAATGTCCGAATGCAATTTTTGACTGAAGCGGTCGTGCTATCGTTGCTCGGCGGAATAATTGGAATTTTGACGGGCACAGGTCTTGCGAAAGTCGCGGAGTCGTGCGTGTCATTTAATACTATAGTTTCAGCAAATTCTGTTTTAATCGCCGTTGGATTTTCGGCGGCCGTCGGAGTGTTCTTTGGATTTTGGCCCGCATGGAAAGCCTCGAATCTTGACCCTATAGTCGCGCTTCGTTCTGAATAATTAAGGAGTAAAAAATGAAAAAAATAATTTCGTTGTTGTTAATAATATTTTGTGTGTCGCCGTCGTTTGCTGTTGAGAGTGAAGACGTTCTTGGCCTTTCTATAACAGATTGCTTGAATATCGCCTTGACAAATCACCCGTCATTAAAAAAATCTAAAGGTGCTACTCGTGCCGCTGAAGCAATGATTGAGCAAACGAAATCCACGAACCGCGTTAAAGTCAACATGACCGCCCGAACGGGATTAAATGGCGATTATCAATACTGGGATGACCGTTATCATTCCGGCGGTTTGAGCATAACGGCATCAAAGACGCTTTATGACACGAACGTTAATAAATTAAATATCGAAATTCAAAAAGAAAATTTGCAGGGAGTTCTTGAAAGTGAAAGACAGACTCAAATTGACGTTGCCTCGAATGCAAAGAAAGCATATTACGATTTAGTCTTGAAAATTCTTAACCGCGATGTTGAGCGCGAGAAATTAAAAAATCTTGAAAG
>JAFSUP010000062.1 GCA_017445205.1 Synergistaceae bacterium
CGCGGCATGATTAAAACGTTCGGCGCGTCAACAAGATAAGCGTTAATGTTGCTCGCCTCGATGACGTTCTCGCCGTCAAAAATTTTTTTCACAGGCGAATCAATTTGACTGAAGCCGATGATAACGACGTGAACTTGAGCTTTGTCTTTTGCCTCGCTCGACCATTTGAAAGTTCGCCACGCGAAATTAATTTGAATTTTAAAATCCTCAAATAATTTTTTCCACAACGGCGCGACTTGTTCGCCCTGCGTGATTGAATTTGTCGAAACGAACGCGGCGCGAATATTTGAGCCTTGAATGAAATTCGCGGCCTTGTGATACCAAGCGCCAACGTAATCGATCGAATTAGCGCGCGGGACTTTTCCGAAAATCGCAACGGCTTCGGATTTTTGCTCCTTCGTCATCATGGACGCGCCGATGAAAGGCGGGTTGCCCATAATGAAATTCAATTCTTCAGACTTGATGACCTCGCGCCAATCGAGAGCCAGCGCATTCGCTTCGATGATGTTGTTGAAAGTTTTCAGCGGTAAAAAGTCTTCAAGAACTTGAACAATTTGCTTCGTTTCATTGAACATTTGAGCTTCAGCGATCCACAGCGCAGTTCTCGCTACAGCTACGGCAAAATCATTAATTTCAATTCCATAGAATTGCGAGATTGAAACTTTAATATAGTCGGCTTCGTCCTTCGATTGAACAAATTCGACTTGCTTGCGACGGTCGGCTAAAATTCTATTTTCAAGTTTCCGTAAGCAAAGATAAGTTTCTGTCAAAAAGTTTCCAGAACCGCAAGCCGGGTCTAAAAATTTTAGCGAGCCCAATTTTTTCTGAAAGTCGTTTAATTTTCGAGTTCGTGTTGCACTCTTCGACATTGAAAAAATATTTTCTAATTCGTCGTTAAGAGAATTTAAAAATAATGGCTCGATGACTTTATGAATATTTTCAATCGACGTGTAGTGCATTCCGCCGCTTCGTCTTTCATCAGAATCGAGGACGCTTTCAAAAATTGCCCCAAAGATCGTAGGACTGATGCCCGACCAGTCGAAGCCTTCGGACATCTCGCTTAAAATTATTTCAAGCGGCTCACCATCAAGCTGTGGGATTTCGACATTTTTTTCTTCAAAGAGCCCGCCGTTGACGTAAGGAAAATTTTTCAAGTCGTCATCGAGATAAAAATCACGCTCTGGAATTTTTTGCGACAACACCGTGAACAAGTCTATCAGTGCGCGACGCGGATTACTTTGTTTCTTCAAGAAATCATGAAACTGAGATTTGCTTAACAAATTTGAATCTTCTGCATAAAGTAAAAAAACAATTCTCACGCACAAGACTGTTAAACTTTTAAGCGCACTTTTGCTCGTAGGATTTTGATAACGTGATTTCAAACTCTCTTTTAATTTTTTGACGAGGCCTCCGGCCTTAATCGAAATTTCTTCTTCGCGAATATCCTTCGGAGTCGTGCCCTTGATGTCAACGAGAAACTTAAATTTTCTAGGATCAAGATTTTCAAGTTTTATAACTTCTGGCGGAGCCTTCGGACGTTCCATATCGTGAACGTGAAACTCCTGAAAGTTGCAAGTGATAATCCACCGAGCGCGCTCGGAGTCCGGCAGCCAATCCGAATAACGTTTAGCTTGTTCAAACGGAGTTTTGAAAGTCCCGTCGGACTGTTTCGCGGCTTTGTCGAGATTTATATCAAAACTCTTTTGTTCAATAATTACGCGCGTCTTTGGGATATAAGCATCAATGAAACTTTTGTGAGCAAGCTCAACGCGTTTTTCAAATTCGATAATTTCTTCAGGTCTTTCGACGTTTAGAACATCGCGCAAAAATTCGAGCCAAAATTTTTGAGTGTCGCTTTTTTCATCGCCGGTATTTTTCCAGCGTTCAATAAAATTTTTCATAATAAGAATATAAAAAAATAGCCGCCGGAGTTTTTAATTATTACCCCGAACGGCAAAAAATTTTTTATCTTGAGCCTAAATATTTTTTGAAAAATTCTTCCATTTGACGATAAAAATCAAATCTGTTTTCTTCATTATGGAAACCGTGGCCTTCGTTCTCTTTCACCATGTAAATAACTTCTTTGCCGGCCTTGCGAACTGCTTCGACAATCTGATCAGATTCGGCTTTGTTGACGCGTGGATCGTTGGCGCCTTGTGCAATGAAGAGCGGGATTTTTATATTTTCGGCGTGAAACACCGGCGAAATTTCTTCGAGAAGTTCTTTGTCTTTAACAGGGTCGCCAATTTCTTCATATTCCATTTCTATCATTGGCTTCCAGTATGGCGGAATAGTTTCAAGCAGCGTGAAAATATTTGAAGGCCCGACGTAGCTGACCGCGCAGGCGTATAAATCCGGTGTGAAAGTCGCTCCCGCGAGCGCAGCATAACCGCCATAACTTCCTCCGAAAATCGCGAGGCGGCTTCTGTCGGCGATCCCTTGCTCGACCGTCCATAACACTCCGTCGGTAACGTCATCTTGCATTTTTCGACCCCACTGTTTGAAGCCAGCCTGCCAAAATTCTTTTCCGTAGCCAGTTGAGCCTCTGAAGTTCACGTTTAAGACTGCAAGTCCGCGGTTCGCCAAAAACTGTGCGACGGAATCGAAGCCCCAATAATCTCTTGCGCTTGGCCCACCGTGAGGAATTACTACAAGCGGCAAGTCTTTTGATTCAACACCGACTGGCAACGTTATGTAGCCGTGAATCGTCAAGCCGTCGCGAGATTTATAACTTATCGCGCGCATCGGTGCCATTTGTTCTTCTTTGAGCCACGGCGAAAGCTCCGCGAGTTTTTTTATAGAGTTGTCTTTTCTGTCGTAAAGATAATATGCTCCTCGGGTTCTGTCGCTATAAGTCCGAACGATTAAACGGCGTTCAGCGTCGTCCATGTCCGACACTGCGACTTCGTAATTTGGGAAAAAATTATCGAGGGTCTTTTGAAGTTCTTCGCGGTCTTCGTCAAAAAATTTATAATGGCGCTTGTCCGTCGTGAACGTTACGCCCGTGATTTTTTTCTTTTTCTTTGAGTGCATGAGGCTGCCTAAATCGACTTCGTCATGAGTGAAGACTAAATCTAAAACTTTATTTTCTTCCGGGTCGAACGTATATAAGGCCGTCTTGTCGCTGCTTAAATTGCTCTCGATATACATCATTTTGTTATCGTAAGCAAAAAGTACCGGGTCAAAAGTTTCTTTGAAGTTCGTAGTCTTTAAGATTCTGAAGTCCTCGCTCTCGTTTGTGCGATATAAGAAGCTCGTGTTCACGCCGTCAGTGTCAATCGCAACTCTTAATTTTCCGTCGTGGTCAGTCATCCAACCAACTATAGAGCCGGGATTTTCAGCGAGCAAAGTTAATTCGCCTGTATTAATGTCACATCTATAAACGTCAAAGACTTCCGGGTTTCTTTGATTCATATCTATGAGCATGTGATTAGGGTCGTCTTCAAGGTCATCGAGGATCCCCGCGCGAACTTTCTCGAACGGCGTTAGGTCTTTGGGCTCCGCACCATTGATGTCAGTTATATATATGTGAAAATTTTCATCGCCGCCGGAGTCTTGAGCATAAACGATTTTGTCGCTGCCCTTCCAGAAGAAGCCGGCAATGTCGCGTTCAGTGGCTGAAGTAATTCGTTTCTCGTTGCCTGTGGCAATTTCGCGAATGTAAACGTTCATTCTATGTTCCCAAGGACGAACGAAGGCAAGGCGAGTGCCGTCAGGAGAGATTGAAAACGCTGCGGACTCTGCGTTCTTGAAAAATTCTTCCATAGGGATTAAAGGGGGCAAGGCTGCGAAGGCCATCGTGGCGGGCAGCATGAACAAGGCGACGAACGAAATTATTAACAAGAATCTCATGTGTAGAATCTCCTTTCAATTTTTAGCTTTCGTATATTTTACAGCAGTTTTTGCCGGCCTTCTTTGCGGCGTATAGCGCTTGATCGCTCTCCTGAATCA
>JAFSUP010000063.1 GCA_017445205.1 Synergistaceae bacterium
AGATGCCTTCAAAAAATTCATGAGAGGCCGCAATGTTAAAAGAATTAGTCATCGCGACAGCAAACGAAGGCAAATATAAAGAATTTCAATATCTTAATTCAGTCTGTGGAAATCTTGCCGAAAAATTAATTTTTGCTCCTGAAATCGCAAATCTTGTCGTCGAAGAGACTGGCAAAACTTATTCAGAAAACGCTATGTTGAAGGCGCGCGAATGGTCCATGAAGTCCGGGCTTCCGTGCCTTGCTGACGACAGCGGCCTTGAAGTCGAAGCTCTAAACGGCGCTCCGGGCCTGTTCTCGGCGCGTGCCACTAAAGGCGATAAAGTTCAATGGATTTTGAATCAGCTTGACGGGATTGAAAACCGAAAGGCAAAATTTGTAGCGTCGTTATCAATTTGCGTCCCTGAAAAATTTATTTTAATTTGCGACGGCATTTGCAAGGGTCAAATTTCAAAATCTCCAAGCGGCGCGAATGGTTTTGGTTACGACCCTGTCTTTATCCCTGACGGATTCACAAAGACTTTCGCAGAACTCGAGCCCGAAATCAAAAATTCAATTTCACATAGGACAACCGCATTTAAGAATTTGCTAAATTATCTTCCTTATAATATAAACGCGTAGCATATTCAAAAAATCTAGTGAAATACGGCTAAATCGCTTGCATAATTTGTAAAAGCTGATAAAATGCAGAAAAAGTTTTTATGGGAGGTGTAAACAATGACAAAAGCAGAACTTATTGACGCAATCACTAATAAACTCGACATGCGCAAAAAAGACGTAGCCCCTGTAGTGGACGCAGTTTTTTCAGAAATTCAGGGTGCACTCGCCAACGGAGACAAATGCACGTTCGTAGGTTTTGGAGTTTTTGAGGTCAGAGAGAGAGCCGCTAGAGAGGGACGCAATCCTCAGGATCCTTCAAAAGTTGTTCTTATTCCGGCGAAGAAAGTACCTGTGTTCAGACCCGGCAAAGAGCTCAAAGAAAAAGTTCTTGACGCGAAAATTAATTAATTTCTTAAAACGTCGAAATATTTTTAAGCGGTTCCCTTTTAACATGAGAGCCGCTTTTTTAGTATTTATAAAAATAGATATGGAGTTCTTGTAAATCATGCTTTATTTAGTAATCGGCCTGTTCGTTGTGATGGCAGTCGGCGCGTTCTTCCGTCAGCAATCTAAGCCAACAGAGCCAGAAAATCAGGACGTTCCCCCTATTAATCCAGAATCATTAGACCTTAAAGACGAGGACGAGGCGACTTCAACTGATGATGGCGAAAATACTTTTGTGTTATCGGCCAAGCCGTTGACGTCGCCGGATTTGGCCAGCGGTGCTACTTATTCGGCTCATGCGCCCGCAGGTGAAGAATCTCCTTACGGCATTCCGCCTGAACAAAAAAAGAAAGCCGCGCCTCAAGTTAATCTTCTTCGATGGTGCGGACGTTCTGGAAACATTCAGCTTGATAATATCACCGTTCCTAGTCCCGTGGCCTACTGGGCAAACGGCGAACCTTCAACCCCTGAACCGTCGTGTATCGATGTTACTTTGCCAGTCGAGTTTCCTAAGCCCGGCGACGAATTGCCCGCTGACGGTGCAGAGACTTACGCAACAATGACACCGTTACAGCGCGGACTTTATTTAACGTGGTTAGCCGGTGCGAGGATTCAGCCGCCGCTACATATTTGTTATCCCACAATTTGGCTTTATGGAATCGAACGCAGAACTATCGTTGACAAGTTGGATTTAGGACTTTGCATAAACGAAGCTTTCAGGCTCTTGCCGCTGCTACGTTGGGACGTGCTTAGCGAAAATCTCATAAATTTCATAACGTGGCTTGCGATTAAAGTCTGGCTTCCTGATGAAGATCTCTTAGGGCTGTGCAAACGTCTTAATCAAGTTCCCGAAGGTCTGCTCGACATTTTGCTAAACTCATACGCTAATTCATTGTTGCCGCTTCCAAGTGCTGTAGCGTTCACTGTCATCAGGACTTGCGAGAAACTTCACCGCGAAGGCGAGCCAATTATCTCTCATTCTGATGAAGCGTTGCGAACGTTCACGCCGATCTATAAAGATTTATGCAAGGGCGGACTCGTTTTTACGAAGCCGGAGAAAAATCTCAAAATTGAATACAAGCCTTCAAATCCGTCAATCACTCTCGGGAAAAAAGATAATGAAGTTGTCGAAATCCCGGATTTTTTTGAGAAGCTCGACAAGTTCAAACCGCTTTTGGATTCGTGGGAAGTCTTCTTAACGGCTCATAAACCGGAACAGCCAGAGCCGAACTTAGCAAGCATTGAAGAACGGCCCGACTTTGAAGAATTAATTTCAAAATTACGGCCAGAAGGAAGCGACTTGCCATTAATCACGACGCTTGACAAAATTGGCGAGCTCATGAAATTCGACACAAAGAGCGCAAAACTTAGCGGCAAAGAAAGAAAATCAATCGTTGACACCGCACAAGTAGAAGGCTGGCAAATCCTCCCAGACTTAGGAATTTCAGGGCGCGAATATACTTGGAACGATAAAATTTTGTTAGTTGAGCTTGCGCCGGGAACTGTCTTAACTCAAACTTACAGAGTCGCTTCTTTCGTTCTTGAATTTACGTGCGCTTCAATCGCCGCTGATGAAGAAAGAGTTTTTGAGCCGTTGCGACAGCGAATGAATGATTTCTTTGTTCTCACTGAAGAAGAAAATATCAGGCTCGAAGCGCAGCGCGTTCTTGACCTTCCGACTCAATACGGCCCGGATTATTACGGCGAATTCTTGTGCGCGTGGCTATCTGAAGACGAACGAAAGAGCTTGAAATATTTAATCCTTGACGCTGTCAGCTTCATGCCCGAATTTGGAAACAATCCCGAAGTAAATTCGATCTTGTGCGAATTTTTGAAGCTTCGCGAAGATGAAGAGCGTCCGGCCGAAGAAAATCTAAAAACAACTGGCGACCGCGGCACCGAAGTTTTGAAAATCATGAACATGTTGTTCAAGAATAATTAAAAAATAAAAAATAAAAATGAGGGATTAAAAATTAAAAAATTTTTTTCTTTACTCGTGATTTTAATTTTCGCTTCGAGTGTTGAGGCTTTTCCGTCGCGTTATGACCTTCGCGACTACGGACGAATTACGAGCGTTAAAAATCAAGAAATACCGGGACCGTGTTGGGCGTTTGCGTGCGTGGCAGCGATGGAATCAAATTATCTGACGCAGAAATTAAACACAAACGGCAAGACCCCTGACTTATCCGAGATGCACTTGGCCGTTTTCTCTTTCAATAATCCGATTAAAAAATATAGTTTCACGCCGGACAAAAAATCCGGGATTTTGGGAAATTATGGCAACTCTTTCAGAGCTATAGCCATGTTGTCAAGACTTGCCGGCCCGGTGAATGAAAGTTCTTTGCGCTATAACTCAAATATTCAATATTCAGATAAAAAAGCCTTGTTGAAAAAATCTCCAGAAGATTTCAGACGCTCAATGCGACTTAGGGACGCTTATTTTTTATCTGTGAATAACGATCCCGGCCCTGACGTTCGCAAAGATTTAATCATGAAGCACGGCGCTATAGTTGTAAGCATGTACAGCGACCCTTTCAAATATTACAGGAAGGGAAATTTTTATACTTACTTCAACAATGACCACGGCAGCGAAGTTAATCATATTGTCGCGCTCGCCGGCTGGGACGACAATTTCCCGTGCGAAAGATTTTCACCAGCTCCCAAACGAAACGGCGCTTGGCTCGTAAAAAATTCTTGGGGCTCTTTGGGAAGTTCAAAAGGCGCACACGATGGTTATTTTTGGATTCCTTACGAGCAAACAACATTCGAGGGAACAGCCTTCATAGTTGAAAAATATAATTCTCGTTTGCGACATTACGGCTATGATGATTTAGGCTGGTGCAAAACCGTGAATTATTCGTGGGCGGCGAATGTCTTTCAAGCAAACAAGGACGAGTCATTAATCGAAACAGCTTTTTATACACCGGCGAATAATCTCAAATACGAAGGCTATATTTACAAACACGGCCGAAAATTTCCCGCCTCACCGACCGCTGGGGAACTCGTCGAAAATTTCAACGGCGAAATTAAATATTCGGGCTATCATACTGTAACTTTGCCAAAAAGAATTTCGTTAAGAGAGGGCGAATATTTTTCTGTCATTTTGAAACTCGCGGACGGTTATTTCCCTGTCGAGTCCGCCGTAAAAACTTTTTCTGAAAACGCGGAAGTTCATAAACGAGAGAGCTATTTTTCTCGTGACGGTCGAAACTGGACGGACGGAATTAATATAAACGCCAACGCCTGCATTAAAGCGTTCACACTAGAATAAATTAAAGATTTACCCTCAAAAAACGAAGTTTATAAATGGCGATATAATTTTCAAAAAAATAAAGGAATGAGAAAAATTATGAAACGAAAAATTTTATTCGCGTTCTTCGTGTTAGTGTTCGCGTTATCATCAGTTGCTGCGTCCGGCAGTGTCTTGCGTGCAAAAAAAGATTTCATGTTGCTTTATGATTCAAAATGGAAATTGCAGAGCCTAAATTACAGACTTTTCGCTACGATTGATAAAGAATTTTCTGAGGCAGGGATAAGCTTATTTCAGTGTGCTTTTAATAGGGACGATGTTATCAAAAATCTTCTTTCGGATATATTTGCAAAATTGCAACCTGAGTACGAATTTTTTTTCCAGGACGTCTATGAAAAATATTACGACTCTTTGAAAGTAAACACGCGCGAATTTTCAACTGAAAAAATAAAAACTCTGCTCGATTACGAAAAAGTAGCTTCAACGCAACCCGAAGTACGTCAGCAACTTCTCGACAACATTGGCGATGTTTTCGATAATCATTACGCAAAACGAATTTCAAGACCGACTTTTAGTTTAATGTTATTTATTATTGGTGTCGTATTAATAATTATTAAGGACTTTATCGCTAAATTGTTCGTTAAAAAAGAAAAGAGCGAAAGGCGCGCTAATCTTTGCGTAGGCATTATCGGGGTAGTGTTGATAATCTTGGGAGTTATGCATTTTTCGCACGGGATTTTCTTTACCAAAGGAGTTATACGCGAATTTGTTAATGAGCAAGCGAAAGCCTTATACACGGCCGAACTTCCCAGAGCTTATTGGGAGATTATGGAGCCTGACATCAGGGAAGCTTCGCTCAATGACTAAAAAAATAAGAGCCAGGCATTAACCTGACTCTTTTTTAATTTCTTAATTCATTCCTGTACTTCCAAAACCACCCGAGCCACGTTTGGTTTCGTCTAGCGTCTTTACGTCTTCAAACTGCGCTTGAACAACCGGCACAAAAACCATTTGAGCAATCCTATCACCGAATCGAAGTGTGAAAGGGTCTTCGCCTTCGTTCTTCAACAAGACCATAATTTCTCCTCGATAATCCGCATCAATCGTTCCCGGGCTGTTAGGAATCGTGATTTTCTTGTCGAGAGCCAGCCCGCTTCTTGGTCTTATCTGAGCTTCATAGCCTTCGGGAATTGCAAGTTTTATTCCCGTCGGAATCAAAGCCTGGTCGCCCGGCTTAATCATGCAATACATCGTAGAACATAAATCTACTCCTGACGACTGCGGCGTAGCATATGCGGGTATCGCGATAGTGTTGCTCTCACGAAGAATTTTTACTTTTATCGTTTGCATTCTTTATCTCCTTCGTTCGCCACGGCCTCGACGTTCACGAGCATTTTCAAAATCGTTTCGGCTAGTTCTGTTTGAAGAGTAGCCGCGCTCCATGTAGCTGCCGATTTTGGCTTTTGCGTCTTTGGCGTTCACTCTGTCCTTCATTGAGAACGCGTAACCGCCTCGGCCTTTTGATGAAAGACTTGCAATTAAATTATCTCGTTCTCGTTCGTCGGGAAGTGCATACGCAAAACCAGCTTCGCGAACTTTTTCTTCATTGGCCATCACGCGACGTCGAGTCAAATTTACGCGTCCGGTTTCTTCAACTTCCTTCACCATTACGAGAACTCTATCGCCAATTTTGAAAACGTCTTCAGGGTGTGGCACGCGATTTGCACTGATCTCACTAACGTGCAACATTCCTTCTTTGCCGGGCAAGCATTCAACGAAAGCCCCGAAGCTCATAATTCGCGTTACGGTTCCATAATAGACATCGCCGACCGTTAAATCACGAATTATCGACATTACCATAGCATGAGCATCTTCGACTTGCGCCATAGTAGCGCCGGCAATTGTTACAAGGCCATTATCTTCAACTTCAAGTTTCACGTTAGCTTCCTGCGTTATTCTGCGAACGACTTTGCCGCCCGTTCCGATGACTTCGCGAATCTTATCAGGGTCAATCTCGAACGTAATAATTCTCGGTGCGTTCGGTGAGAGTTTATTCGGAACTGGGATTGTGGCTTCCATCTCTTCAAGGATTTGCATTCTTGCGCGACGTGCTTGGTCTAATGCTTGCTCAAGAATCTCTCGTGTAATTCCGCCAGCTTTGTTGTCCATTTGAAGAGCCGTAACCCCCGCGCGGGTTCCCGCAACTTTGAAATCCATGTCGCCGTAATGGTCTTCAAGTCCTTGAATGTCCGTGAGAATTTGAACTTTATCGCCCTCTTTGATTAATCCCATTGCGATCCCTGCGACGTGGCAACGAACTGGAACTCCCGCGTGCATCATTGAGAGCGACCCGCCGCAAATACTAGCCTGCGAGCTTGAGCCGTTCGATTCCATGATGTCAGACACAACGCGAATAACGTACGGAAATTCTTCTTCTGTCGGAATTACAGGAAGCAAAGCGCGTTCGGCTAATGCACCGTGACCAATCTCACGACGTCCGGGGCCGCGAATAGCTCTGACTTCACCGACTGAATAAGGCGGGAAGTTATAATGAAGTAAAAATCTCTTCGCGGGTTCGTTGAGTTTAATTCCGTCCTGGATCTGGTCATCTTCGCCAATCATTCCCAAGGTTGTCGTTGCGAGTGATTGTGTTTCGCCTCGTGTGAAGAGTGCCGAGCCGTGAACTTTAGGCAAGATGTCAAGTTCGCAACTTATCGGGCGAATCTGATCCATTTTGCGGCCATCAACGCGGATATGTTCATTAATTATTATTCCGCGCATTATAGTTTTCACACGTTCATCAATATAGGCGTTAATATATTCTTCTTTGTCTGGGGATTCTGTGATGAGTTCGTTGAAGTGTTCTTTTGCAGCAGTTTTGATTTCTGTAATTTTTTTCTCGCGTGGCTTTTTCTCCGGGATTCGCACTGCTGTATCTACTTCTTTGTCAAGATTTTCGCGAATCCATTCTTCAACTTCGGGAAATTTTTCAGGCTTCGGGATTTCGATTAAGGGCTTGCCGATTTCCTCTTTCATTTGCTTGAGGACGGCGATAATTTTTTTAATTTCTGAATGAGCCAATTCCAGAGCGTCAACTAATAATTCTTCGGAGACTTCGTAAGAGCCTGACTCTACCATTGTGATTCCGTCTTCATGACCCGCAACGACAAGATTTAACATTGAGTCTTCCATCTGTTTTTCCGTGGGATTAACGACGAGTTTCCCGCCGACGAGTCCAACTCGTACAGCGCCTACAGGGCCGTTCCAAGGGATCCCGGATATAGCAAGAGCAGCGCTTGCACCGTTTATGCCAAGAATTTGCGGCGGGTAAATCTGATCTACAGACATTACTGTGTTCACAATCTGAACATCGTTTCTCATGTCGTCATCAAACAGCGAACGAATCGAACGGTCAGCAACTCTTGAGCCTAATATCCCACTGTCCGCAGGTTTGCCTTCGCGTTTAATAAAACCGCCGGGGACTTTGCCGGCCGCGTAGTATCGTTCTTCGTAATCAACAACTAAAGGAAAGAAATCTATACCTGTCCTCACTGTCTCTGTCATGCAGGCCGTCGATAAAACGACTGTGTCTCCCTGCTGCGCGAATACGGCTCCGTCTGCCTGCTTCGCTACTTTCCCTGTCTTAAAGATCAGCGGTGCCTCGCCGACCATGACGGAGTATATTTTTTCTTGCTCCAAAATATTATTTACTCCTCTCAATTTTCTAAACGCAATATATTTTAATCACTTACAAGCAAAAAATCACGTATAATCTTAAATACAAGTAGGAATTAGGAAGTAGGAGTTAGGAATTTTTTTATTCCGAAATCTATCGTAAAAAATAAAGGAGCAAAAACTCAAATGCAAAACATTTTCAATAAAATCTTCGGAACATCGCAAGCTCAAAAATTTTTTTCGCCCGGCCGCGTTAATTTAATCGGCGAACACACTGACCACGAAGGAGGTTTCGTCTTCCCTTGTGCAATCAATCTCGGAATTTCTGCGCTTGCACAGCCTCGAACCGACGACACGATCAGACTTTACTCGATGAATTTTGATGAAGGAGCGTTTACACCGTTTGAAATCAAAATCGACGAAATAAAATCAAAATCCGAAATCCGAACTTGGGTTAATTATCCCTTGGGTGTCGTGAACGTTTTGAAAAATCACGGCTATAAATTCGGCGGCGCTGATATTCTTTATAATGGAAATCTCCCCGGCGGCGCAGGGCTGTCATCGTCGGCAGCTATCGAAGTCTTAACTGGAAAAATTTTTAGCGAACTTTACAAACTCAACATCGACGGCGTGAAAATGGCAAGATTTTCTCAAGAGGCCGAAAATAACTTTGTCGGAATGAACTGCGGCATAATGGATCAATTCGCGGTCAGCATGGGCAAAAAAAATTGCGCCGTTTTATTAAACTGTTCGACGCTCGAATACTCTTATGCGCCACTCGAACTTGAAAATTTCAAAATCGTAATCACAAATTCCAATGTTCCGCACTCGCTCGCAGGCTCTGAATATAATTTGCGTCGTCAACAATGCGAAGCCGCTCTCGCCGACATTAAAACTAAAAAAGAAATTTCTTGTCTTTGTGATTTAACTCCGAATGAACTTGACGAATTTTCTTTCAGCATTGCCGACCCAGTGAACTTGAAACGCGCGCGACATGCCGTCAGTGAAAACGCCCGGGCTATTCGTGCTTCGGAGGCTCTCAAGGCGGGAGATTTGAATCTCTTCGGGCGATTAATGAACGCTTCACACGTATCACTTCGCGACGATTATCAAGTTACTGTTCCGGAGCTTGATATTTTGGCTTCGCTCGCGTGGAAACTCGACGGCGTTGTAGGCTCACGAATGACGGGCGGAGGCTTCGGGGGCTGCACTGTAAGTATCGTTGAGAATAATTCCGTTGAGAATTTCAAAAACTCAATCGGCGCGGACTATGAACGACTTACGGGACGCAAAGCAGACTTCTACGTCATTGAAACTTCCGACGGAGCTGGGAAATGCAAGTAGGAAGTAAAAAATTTTTTGTATAATTACAAATTAAGAATCAAAATTAAAAAGGAGAGATTTTTATGATATTTGAACAATTTTATAATATCGGAATAATTCCTGTCGTTGTTCTTGACGATGCAAAAGACGCTGCGCCCCTCGCGAAAGTCCTTTGTGAAAACGGTCTTCCTTGCGCTGAAGTTACGTTCAGAACGGCCGCCGCCGAAGAAGCGATTAAAATCATGACGAGCGAGTTCCCTGACATGCTTGTAGGAGCCGGCACCGTCTTGACGATTGAGCAAGCCGACAAAGCCATCAACGCCGGAGCAAAATTCATCGTAGCCCCGGGCCTCAATCCTAAAATCGTTCAGCACTGCTTAGACGAGAGCGTCCCCGTAACGCCCGGCACTCAAACGCCCAGCGAAATGGAACAGGCTCTTGAACTTGGTCTCAACGTCGTGAAATTTTTCCCGGCCGAACCCGCAGGCGGTTTGAACATGATTAAAGCCGTCGCTGCTGCTTACGTTGACTTAAAATTCATGCCCACGGGCGGAATTAACGCCAAGAACGTCCGCGATTATCTCGCTTACAACAAAATCATCGCTTGCGGTGGTAGCTGGATGGTCAAAAAGGATTTAATCGCTGCCGGTGAATGGGCAAAAATCGGCGCAATGGTCAAAGAGGCCGCTGACATCGTAAAAGAAATTCGGGGAAAGAAATAAATGCCCGTCATTGAAAACGTAATTGAAGCACTCGAAGCCAAAAACGGCGAAAATATTTTGACGCTTGACCTCAAAGACAAAGGCGGGCTTGCTGACACATTTGTACTCGTAACGGGAAATTCTGAAACTCACATGAAGACTTTGACCGACACCGCCGAAGAAGCTCTTGAACGCGAAGGCCGAAAATGCAAAATCGAAGGCGAGCACAGCTTAAACTGGAGATTGATTGACGCAGGCGATATTGTCGTTCATGTTTTCAGTCATAAAGGAAGAGAGTTTTACAGGCTCGAACGCCTATGGGAAAGCGATTAAGAAAATTAAAGTCAGTTCTCGAAAATTAAAATCCGGGAGCTGACTTTTTTTATTTTTAATTTGCATTCAAAATTTTTCCGAGCGAAGAATTTTTATCGAGAATAATAATTTTTTCGCCGTTGCCCTTCAAAGATTTTTTCAAAGCGTCAAGTGAACGAAGAAAATTATAAAATTCTGCTTTCTCCGGCGTGTCGTAAGCACCTTGAAGAATTTTCATATATTGCGCTTCTCCTTCAGCAATTAACACTGCGGCTTTCTCTTCGGCTTCGGCGGCTTTAATCGCAGCTTCGCGGTCTGTTCGGTTGCGAATTTTTTGAGCCTCTGAATTTCCTTCGGCTGTGTACGACGCGGCAATGTTCTGACGCTCCGAAATCATTCGTTCGTAAACTGCGGATTTATTATCGTCGGGTAAATCAATCGCTTTCATTTCCGTTTGAACGATCGCGATGCCATACATGCCAATATCAGAATTTGAATCTTCTGCGATTTTTGTTGAAAGTTTTCCGCCTCGTGCTTCAATAACTTCGTCTTGCGTCATTGAAGAAATTACATTTTTGACGGCGTTGTAAACAGCTGCTTCAATTCGTTCACGAGCGCGAGCTTCGACGGCGTTCAAAGTCTGAATATACTTCACGGGGTCTATCACTCGCCACGTTACGTAATTGTCAGAAATCATAGATTTTTTATCTTTCGTGATAACTCCCGAGCGCGGAATATCATAAAGATGAAGACGTTTTGAAATTATTCGCACGGTGTTGACGGTCGGCAATTTGTATTTAATTCCCGGCGTGTCAGTTACGGAAACAATTTTTCCAAATTCAAATAACGCGGCGTACTCGTTCGGGCCTACAACATAAAACGAAAATGGCAGCGTCAAAACGAACAAAACGCCCACGATCATCAACGCACCTTTGATTACAAAATTTTTCATTGCGATTCGCTTCCTTCGTTAAAATTTATCAAGTGGCAATAATTTTTCTGAATTTCCGTCAGTGATTATGACTTTCGCGTCCGGCAAAATCTCTTCGAGAGCTTCAAAAAATAATCTCTGTTTCGTGATTAAAGGATAAGTTTTATACTCCTCGAACATGTTATTAAATCGCGCTGTCTGACCATTCGCTTCGGCAATTCGCGCCGACTTCACGGCCTCGGCTCTCTGAACAATTTGGTCGGCTTTAGCGTCGGCCAAGGGCAGTTGTTCAGATTGATATTTTTTAGCGCTGTTAATCATCGTTTCGCGAGCTTGTCGCGCTGTTTCGACTTCTTTGAATGCCTGAATAATTTTTTCCGTCGGTGGCTCGGCGTCCTGAACAGTGAGATTAACGCATTGAAGACCGATATTGCTTTTTTGTAACATCTCGGCGAGCTTCTCACGAACGGAAGTTTGAATTTGATTTTTGCCTGTCGTTATGACTTCATCGACGGGATATTCTGAAACAGTTCCGCGAATGCACGACAGCAACATATTTCTTAAAATTAATTCGGGGTTGTCGGAATTATAAAGATAAGCGACCGGGTCAGAAACTTTATATTCAAGATAAAAATCAATATTCACGAAATTAAAATCTGAAGTTATCATTACGCTTTCATCTTCTTTAACAACGTTACGAAATGTCTTGTCCGTCTCGTAGCCAATGCCTGTGCCGTGCGTCGTCATGTCAACAATCTGAACGCGCTGAATAAACGGAATTTTGAAATATAATCCCGCTGTGTCAGTCCGAACTATATTGCCGAACATCGTTATAACGGCTTGCTCTTGTTCGCCGACAGTGTATAAGCCGTCAAGAAAAATCAGAACCGCGAGAAGCACAGCAACGAATGCAACAGTAAAAAATTTTTGAGTTCGCATTAAAAATTTCTCTCCTGATTTATAATTTTGAAAAACGAAACTAATTATAGCGTCAGGAGGAAGACACTTTGCCCGCAAAAAATTCAAAAATTTCAACCGTTAGAGATATGACCGAAGGGATAATTTGGAAAGAATTAATAAATTTTGCGTTCCCTTTGTTCGTTGGGAATATATTTCAGCAACTTTATAACACCGTCGATAGTGTCGTAGTTGGAAATTTCGTTGGGGCTGACGCTCTTGGCGCGGTTACTTCGACAGTGCCCATAGTACTGACTTTAATCGGCGCGTTTATCGGAATGTCAATGGGCGCGTCGGTCGTAATTTCTCAATATTTCGGCGCGAAAGACATTTCTAACTTAAGAAAATCGACTCACACCGCCGTAGTAGCGACTGTGATTTTGTCTTTAATAATTTCGGCGATCGGTTATTATGTAACTCCAAAACTTTTAAAAATGATGAACACCCCGCCGAGCGTCTTCAAAGAAGCTGTTGTGTATCTTCAAATTTTTTCGCTTGGACTTGGCGGCCTGATGCTCTACAACATGGGCGCGGGGATATTGCGAGCAGTCGGCGATTCTAAACGACCACTCTATTATTTAATCTTAGCTTCAATTTTGAATATTTTTTTGGATTTACTCTTTGTCATAAAATTTGAATCAGGCGTTGCCGGCGTGGCATATGCGACGATACTCGCGCAATTAATTTCGGGCCTCGCGATTTTTTGGCGACTTTTCCGAAGTCATGAATGTCATGGTCTTTCGTGGCGCGAAATGAAAATCGACACAGCAATTTTAAGCCGAATTATAAAAATCGGATTCCCCGCAGGCTTTCAAATGGCGTTGACGTCGTTTTCAAATGTCTTTGTTCAGGCTTATATAAACGCTTACGGAGCGGCGAGCACAGCAGGTTGGGGAATATACGCGCGCGTTGACGCTTTCGTTACGTTATCGACGCAGAGTATGGCAATGTCAATCACGACTTTCGTAGGACAAAATGCCGGAGCAAGAAAGCCCGATCGCATTCGTCAAGGTCTTCGCGAAGCTATGAAAATTTCTCTTTCAATTTCGATAACGCTAATCGCAATTTTATTTATCTCTGCACCGTTTATAGTTTCGTTGTTCAATCGCGACGCGGAGGTTTTGAGTTTCGGAGTTTTATTTTTGAGATTAAATTCTGTCTTTGATCCGTTTAACGTCCTTAATCAAATTCACGCGGGAGCGTTGCGCGGCGTTGGAGATTCAAGAACGCCGATGCTAATAATGCTGGGTTCGTTCGTTGTGTTTCGACAGATTTATTTGTTTATAATATCGAGATTAACACACACCGTTCACTTTATTGCGCTTGGCTATCCTGTCGGCTGGATCGTCTGCTGCACATTGATGCTTTTACACGTTAAGCGAAGCGGTTGGGAGAAAAAACTGCAAGTAGGAGCAAAAAATTAAAAATGGAAAAAAATTTGCGGCTTGGGAAGTTATGGGACGAGTGGCTGACGTTCGAGAACGATTCACAGCTTCAAAACGATTTTGAAATTTCAGGAATTCTTATGGGCATGAAGTGTCGCGACTTGTCAGAAGAAAAATTTTTTTACACGAACCGTTTACGAACGGCCAGGCGTTTATTGCGAGTGTGGCCTCTGTCGTCTTATTATGAAAAATTCAATTTCACGCCTGCGATTTCGTTAATCACATCTAAAAATCAAAAGCCGCATGTAAAAATTTCTTTCCCCGCCTTCACTCAAGAAAATTTTTTCAAAATCCCTACGAATTTAAAAAGCGCTTGGCCTTGGCTTAAAGGACTTTGGGGAAGCACAGGCGGATTTTATTTCCCGAAGGTCGGTTATTACATGACGCTGATAATCTCTGATGAAAAAATTTCAAAATTGGCGGCACGGTTCCTCAAGCTCACAAAACTTTCTTGGAGCGTTCATAGAAACGAGTTCACGCTGCGCAATCATGACGACATAATGACATTTTTATGTAACACCGGCTTGATCGTCAGCGCACTTGAGTTTGATAAAATGGCAATGATTCGTTCGGTTCGTAATCGTGTGAACGTCGTCCGGAATTACGAGGCCGCCAACATTGCCCGAAGCGTCCGAGCCGCAAGCCAGCAATTAGAACTCGCGAAAAAATTTCTTGCGATTAATGCGACGTTGCCAAAAAATCTTCGTGAGCTTGCCGAACTTAGAATAAATTATCCTGATGACACTCTTGAAGAACTTGGCAAAAAATTAAATCCAGCCATAAAGAAATCCGCCGTTCAATATCGCTGGAATAAAATAAAAGAGAAGCTAAGCATATCTCCTCAATAGTTCGGGAAATTTTCTACCAGTCAAAACCATCTTCGGGCGGCATGTCCGGATTAGGCGCAGGATTTGTTAGTTCTATGTCAGGCGAATCAGTTTTTTCTGTTTTTGTTGTCAGGTCGTCTTCTTCGTCGTCATCATAATCAGCATCATGCGCGTGAGAGCGTTGTATTTGTACTGCCTTCGGCTCTTTAACTTGAACATAAGTTGCGGCGTTGTTAATGACGTACCACAGACCGTCGTCATATTGTTTCACCCAGATAATTCTAGGACTGTCAGCACCAGAACTTTCAAGTGGCACTCTTAAATAGCCGCCGGGGTCTTTAACGGGTTTTCCAGCGTACATGATTTCAAAATCATCGGGCGACATAGAATAATTATTTTCAGGCGTCGAGCCTTCGGCGTAACTTCTAAAAGCATAATTATAATCAGGGTCTTTCATTCGCTCAACGAAAGTGGCGTAATAAGTCGAACGTTCTATCGGTCGGTCAGAGTATAAGGCATAACGCAACATTTTTCCGCCTTCTTTTCGAGTCGCCTCGTTCATAAAAACAAAAACGGCTTCAAAATATAATTTCACCGCGCCTTCAACAGTTTTGCCTTCGGTTTGATAGCGCGCCTTAAATTCTTTGTAAGTCTCTGGGAGCTTGGCCTGCGCTGACGTGCAGATTAATAAAGCGAGCAGAATTCCAGTTAAGATTTTAATTTTTCTCATAAAAATCCCTCCTTAGTTTTTGACATAATAAATATCATAAGCAAGCGTTGCAAGTTGATAGGATGTTACAGAAGAATTTTTCTTAGACGGATCGCGATAAAAAGCGTGTCCCCATGTCCAGCGGGATTGACACTTAGGAATTTTTCTTTCGCCTTTCATGCTGACGATTTTATCGATTTGCTGTTCCCAGTCTTTAAGCATTAAACTTTCGTCGTTCAAAGTGTAGAAAGGCCCTTTGCCGCAGTCAGGTCCAAGGCAGCGCCATGTTGATATAGTAGTGTTCTTGAGGTTGGGTCCGTCTTTGACAACTGCAATTCTTGAGGCGTTCCTGATTATTTCGCTTAAAGGCTTGCTTGCCGATGATTTTTTTTCAAAAACGTGAGCTTTGAAATTGCTGCTGCAAGGCTCTAAATTTTTTCCCCTGTCTAAAAGTTGAAAGACTCTTTTCGGCTGAATGTCAGGATCGTTAAGAGTTTCAGAGTCTAACTCGTCGCCGTCAAAGCTGAAATAATATCTCTCGCAGATAAGGCACTTGTAGCTCACCATAGCGACTTTAGCGTCAGCAAAAGCACAGCCAGCCATCAACGTGAGCAGCATAATGCACAGCAAAAATTTTTTCATAACTAAAACCTCCTTAATTTTTAACCCAATAAAGGTCATAAACGATTGTGGCGAGTTCATAAGATTTCACGGAGCTAGTTTTTTTCGGGAAAAATATATGTCCCCAAGTATCGGGATTTGTGCATTTGGGAATTGCGCGGCCTTTCATGTTGAAAAGAAAATTTGTCTGAAGCTCCCAGTCCCTGATGTTTAAATTTTCATTGTTCAACGAATAAAAATGCTTTTTGCAATAGACGCATTCCCATTCGGTCAAATTTATTCCGCTGAGAGAGCCGCCATCTTTTATAACTCCGACGTTTGAAGCCATGCTTGAATTTGCGAGCGAGCTAAACGAGGTTGTATTTGTGCCTTTTTTGTCAAAAATATGATATTTGAATCCGTTTTTACATTCAGGAAAATTTTTTCCCCTGTCGCCAAATTGAAAGACGCGCCGGAGCTGTTGCTGATCTCTGAAATCTTTTGCGTCTAAGTTATCGCCCGGAAAACTTTGAAATAATTTATCGCAGACCATACACTTGTAAACGTTGAACGTAATTTTAGGGTCTGCCCAAGCATGTCCGGTCATGAGCACGAAAAGCGAAACGAAAGCAAAAAATTTTTTCATTAAAGAACCTCCCCTTATAATTTTTGTTCTGAATTATAGCTAAAAAACTAAAAAATATATTCTTCAAAAATGAATCGAGATATGACTCTCAAAAATCGAAGTGTCTGCCCCTCAAATAGAAATTCCCTGACTGCTAGTTTAATAAAACTTTAACGACACAGTCTGCTAATTTTTTTATTGTAGAATAGCGACATAGAATTTCATAAATCTCAATAAAATTTTTTTAGGAGGCACTCACACATGAAGCTCAAGACATTCACCCCCGCCGAAGTAACTGGCAAGAAAGTTCTTATGAGGGTCGATTTCAACGTCCCCTTCAAGAACGGCAAAGTAACTGACGATTCAAGAATCCGCGCTCACTGGAGCACACTCAAAAAATTAATCGACGCGAAGGCAAAAGTCGCTCTCGTTTCGCACTTCGGAAGACCAAAAGGCAAAGTCGATCCGGCGTATTCGATTTCGCAGATCGTCCCGGACATTGAAAAAGCTTACGGACTTAAAGTCGTTTTCGTTGATGACTGCGTAGGTGACAAAGTCGCGAAGGCCGTTGACGCTCTCAAACCCGGCGAAATAGTCGTGCTTGAAAATTCGCGCTATCACCCCGAAGAACAAAAGAACGACCCCGATTTTTCAAAGGCCATGGCCGCGCCGTTCGATGTGTTCGTTATGGACGCGTTCAGCGCTTCTCACCGTGCGGACTGTTCGACTTGCGGCGTTATCCCGTTTGTGAAAGAAGCTTTTGCCGGTGACTTGCTTGAACGTGAAGGCGAGATGCTTGGCGCAGTCAGTGAAAATCCCGCGAAGCCTTACGTTTTAATTCTTGGCGGCGCGAAAGTCTCTGACAAAATCGCGATCGTAGGCAACCTTCTCGACAAGGCCGACACAATCATAATCGGCGGCGGAATGGCTTACACGTTCTTGAAGGCGCAGGGCAAAGAGATCGGAAAATCACTTTGCGACACTGAAAGACTCGATTTCGCGAAGGACACTCTCAAAAAGGCTGCGGACAAAGGCGTGAAAATTTTATTGCCGGTCGATAGTGTTATCGCTTCAGCAATCGATGCTTCAGATACTTCGGTCGTGTCCGTTGACGCAATTCCGGCCGACAAGATGGGCCTCGACATCGGCCCAGAGACCGCGAAAAAATTTGCGGCGGCTCTCGACGGTGCGAAGTCGATTTTATGGAACGGGCCTATGGGCGTCTTTGAAGACCCGAAATTTGCCGAAGGCACAAAATATCTTGCTGAAGCCGTTGCGAAAGTAACGCAGGAGCAGGGAGCTATTTCCGTAATCGGCGGTGGCGATACGGCAAGTTCGGTTCGTCAGTTCAAAGTCGCGGATAAAGTTTCGCACGTTTCAACCGGCGGCGGAGCAAGCCTCGAATATTGCGAAGGCAAGAAATTGCCTGGTATGGAACCGTTCAGAGTTTAAGTAGGAATTAGGAGTTAGGAAGTAGGAAGTGAAAAAACTCCTTCTTCCTGACTA
The DNA here is from genome assembly GCA_017445205.1 of Synergistaceae bacterium. Lineage (GTDB taxonomy): Bacteria > Synergistota > Synergistia > Synergistales > Aminobacteriaceae > JAFUXM01. The sequence goes on from JAFSUP010000063.1 coordinate 17,905, forward strand.
ATTTTTAATAATTTTTATGGAGGACAAATAAATATTATGAGCAAGAAAATTTATCTTTATGGCAACTGGAAAATGAACATGACCGCAGCTGAAACAAAAAAATTTTTTGACGAGTTCGCGGGAGTTTATAAGCCTGCTTCTGACCTCGAAGTCGGAGTGTTCTCGCCGTTCACGTCCCTTTGGGCATTAGCCGAAGGTGCAAAAAAATGCGGCGTTGTCTTTGGCGCACAGAATGCTTATTACGAGGCCAAGGGCGCTTTCACGGGCGAAGTTTCAATCCCGATGCTTGCAGAGATCGGCGTTACTCACGTCATCTTAGGACACAGCGAACGCCGTCATATCTTCGGCGAGCCTGACGAAATGATCGCGAAGAAAGTCAAAGCCGTCCTTGACGCCGGTATGATTCCCGTTTTATGCTACGGCGAAACGCTCGAAGAACGCGAAGGCGGAAACACTTTCAAAGTTATGGAGCGTCAGTTAAAGAGCGCGCTCGAAGGTCTTAAGCCTGAAGAAGTTGCAAAAATCATTTACGCTTATGAACCCGTCTGGGCAATCGGCACAGGCAAATCCGCGACGAGCGAACAGGCTCAAGAAGTCTGCGAGTGGAGCAGAAAATTAATCGGCGATCCGAAAGTCGTAATTTTATACGGCGGAAGCGTCAAAGGCTCAAACGCTAAAGAATTATTATCCATGAAAGACATCGACGGCGCATTAGTCGGCGGTGCTTCGTTAAAGCCCGGCTCATTCCTCGAAATCTACACGGCCTATAAAAATTAAAAATTAGGAATTTAGAATGAAAACAAAAAAATTTTTATGCACGCTGCTGCTATGCGTTATGGTGTTCTCGTCTTCGGTCTTAGCGGCCGAAGTTGAGGACGCTCTGACGCCATGTCCCGAGCAGTCTGCCTATATGGTGTTAAAGTTCAACGACGCACAGAATTTTTTAAAATGGATTTTCTCAAAAGAAAATATTGACGCGTTCATGCCTCTGATTCTTGCGTCGAAGGAATCAAATGAAATTCTTGGCGCTGTCGAGATGATTAGCGCTTTCGCCGAAAACACTCCGCTTCAGTCTGTCGCGATTTTGGCCGGCGCCGGAGCTTCACGAGTTCCGGAACCGTTCTTCAAAATTGCTTTCACTGTAAAGCCCGATGCTGAAATTTTTGTAAAAAAAATTGCTGACGGCAGCGCAAGCGCGATCGACGTCGCTAAACTTGTGATGGGCAAAGATAATCCCTTGGCCTCTTTTGCCGAAACCATGATAAAAATCGAGAAGGCAGAAAATAATATTCTTCGTGTAGATAACGAATTATTCATGACGGCTAAAGATAATATTGTTCTTGCGGGCCTGTCTGCGAACGACATCAAAGAATCTTTGAACGCTCTTGAATTTTCAGATTCGCGATTATTCGAGGCTCAATTAAATCGACGATTTGCCGCCAAAGATTTTGCGTGGCTTCATTTAGATTTTGAGACGCTCGCAAAACTCGATGACGACAACGAGCTTAGCGTCGATCAAGTTTTAGAATTTGTCAGAAAGCCTCTTGATATTGAATATGGATTTGAAAGAACGCCGGGAAAATTTTTAATTTCTTTAGCTACGAATATTCGCGAAGCTCTCACAAGCTCAGCTTTGCGACAATTCGGACTTGATAAAGAAATTGACAGCGTCAAGGGCGGACATATTGATATTAATTCGCTTGGTGCAAAATCGCCGTTGCTTGCCTTTGGCGGTAAACCGAACATAAACAGCTTAAAAGTAACTCCTGAAGGTCAAGAAATCTGGAAAGAGATTGTTCGACAAGCTCGCGTAAGATTCAAAATTTCAGAAGAGGACCTCACGAATTTATTTGAGGGCGGCGAATTGTCGTTTGCTTTGAATGATAATGTCTCTGTCGAAGGTATCAAAATCCCCGCCGTTTATGCCTTACTAACCGGAAAGGACGGAGCAGCCGAAAAAATTTTTGCGACGCTCGAAAAATCTCAGCACTTCACGAAAACTCAAGACGGCATTTTACAAGTTGACCCGTCAGTCAGTCCCGTTCCGTGCTTCGTAACGAAAAAAAATAACTCGCTCGGGATTAACGTGGCTAACCTTGAAAATATTTCAGCAAAGCCGATTTTGAAACCCGCGTTTGAAAAATTAATGAACACGGACGCAATCGGAGCATTTTGGCTCGACTTCGCCGGGATTCAATCTTGGATTCGCGACCCTGAAAACGGACTTCTTATAATTCTTGAGCCGATCGCAAGATTTTCAGGGCAAGGCGAACTTTTCGACAACTTCAAAGAAGTTCTTGACGCGAAGCTCTCTGTGCCGTCGGTGAAACTTTACACAGAATCTTTTGAAGTCGCTAGAATAGAATTTGAAATTGATGAAGACGTCAAAGCCGAGGACGGTTTGCTTGTGAAGCTGATTAAAATCGGAAAAAAATTTGCTGACTTTGGAGAAACTAAAGACAAAGCCGAAGAAAACAAGTAATCACGCCAACTTAGACCAAAAAATTTTATAAAAACAGTTACAAACGAACCTCGTGGCTTCATCTTACAGAGGTCGCGAGGTCTTTTTTATGCACTTTTTTAATCGACGAGGTGAAAATTCAGAATATGACGATAAAAGACAAAAATATAAAAAATTACTTCAACTTCGAAATTAATCACGAGAAAACCGGCGCTATGCTCTCTGAAAACGCGCTTTGGCTCCTCGAACAGCGTTATTTTGTCAGCCGATACGACTCTGAAATTCAAGCCGTCAGGAAAGAACAAAATTTTTCAGAATTTGTCCGCCGTGTTGCACGCACTGTCGCTAGTGCCGAAGTCAATTACTCTGACTCGGTCGAATGGATCAGAACTCTTGAAAAAAATATCGCTGATGATATTCTCAATCGCAGATTTTTATTTAATTCGCCGTGTCTGTTCAGTGCCGGCGCAGGTCTGACTATAATCCCGGAGTTCAGCGAATTAATTTATAAAGACGTCGAGGCCATGAGCTTTGAAGATTATAAAAAGCTCTTCGATTCGCGCACAAAAAATCAGCAGCTCTTCGCGTGCTTCGTCATCACCGTACCCGACAGCATCGAAGGAATTTTTGAAAGCGTCAAGAACGCAAGCATAATCAGCAAGTTCGGCGGCGGCGTCGGAGGCAACTTCGGACATTTACGCGAACACAGCTCCGAGATAGCAGGCGGAACTGGCGGCAAAGCTTCCGGGCCTGTGTCGTTCATGGAAACTTGGAACACTATGGGCGCGGTAGTCGTTCAGGGCGGAAAACGTCGCGCGGCCCTCATGGGAATGTTATTTGACGACCACCCGGATATTTATGATTTCATCGACTGCAAGACCGAGGACGGAAAATTATCTTATTTTAATATTTCTGTCGCAATTTCCGACAAGCTCATGAACGCAGCGCACACTGAAGAAGAATTTGAATTACATTCGCGCGTTGATGGCTCTACGGTGCGGACGGTTAAGGCGAAAGATTTAATGAACCACATCTGCGAAGCAGCATGGAAACGCGGCGATCCGGGCGTGTTTTTCATCGACAGAGCGCGACAAGATAATATCTTGAAACTTGGCGGTGAAGAATGGGACATCGAATCTACAAATCCCTGCGGCGAGCAGCCGTTGCCGAATTTCACAAGCTGCAACTTAGGTTCGATTAACGTCGAAATGTTTGTGTCGGAGGCCGACAGCCATAACGAAAATAGAAATTTCGATTGGGAAAAATTTTCCGCGCAGGCGTTCCGGTCAATTTATTATCTTGATTTAGTCATTGACGCTTGCATGTATCCGCTTGAGAAAATCGGAGAACGAACTCGCGCTATTCGTCCCGTCGGACTTGGAATTATGGGACTTGCAGACGCTTCGATTATGCAGGGCATCGCTTACGGTTCTGACGAGTTCAATGCGTTCTGCAAAAAACTTGGCGGCGTTTTTGCGCGTTCTGCTTTAATGTCAACGATTAAAATCGTAACTGACGCAGAAAAATCGCCTTTCCCGGAGCACGAACTTGTTAAAAAATTATTCGCAGGCTCAACGCTCCCTAAGAACGAGGACGAATATTTTGAAACGCTCGCTCATATGCGCAAGGACGGCCAAGTCCCTACGACTTTGATAAACACTCTTGAAGAATTTGAGTTTGATGACGGTGTTTTCGTCCTTGAAAATCTGTTTGCGGGCAAAATGCGAAACAGTCGAAGGCTCTCGATCGCTCCTACGGGTTCTATTTCAATGTTGCTCGATACGAGTTCAGGGATCGAACCCAATTTTGCGTGGTCGTGGAACAGAAGAATCATGAAAACTGACGGCTCCGGTTTTGAAGACCGCGACTTCTGGCATAAACTTTTAACTCCCGAACAAAGAGCCGAATATCGCGCCTCAAATGGCCATCTTTCAAACCCTGCTTATGTTACGGCCTATGACATTACGACACAGCAGCACGTGAACGTAACGGGGATTTTCGCGCAGATTATCGACAGCGGCATCAGCAAGACCGTGAACCTTCCGAACTCCGCAACAGTCGAAGACGTCAGACGCGTTTATCAAGATTGCTACAATCTCGGCTGCAAAGGGATCACGATTTATCGTGACGGCTCGCGGTCGTTCCAGCCGATCGAAGTCAAAAAATCCGAATCCGAAAACAAAGAACCCGAAGAAGCCGCTGACACTAAATATAAAAAAGTCAAAGAGCGTCCCGGGCTTGTTGTTTTTGGAAAGACGATTAAGGACACTACGCCTTGGGGAAGCATTTACGTAACTCTGAATTTCGACGGCAAAGAACCGTTTGAGATTTTCATCAACGTCGGAAAGAGTGGCTCGGAATTAAAAGCAATGACGGAGGCTTTGTCGCGCGTGATTTCAATCGGCCTTCGTTCAGGTTGCAGCCTCGAAGATTTCATCGACACGCTGAAGGGACTTTCAGGCAAAGAATATTGGATGCTCAACTGCGACGATGACCACGTAGCACGCTCGATTCCGGACGCGATTGCGCTGCTGCTTGAAAAATTAATTGACCGTCAAACGACGACAGCGAGATTAAATGACAAGTCGCTAATTTGCCCTGATTGCGGCTCACCGTTAGAAATGATTTCCGGCTGCGAATATTG
>JAFSUP010000064.1 GCA_017445205.1 Synergistaceae bacterium
AAATTGAGAAAATATTTTATGCAGACTATGTCTGATTATTTATTGTGCCTTTTTACACTAAAAAGAGCATAATCCTTCTCGAACTATGCTCTTTTTCTCTTCTCGTATACTATTGAATGTCCTTAACTTAATGACATTGCCTATACAGGAGGGAGTGTAGTTTACTATTTACTTATTATTAATCACGTAATCGTTACGTTCTTTTAAAGCTCTTTCTGCTAACACACAAGCACGAGCGACTTCTTCAGGATTTTTATTTTCAGCGACGGTTGTAAGATTATTAATTGCATTTTCTAAATCTCGCTCAAGGCTTCTCGACGCGGGCGCAGGGTCCGAATATCTCAAACTCTCGGCCAAGTTTGAAAGTTTTGAAATTTCGTTTTGAGCAAGCCCGGCCGCTTTCAAGTCTTCGATGACATAACCGACTTTGTTTGCAAGCGACGAAAGATTTAATCTTCCCTCTTCGCGTTCTTTTCTGTCAGCGCCGGACATTCTTAAAGTGGCCATGTTCATCATAATCATCGGGATTAAAAACACAACAAGCCCGCCGATATGAATTAGCATGTATTTAGTTACAGAAAATCCCTCGTAAGCGTTCCAGATCGACACGCCTATAACAAAAATAAAATAAATAGCTCCGAGAATGACTTTCGCGAAGCCCGCGGGAATTTCTTTGCCGCCGTTTGAACGCATCGCTATGCCTGCCGCATTCAGAGTTTCAAGGACGAGAGCAAAAAGCAAAAATCCTACCGAAATCCAAAAAGTCGTGCCGCGCTGTTCGGGCGTCGTGAGATAATACACAAACACCGCCGTTGCTGCCACTATTAGCAGCATGATTAAAAATAAATTGAAAACCTGACGAACTTTATTAAAAAATTTCCACATTAAAAATCTCTCCTTCGATTTCAATTTTTAGATTTTATTTCCGCAATTCGGGCAGAACTTCGCGCCGGGGATTAATGCCTGTCCGCAGTTCGGGCAAACGAGTTTCGCTCCGCAGTTGGAACAGAATTTTGCTCCCGCAATAACAGGCTGGCCGCATGACGGACAAACAGCTCCTGAATTTTGAGCTTGAGCCGCCGGAGCCGGATTTTGATTTTGAATCGGCGCTTGAGGATTTATATATTGATTCATCTGCGCGGCCATCTGTCCGAACGTGCCGCCCATTCCCATTCCTGCTCCGAGTCCTACGCCTGCTCCAAGCAAAGACGAGCCGCCTTCGTTCTTCGCTGCCGACTCGAGGACATCAAACGAACGCTGCTGCTGATAGTTGTAGCCGATGACGTTCATGCTTGCGCGCTCGCTCATTGCGGACTTTAATTTTTTGATTCCTTCGTCGTCGTCAAGGACATTCACGGAACCGAAATAGAAATTCAGCGGTTCGATTCCGAAATTCATGAACTCGTTGCGAATTTTTTCGACGGCCTCGTTAGACATATCCTCAAGATAAGAGTTAATCTCAAAGATATTCACTTTCTTTTGAGCAATGTAAGTCGAAATTAAATCACCCATACGTGAAAGAATTAATCCCTTGAAATAATTTTCAATGTCCGAGCGAGTAACTTCGGTTTTGTTTCCGGCGAGTTTCAAGACAAACTGTCGGCTCTCGTTGACGCGCAAACCGAACTGACCGAATGCACGGACGTAAATCGGAATTTGATACTCCGGGTCTTTCAACAAAATAGGATTCGGAGTTCCCCACTTAATATCAAGAACGCTGACTTTG
>JAFSUP010000065.1 GCA_017445205.1 Synergistaceae bacterium
CGTCCTGCGCCGACAAGGCCAGAGAATCCTAAGACTTCGCCCTCGTAAACGTCGAAAGAAATATCGCGAACTAATTTGCCTGCATTCAAATGTTTTACTTCAAGAATCTTTTTGCCTTTCGCAACGGTTTCGCGCGGGAATTGATTCTTAACTTCGTGACCGACCATGTTAGCGATAATCTGATCCATTGTGAAGTCCTCAAATTTGCCTTCGGTGATATATTTCCCGTCGCGCATTATAGTAACGTCATCGACAATGTGATGAAGTTCCTGAAGTCTGTGGCTAATATATACAATCGCAGTTCCCATCGCCTTTAACTCGCGGACGATTCGGAACATTTCTGTGATTTCGGCGTTTGAAAGCGACGATGACGGCTCGTCCATGACAAGAACGCGAGCGTTAATTAACAATGCCTTAGCTATCTCGACCATTTGCTGACGGCCAACGGTGAGATTTCCGACTGACTCTTCGGGGTCTAAGTCGTGAATGCCGAGCTTAGCAAGTTGTGCAATAGCTTGACGATTCATTTCTGCGTTGTCGAGCCTGCCGCCCTTTGTAATTTCGCGTCCCAAAAACATATTCGCAGCTACGGTCAAATGCTGGCACATGTTCAACTCTTGATGAATTATTGCGATGCCGAGTGCCTGAGCTTGTTTCGTGTTGAGGTCGCCTTCGATCTTGTTGCCAAAAATCGTAATATCGCCGGAGTCTCGAGTGTAAACGCCCGATAAAATTTTCATCAGAGTTGACTTGCCAGCGCCATTCTCGCCTAAGAGAGCCATTACGCGCCCGGGCAAAAGATGAAGATGAACATCATCAAGAGCTTTAACACCGGGGAAAGTCTTTGTAATGTGCTCCATTGTTACAACATAATCACTCAAAATTTTTTCACTCCTTACTAATTAATCTTTTGCGGGAGGATATTCAGTGCAAAGCAGTCTATAAGGCGGCTCGTCTTCTTCGATCGTCGGGAAGCGTCCGAGCGGCTCATAAAATCTGTTGTCAGTGTTGTCGTCGTTGCACATTGAAACTTCTCCGATGATTGCGTAGCCTGTGCCGGGCTGAATTACAAATTCGTGATAATAGTATGGATAGAGTGAGAGTGATTCGCCGGGCTTTAATACAACTTCAGAGCCTGCTTTGACGAAATACTGACGGCCATCCTGGAAGATTTTTACGTCAGTGTCTTCAAGCTCTTCGGTCTCTTTATTTGCGTTCCAAAGCCTGAATACAACATTGCCGCCGCCGCGGTTGATGATGTCTTCCATTTTTTTCCAGTGAAAATGATTCGGCGAGACTTGGCCTTCTTTGAGCATCATGATTTTTTCGGCATAAGTCTTTATGTACTTCGGGTTGTGAACATTGCCGTTGCGAATTGTAATTAAATACAGGCCTTTTGTTTCAAAGTGTCCTTCGCCGTAGTCGGTGATGTCCCAGCCGAGAGCATTGTCGCGAATCTCGTCGTATTCGTGGCCTTTTGTCTTCCATTCTTCGGGCGTGAAGCTCAAGAACGGCGGGAGAGCGAAGCAATGTTTTTTCAAAAGTTCTTCAAATTCTTTGATACACTTGTTGATTTCAGAGCGTTTCAAAATTAAACCACCTCTTATTAAAATTTATTCTCAAAAGCTGTGATAGCTTCATTGATTTCGTTTTCGCCGTCAAGAACTGTGAATTTCAAAATATTTTTCTCTTTCTCGAACGGTGCGAGCTTGTGAACTTTCTCGCCATACCAAGCCCGGCCATGAACAAGAGAGTTAGCGGGTTCGAGTCCGACAACATAATCGCCGCTTGCGATTGATTTCCACTGCATGAAGTGCGGCAAATATTTTTTGTTCCATGAAATTTTTAATCCTAGCTTTAAATCTGGATTCACTGCGATAACTTCGGTGTCGTCGTTTGCGTCGGCTTTGATTTCATGAATGAAAACATATTCCGGCTCGTTGTCTTTCGGAGCTTCCATTAAGTTATACCTGTCTTCGTGTCCTTTAGCGTCATCGTTTCGCGGCGTGATTTTTTCAGTCGGGATATAAAATCTTGTGTTCTCGTTCAAGAACGGCCAGCCCATATTTATATGATAGAGAAGCATTAAAGGTTCGTCGCGGAAAGATTCATTTTCAAATTCGTCCGTGAGTGTGAAAGATTTTTCGCCGTAAATTGTCTCTATGCTTCGACGCAAAACTAAATTCTCTCCGAACAAGGCCGACTCGCGCATTTCGCCGGAAATTTTTAAGTGATATTCGTCGCCGAGCCAGCAAGCGTCACCCGAAAGATGTTCCGCCGGTGTTGTCCTGATTCGTCCGTGCATAGGATAATCATTGCCGCCAACGTTGCAAGGCGCGCCGATATTTTCAAGTCCAGCCGTGAAGAACAAGCCGCCCATGATGCTGCGTTGAGCTTCGAGTCCGTTTGTGTCGTAATGACCGAGTCCCTGAAGACCCGGCTTTGACAAAAAGCTTATGTTCACGCCCGCGTAGGAAAATTCGCTAACGTCAAGGCATTTATCTGCAAGCACGCGCATAGAAATTTTGCCGTTCTTAACGTCAAAGGCTTTAAGATTTTTGCTTCGTCCTTCTTCGTAAGCTATCGGCCTGACATAAGCAGCTTGCTGAAGGCTTCCAGCGTACTTCATTAAGTCTTTCTTATTCGAGATTTGCATGATATTGCCACAAGTCTTTCATATTAATATTTTTCTCTTCGATCATCATCTTCGCGATAATGTCGCCGAGCAGTAACAAGCTTTGATCAAAAATTGTAGTCATTGGCTGGCAAGAATCGATCTCGTCATCAAGATAAAATTTTGTCCTAACAGGAATTCTTACCATGAAGTCGGCGATGTCTTTCATCTCGCTATTTTGATTAGAGCCTATGTGTACAATTTTGCAATTTACAGCAGCGCGTGCTTTCTTTGCAATTCCTAACGGGAATAAAGAGCCTCCCGAACCTGAACCGACGATTAATAAATCATTCTTTGTAATTGCAGGCTCCGTGATGTCGCCGACACAGTGTGCTTTGATTCCAAGATGTGCAAAACGTTTGCAAACGCATTCAAGCGCCATCATCACGCGACCAACTGCAACAAAGAAAACTTGATCTGCCTTTTGTATCTCGTTGTAAAGACGTTCAATTTGTTCTGGCTTTATTGCGGCGAGAGTTTTGTCAAGCTCTGCTATAACGTCCGTTCGTGCTTTCAAATAGCGTTCTGAAAAATTCAAATTAAATTCCTCCGTAGTTCGTTGATTGTATTAAAACTGCCTTCTAAATCATCTCGATTTAGGCAAGTACTGCCCGTAACAAAAATATCTGCAAGTCCTCCGCCCCAATTTTGGATATTTTCAAGTGAGATTCTTCCGTCAAGTTCTATCTTTGTATTAAGGCCACGTTCATCAATCATCTTGCGCAAATCTTTAATCTTGCGTTCGGCATAAACGGTCTGCTTCTCACCTTTTACAAACGCGTAGCCGGGATTAATTAGCATTAACAAAACTGTATCGCATTTTTCAAGCACGTATTCAAGCACAGATAGCGGCGTTGACGGCTTCAAAGCAACTCCAGCACGAACTCCGCGCGCGTGAATACGATTTAACATTCCGTCTATATGCGGCTGTGTCTCTGCATGAAAAATGAGCTGCTGAACACCAATGTCCAACAGCTCATCAACAAAATAATCTTGCTCCGTTACCATGACGTGACAATCAAACGCGAGATTAGTTTTTGCTCTTAATTGCCGCACTGTATCAAGTCCTAAAGGCATACTCGGACTAAAATGACCGTCAAGAATATCAACATGCAACATACTAATGCCGCTCTTCTCCAAAATTCGCACTTGGCTTTCAAGATTGCACATGTCGAGGCAAATTAGCGACGGCGAAATAATACAACGTTCTTCCCAAATTGACATTTTTTATATTGTTAGATTATTTTTGCGTATAAACTCTTCAATCTGTTTGCGCGTGGGGATTGATTCGATTGCGCCTTTGCTTTGAACACAAATACAACCTGAAATATTTCCGTAATTCATTGCAGTTTTGATTTTTTCGTTGTCAATGTCGGAAATTTCTTTGACGCCTTCAAGTCTTAACTTTGAAAGAAACGCTCCCCAAAATGCGTCGCCGCAGCCTGTAGCGTCAACAGCGTGAACTCTTTGACCTTTTACACTAACGGTGCTGTCTTTGAAAAACGCCTTCGCTCCGTCCGCGCCAAGAGTTTCAACTATAACGGCAATGTCATAATCTTTCATGAGCTTCGGAAGATTAGCTTCACCGCCCATCATGTCAATTTCTTCGCCGGAAAGTTTTAATAAATCCACGTACTGCAAAATTTCTTTTATTGCTGCGACGCAAGCGTCAACGTCATCATTCCACATTATATTTCTATAATTTACATCGAAGCTGACGAGTTTTTTATTTTCATGCCCCAATCGCATTGCTTTAATTGTGGCGCTCTTTTCAGGTTGTGCGGAAAGAGAACAAGAGCCGGCATGAATGATTACAGAATTTTTTATGTCTTCTTCTTTTACGTCAGACTCGGCTAGAAGCATATCGGCGCCGGGTTTGCGTGCGAATGTGAAAACGCGTTCGCCGTTTGCGGACAGTGTTACAAATGCCATAGTTGTAACCGCTTCTTTCGTCGGCTGCTTACAGACGGTTTCAACGTTATATTTTGCGAGTGTATCCATAAGAAAATGTCCGAAATTGTCATCGCCAACCTTGCAACACATTGAGGCGTTCAGTCCGTTCTTAGCTACTGCTATTGCGACATTGGCTGGGGCTCCTCCTGCTTTTCTTATGTAGCTTGCTTCTTCGGTCCCCGGTAAAAAATCAATTACCATTTCTCCGATGGAGTACAAGTCATTCATGCGAAAGCCTCCATAAATAAAATAAATTTTCAAAATTTTGGTGTTAAGTTATTATATAATATCCACTTTATCAGCGCAAACCGCCGTTAAAAAATAAAAAAACTCGGAGGCCATTCGATTTTAAGACTTCCGAGTTTGAGATTGTGATTTTAATTTTTAATTACAGACACGCTGCTAAATCTTCGTCCGGCGTAGTCGTAGGAGCGATATTGAAATTCTCGACCAAAAATTTTAAGACGTTCGGCGAAACGAAGGCCGGAAGAGTCGGGCCAAGTCTTATATTTTTGATTCCAAGCGCCAACAACGTCAGCAAGACGCACACGGCTTTTTGTTCGTACCATGAAAGAATTATTGACAGTGGCAAGTCGTTCACGCCGCAATCGAATGCCTTAGACAACGCCAACGCAACTTGAATCGCGCTATAAGCGTCGTTACACTGTCCCATATCCATAATCCGTGGCAAGCCGCCAATAGTTCCGATGTCTAAATCGTTGAAGCGATATTTGCCACACGCAAGCGTCAACACGATTGTGTCTTTCGGAGTCTTCTTTACGAGTTCGGTGTAATAATTTCTTCCTGCCCTTGCACCGTCGCAACCGCCGACTAAGAAGAAATGCTTTATCGCGCCTGACTTCACTGCCTCGATGACTTTATCCGCAACTCCAAGCACAGCTCCGCGAGCAAAACCAGTCATGACCTCGTGGCCGCCGTTGATGCCAGTTAAAAATTTGTCTTCAGAGTAGCCGCCAAGCTCAAGAGCTTTTTTAATCACGGGCGAGAAGTCTTTATTTTCATCAATGTGAATTAATTCAGGATAAGAAACTACGCCGGTCGTGAAAACTCTATCTGCATAACTCTTGCGAACGGGCATTAAACAGTTCGTTGTGAATAAGACAGCGCCGGGAATCTTTTCAAATTCTTTCTGCTGATTTTGCCACGCGGTTCCGAAGTTGCCTTTTAAGTGTTTATATTTTTTAAGTTCAGGGTAAGCATGAGCCGGAAGCATTTCGCCGTGAGTGTAAATATTAATTCCTCTGCCTTCAGTCTGACGCAACAAAATTTCTAAGTCTTTGAGGTCGTGGCCAGTTACAACAATGAACGGCCCCTTCTCGATCGTCAAAGAAACTTTTGTGGGTGCAGGCGTCCCATAAGTTTCGGTGTTGGCTTTGTCTAAAAGTTCCATGCACTTGAAATTTATTAATCCAGTTTCTGTAACAAGCGGCAATAATTCGTTCATGGTCAGCTCTTGGCCCAACGCTTTGAGGGCCTTGACAAAAAATTGATTTACCTCGTCGCTTTCATAACCTAAGGCCCGCGCATGATAAGCATAAGCCGCCATTCCTCGAAGTCCGAACAAAATCAAAGATTTCAACGAGCGAATATCTTCGTCAGCGTTCCAAATTTTGTTCATGTCGTAAAAATCTTTAGCGCCAGCAGCTTTAATTTTGTTGATTAATTCGCGCTCTGTAGCTTCGTTGAAACTCACGTTCGTGATAGTCGTGAAAAGTCCATCGACAAAAATTTTATAATTCGTGCTGTCTGTCCCTGCGAGAGCAATCAAAGCGCCTGTTAATTCGTCTTGAACGCCTGCGACAGTCGCAGATTTGCCACAAACTCCCGCGCCGCCTTTACAGCCGGTGCAATTTGCAGTTTGTTCACATTGAAAACAAAACATAAAATTTCCCCCTTAAAATTTTTATTCCGGAGGCAATTATAAAATTAAAAAATTAAAATTCTGTTGCGTAAGTTAATTTTTGTTGAGTTCTTCCAAAATTCTTTGCGCCAAAACTGGCCCAATGCCGGGAACTTTCTCAAGCTCTTCGGGAGGAAGCGCGGCGATTTTGCTTGCAGAGCCAAATTTTACAAGCAACTCTGTAATTTTTTTGTTCCCAAGTCCCACAACATGAAAAATTTTTGAATCAAATAGCTGCTTTCTTCGTGCGTGTCTGTGAGTAGTGATTGCGTAACGATGAACTTCATCGCGAAGCCGCTGAAATAATTGCAAAACTGGATCGCTGCGTTCAAGCCTCAAAGGGGCGTTCGGTTTGCTGGGGAGAAAAATTAATTCTTCACGTTCCGCCAACGCAATTAAAGGAAGATCGAAATTTAATTCTTTCAAAGCGCGCTCGGCGTATTCAAGTTGAATCGGCCCACCGTCGATTAATGCAAGCTGTGGCGCAGGCTCTGAATTATCAATAACGTGAGAGTAACGGCGTTTGACAGTTTCGTAGATAGATTGAAAGTCGTTAATCTCGCCGTCCTCAATCGAACGAATTTTGAATCGACGATATAAATTCGGGCTTGGACGTCCTTGTTCAAAGACTACGCAGCAGCCGTAAGTATTATGTCCGTGAGTGTGAGAGATGTCGAAGGCGTCAATGCGCCACGGGAGAATTTTTAATTTCAAAATTTCTTGAATCTGATTTAAGACGTTCCAAGTCTGCGAATCTAAATCTTCTTGCAACGCTGAAGAAATTTTTTGCTGCGACAATTTCCAAATTGCCCGGACCGTATCACGATAGCGCGCGGCTTTTTCAAATTCGAGATTTTTGGCGGCGGAGTTCATTCGTTCGCGAAGACGCTCAACGAGTTCCGCGGATTTTCCCTCGAATAATAAAACTAAATCGGCAACTCGTTCACGATATTCAGACTTTGAACACAGCGCAGCACATGCTCCCATCGAATGACCGAGATTATATTCGACGCAAGGGCGTTTATTTTCGTCAGGTTTGATTTTAGAGTGGCAGACCCGCAGCGGGAAATATCGTTCGGCCAAGCGCATTAAATTTTTTATGTTCCCGGCGTCAACGAATGGCCCAAGATACACTGCTCCGTCGTTTTGTTTATGTCGCGTAATTTCGAGTCGCGGAAAATCTTCTTCCGTAACTTTTATATATGGATACTTGTCGCTCATCTTTAATTCGATATTGAAGAACGGCGAGTAGCGACGAATCAATTTTGCTTCGACTATTAACGCTTCGGCTTCGGTTTCTGTTCTTATAATAGATATGTCTTCGATTAAAGACACGAGTTTATTAAGTCGCGGCGACAAATGCGAATGTCGAAAATAAGATGACACTCGACGCTTTAATTTTATTGCTTTGCCGACGTAAATAATTTTCCCTTCGGCGTCCCTCATTAGATATACGCCCGGACGTTCTGGAAGAGTTTTTAAAATTGCTGCGATTTTTTCTTTCATAAAAAGAAAATTTTTAAATTTTTAATCGGAATCTTCATTGAGGCTGCATACGATGCCATCTGGGAGAATATAACACACAGTTCCTTCGGCAGTGTCGCCGATTTTGTCATAAAGTCTTCCCGCGCTGTAGCTCTCGCCAATGACCGTGTAAGGACTGTTCGCGACATGACCAACACAACCGAGCCCTTCTAATTCGACGCGAATTGCTTCGTTGTCATATTCGTTGTCAAAATCTTTTACGAGTTTTACTCTCATATCTTTTGCAAAAATATCTTGTCCGTAATAATATTTTGTTCCTGTGATTGTGAAAAAAATTTTACTCATTGAAAGTTCGCTCCTTGAATATTTTTTTGAATTATATCGCCTTTCAAAAATTCTTCATAACGCTAAAATATAATTTTTTCAAAGGAGAGAGATTATGCCAAGCGAAATTGATTTACACATTCACACAAACGCTTCAGACGGAACATACAGCCCGGAAGATTTATTAAAAAAAATTCACGAGGCCGGAATAAAAATTTTTGCCGTTACTGACCACGATACAATCACAGGCACACTTGAAACACAAAAAATTCTCAATGATAAATCGCTAATTTTTATTAAAGGGATCGAATTTTCGTGCCGGATTCAAGAAATTAAATCGAAGTGTCATATCTTGGGATTGAATTACGACGAAACTCACGCGGCCTTTCAAGATGCTTTGAACGCGGGAGCAAAATTGCGACATGAAAAATTTTTCAAGCGAATTAATTTTCTGCACGACAATTTTAATATTACGTTCACGGATTCAGAAATTGAATCTTTGTTAAAAATCCCCAGCGTCGGCAAACCACATTTAGGAAATTTAATCGTAAAGAAAGGGTTCGCGGCAACTCGTGTCGAAGCCATCGAAAACATTATCGACAAAGCCCAAACCGGAAATGACAAAATCGAAGCCGAACTTGCGATAAAGTCTATCAATAAATCCGGCGGCGTTTCAGTTTGGGCGCACCCTTTAGGCGGTGAACGTGAACCGGAACTTTCAGAAGAAAAGTTTCAAGAGACTTTAGAAAAATTAATTTCGTTCGGTCTTCAAGGGCTTGAATGTTATTATTCAAAGTATGAAATTTCAAAATGCGAATGGCTCGCTGAACAAGCGCGGCGCAACGGTCTTTTAATATCCGGCGGGAGCGATTGCCACGGGGCAAATAAAAACATTCCGCTTGGAAAATTAAACGCTGATGATAAGTTTGTAAATCAGGATTTATTAACAATAATTAAGGAGCTGAATTAAAAAATGTTGGCGGGGATTAAAAAATTATTTTTGCTTGCGATAATCGCAGGGATTGGCTACGGAGCTTATTATTATTTCTTTCACGAAGAGCCGGCCGTTTATGGCTTGACGACTTCAGCAATAACACGCGGAGAAATTGTTTCAACCGTAACGGCAACGGGGGAATTAAACGCTATTAGCGTCGTCGAAGTCGGCACGCAGGTCTCCGGGACTGTTCAAGAAATTTACGTCGATTTTAATTCACAGGTTAAAGCCGGGCAATTAATCGCGCTGATTGACCCTTCGGTCTTGCAACTGACATTAAGCGAATCCGAAGCTAGTCTTGCTGTATATCAGGCCGGTGTCAGAAGCGCTCAAGCGTCATTGACGGACGCAGAACGAAAATATTCACGCAACAAAGAATTATTTAATCGTAAATTAATAGCCCGCAGCGAAGTTGATACAAGCGAAGCTGACGTTTTGATGAAGCGTGCGGCACTCTCTGAAGCAAAATCGCGAGTCATTCAGGGCAAAGCAGCAGTCGAACGTGCGCGAACGAATCTTAATTACACGCGAATAACTTCGCCGGTTAATGGCGTTGTCATTGATAGACAAGTTGACGCGGGCCAGACCGTAGCGGCGAGTTATCAAACTCCTACATTGTTCAAGATTGCCGAGGATTTAACGAGAATGCAAATTGAAACTAAAGTTGACGAAGCCGACATCGGAACAGTAGCTGAAGGCCAGAATGTTACATTTAGAGTTGACGCGTTCCCCGATGAAACTTTCAAAGGAAAAGTCGTTCAAGTCCGAATTGCTCCAACCACTAGCGACAGCGTTGTAACTTACACCGTAATAATTCACGTCGATAACCCGGATTTTAAACTCAAGCCGGGCATGACTGCGAACGTATCAATCGAGACAGCTCGCGCCGATGACGTTTTAAGAATTCCTGTTGCGTCATTGAGATTCACACCGCCGGAAGGATTATTAAACACAATTTCATTCGACAAAAATATTTTGACGCAAAAGAAAACTCTTTCATCTGGAACAGTTTGGCCAGAACATGACGGCTTTATGATGATGCCTGTGCAAATTGAAACAGGAGTTTCAGATAACAAATGGGTCGAATTAAAATCAGAAAAATCAGGGCGTGCGCGTCCGGTGTTGCGTGAAGGAGCTGAATTAATAATTAATGCTCAAGCTGGAGTCAAAACTGGTAAGACAACAACA
This sequence comes from Synergistaceae bacterium, assembly GCA_017445205.1. Taxonomy (GTDB): domain Bacteria; phylum Synergistota; class Synergistia; order Synergistales; family Aminobacteriaceae; genus JAFUXM01. Next base: position 10,540 of record JAFSUP010000065.1, read on the forward strand.
GGCGGAAATGCTGGAATGTTCGGAGTCCCAAGAGGCGTTCCGGGCGCAGGCGGACGTGGAAGACCGTAAATCAAGTTAGGAATTAGGAATTAGGAGTGAGGAGTGAAAAAAATTCTAATTCCTACTTTCCTGCAACATGCAATAGCCCGTAACGGTCAAAATATATTC
>JAFSUP010000066.1 GCA_017445205.1 Synergistaceae bacterium
ACATAATTTAAAGGGCCGCGCCCGCAGTTCGGGTGGGTGGGTGGGAGAACAAGGGCGCGGTAAAAAATTAATTTTTATAAAAGTTGCATTGACTAGCTAAAACGCATTTTTCACACTCAGGCTTCTTTGCATGACAAATATCACGGCCGTGAGCAATGATATTTACATGTCCTCCGAGGCAGCGCGCAATAGGCACGACACTTTCGTAAAATTGCGAAATTTCTTCGGGCGAATCCTTCAATGACGCAACTCCGACGCGCTTTGAAACTCTCGTTACGTGCGTATCAACTGGAAACGCCGGGATTTTCATATCGAACAACATAACGCACGCAACTGTTTTAGCTCCGACGCCTGGCAATGCTTTCAAGTAATTGCGAATTTCGCCGCTGTCTTTTTCTAACAAAGGCTTTAAAGAATATTCCCCAAAGTCCTCATGCACTATATTCAAAATATTGATGATTCGCCCGGCTTTCGTGTGCCCAAGACCAGCGGATTTAATAACATTTTCGAGTTTCGTAGCGCCGGCTTCGATTACACTCTCTAAAGTCGGATAAACAGCTTTCATCCTTCGATACGCTGTATCGCGGTTCCTGTCGTTCGTGTTCTGCGACAACACTGTAAGAATCAGACCGTCAAGCGGCTCTTCATGACCGAGTTCCGGCGGTTGTGTTTCGTTGTGATAGATATTCTCGAGCTCGTCGAGAATAAAAAAAATTTTTTCTTTATTCATTGTCTGTAGCCTCTGACTTTGATTTAGATTTTGAAGTTTTGTTTTTCTTTTTCTTTCCGCCGTCGCCAAATTTTTTTTCGAGTTTCAAGCTGTCGGACAACATTTTCTTTAATCGCTCTTGGACTAATTCATGAAACTTACCCGCTTGAAAGCCTGTTAAAATTTCTATGCCTTCATCAATATTTTTGACTGACCATATAGAAAATTTTCCGTCTTTGACCGCCTGAATGACTTCGGAATTCAACATTAAGTGTCGCGTATTCGAGTCCGGGATCATGACGCCTTGCTCACCGGTCAGGCCTGCAATTTTGCAATATTCGTAAAAACCTTCAATTTTTTCATTCACTCCGCCGATCGGCTGCACGGTCCCGAACTGATCCACGGAGCCTGTAACAGCGATACTCTGATTTAACGGCACGCCCGATAATGCCGAGAGCAGGCAATATAACTCCGTCGATGACGCGCTGTCGCCCTCAATGCCCGAATAATTTTGTTCAAATGTAATATGAGCGCTTAAACTCAACGGCATCTCTTGCGCATACTTCCGGCCGAGGTAACTTGATAAAATCATCAGGCCTTTATTGTGAATCGGGCCGGTCATTTTGACTTCGCGTTCAATGTTCACGACGCCTTCTTGACCCATGAAAACGTTCGCTGTAATTCTCGACGGGTGCCCAAAGCGATAATCATTCAAATCTATGACACTCAAGCCGTTAATTTGTCCTACGGTTGCGCCAGTCGTGTCAATGTGAATAACGCCATCTTTGAAAGCCCGCGCTAATTTCTCTTGATAAAGTCCCGATCTATAATTTTTATGTTCGATCGCTTTGATGACGTTCTCGCGAGTAACGGGACTTTTCTTTTTGCCTGCGACTTCGGCCCACGCGTTAGCTTCTGTTAAAAGTTCGCGGAGCTTGCCGACTTCGACGGACAATAAATTTTGGTCTTCAGCTTCGCGGCCTGACCACTCTATAATTTCAGAAAGTGCCGACGCGTCGAATGGTCTTAAATTTTCGCGTTTTATAAACGCCGCAATGAACTCCGCCATTTTCTTTTCATTTTGAGAATTTCGTTGCATGTCGATGTCGAAACTTGCTTTAATTTTGAAAATCTTGCTAAATTCCGGGTCGTAATATTGCAGAAGCTCATATATATAAGGCGACCCAGTCATCACGATTTTGAGATTCATTTTTATCGGCGCGGGACGTAATGACGCAACCGGCAAAGCTCCATACTGTTCACCAAGATTTTCGATAGCGGCTTCGCCCGTTCGCATAATTCTTTTAATAGACTCCCACGACATGAAATTCATCAAAACTTTTTCGGCGTCAATGACAAGAAAACCGCCGTTAGCTTTGTGAAACGCGCCGGCTAAAATTCGTCTGAAGTCAGTGTATAAATATCCTTGATGGCTTTCATACTCTACGCGTCCGGACAAATTATAATAAGTAGGATTCGTCTCCCAAATTACGGGTGCGCCTTTGTCGGGGTCGTTGCTCACGAACAAATTTGCTTGATAGCGCGTGAAATCGACTTCGGAATTTTCATCTCGTGCTGCCGTAACGAAAGCTCCGAAATTTTCTATAACGTCGTCCGCCAATTTCTCAAACCACTTTAATAACGGCTCGTTATCTTTGAAATTTTCCGTAATGTCATTGAGACAAGGCATTATAGCGCTTCGACAAATTTCGGATTCGAGCTTGCTTAATTTCTCGTGAAGTTCTTTTTCCATGTCGCGAATGGCGCGCATACCGAGCATAGTTTTTTGAGAAATTTTTTCGCTCTTGTCCATATAGCGTTTTTGTTTTTTTGCGTCGAGAGCGTCGAACTCGTCGGGCTTTAACTCACGAACTATAGGCTTTCCTTCTTCGTCTTTGTCTTTAATCAGTGGCACGTTAATAAAACCTTGCGGCGTTCGTTTCAAAGAAAATTTTGCTTTCGCTGCGTCAGCTTTTAATTTGTCCATAATCGCGCCGGCCTTCTCTTGAAATTCTTTGACGTAAGAGGCTTTCGCGTCTTCGTATTGAGATTGTTCAAAAGCTTTGCTGATTGTGTTTTTGAGGTCTTTCATTAAGGCTTCGAGGGCATCAGCTAATTTCTTGCCTTGACCCGCGCGCACTGAAATTGCCATAGGCTCTTCGGGTTTATCGAAATTATATAAATAAAGCCAATCGTCCGGGGCCGGAAGAGTTTTCGCGAGAGCTTCGAGTTTTTCAAGAGTGTAACTCGTTCGTCCGTTATCTGGTTGACCAGTTACGAAAATGTTATAACCGCGTCCATTGACGGCAAGTCCGAAGTCCATAGCTTCGACTGCACGCTGTTGACCGATTAACGGCTCCGGCGATTTAGTTTTTTTCAAAATTATGTCGTCAGTAGTTTTTATTTTCCAGCTCTCGACGGGTTTAATTTTTCTAAGCGCGTCGGGCGGAAGTCTGTGTGAAATTTTGAGATCCAAATTTTTTCTCCTTAATTTTAATTCTTATTCTGTCAAACATTTATTTGCTGCAAACGCTTCAAGTACTGCGCTGTCTTCTGTTTCAACGAGAATCGATTTCATTTTTTCGTACTCGTCGTAACCTCCTAAAGAGTCAAGGACATCGACTAAATAATCTTTTTCCTTCTCGTCGAAGCGTCCTGTGAAAATTCCAAACATAATCACGCCTCTTGAAAACCAGCGATTGAACTCTTCAGATATAGATACAGTATCATAATATAAAAGTGCGAAATCAAAATCTTCATGAGCTTCTTCGCTTGCGTTGTCGTCAGGCTCTTCAAAATATCCGAGCATATAAAACGGAACGTCAGGCGCAATGCTCAAGGCGTCCCATAATAAATTTGCGCAAACACCCCGGGATTTTTCAGGCGCCATGAACCAAGCGGCTAATAATTTTGCATAAGCTCGGCCAAGAGTCCCTTCGCCGTCACGCATAGAGGCCGTTAAAATTTTTTGCCACTCTCTGCGCTCTATTAAAATTCGATAGTATAAAGCTTTTATTAAAGTGTTGTTAGTTTCGTCGTGAAGTTCTTGAGCGTCTGAGTGAGCTTCAGCAAAATTAATCGCGTCTTCACAAAATTTGAAAGCTTTATCTAAATTTCCGATGCTCATGTAAGCGAACGCGAGCCTCTGATTAATCGAGACAAAAAATAAATCTTTATCATCAGGTTCGCAATTTCCCGGCTCATTGAGAGCATTCAAGGCGATTTCAAGAAGTTCGATACTTCTATCTTGGTCTTCAATGTTGTCGGCCTTGAGCACAAGTGCATCGACGTTGTAGGGATTAATTTCAAGAATTTGATTCGCGATCGCTAAAATTCGCGCGGTGCTTGTCGTGTCCCACGCCATCGTTAGAAGCTGATCGATTCGTTCTTGGTCGTTTGTGTTTTTGTTTCTTGACATTTTAAAATTTCCTTTGAATTTTTTAATCTACGTCCCACTGCGGAGTAGTCGAATCGTTATTATTTTCTTTGGGTGTCGAATTACTTTCCGAAGAGCTTGAACTAGAATCCTTCATTGAAGTAACATTGCCATCGCTGCCGCCGCTGTCTCTGTAAGCCGTGAGGGAATTCAAAATTACTTTGCCGCCCCAAATTAATCCCCATTGCCGCGCCAAGTCTGCAACTTCGAGAGGCTCGCCGCCCTGATACCACGCGTTGACTTTTCTTAATTCTTCAGCTACGTAGGGCGTAAGACGTTTTAACATTTGCCAAGTGTATTCGCCGCTTCGAGGCTCGAATTTTTTCCAGCGGTTCCCAAGCCATAACCATACGCCGACTCTGTTAGTGTTCCACGCAATTAACGTGCTTGCGCCATACTTATCGAGGTCAAGCCACCCCATTCGATTGCATCTGTAATTTTTGATTTTTAAAAATTTGGGACTGTCTAAATATCTTCCGTAGCTCCATACCGAAGCGATTCGTACAAGCCCGGGGACGGTTGAAGGGACGACGGAGCCGACAAGAACATTAGTGGGCCTAATTGTTCCGCCGATTTCCATTTGACCATATACCCATCTGTTCTCGGCGATTTGAGCGACGGGGAAGCCGTCAAAAGTTGCGTACCAACCGGCGGGGAGGTCATGAGGCTTCCAGATTTCAAAATTCATAGCGTAGGCTTTTTGATACGCCGACATAACGACGCCGGAATATGTTCGCGAGCCATATAAGACACTGCCGTTAGGTGTAATTGTCAATCTCTCGACCGCGGAGGCGTTAGACGAGAAAATAATTAGCGAAATTAAGATTAAAAATAAAAATTTAAATTTATTAACACCGGACAAAATTTTTCACCTGCTTCTGATTTTTTAAATTTATAATTTGATAATTGTAACAAGATTTTAAAATGATGTAGAGAGATAGCAGAGTGAATTTTTGTGAATGGCTCTATGATAAAATGATTTTAGGAGAGGCGCTCTGATTTTTTGAGCGGAGCTTACACGGGGAGTCACCCCTGTAGCTTGAAAAAATTCAAGTGAAAGGAGGTGATAGCGTGAAAAAGATTTTTCAAATAATAATGATAATCTTAAAGATAAAGCTCGTAGAGGCCGTGGCAGACCTTTTACGAGCCCTAGCGGAATTAATCCGCATTATCAATTCGCGTTAATCCTTTTTCGCCTTAGGGTTTTCGTCTGAGGTGAGGAAGGCAATCCTCTCTCAGTGAGCCCTTAATTTCAAACGTCCGACCTCTCCCGGACGACTTTAATTCATTATACACTATCCCAAACAAGGTACGGTAGATTTATAAATGCAAAAAAAAATTTTTTCAACGATTTTTTTAATTTTAATAGCGTTCATTTCATGCGGACATGCCGAAGCACTCTCAAATAGCTCCGAAGCTTTTTTGTCTTTGCCATTCGGACATACATTCGCACGAACTCAAAAGCGAATGGAAAATAGCGGCGCGAAAGTTCTGACGCCTCGAAAAGAATCTTTAACTATGGAAGGATTTTTTGAAGGTTATCCGGCTATGTTTGTGTTTGGATTTTATAAAAATAAATTATTAAACTCGAAGGCCGTTTATCTTCAGAGTATGGGCGACGCCGAATATGACCGAGCGTTTTACGAAGCTCTACAGAAAGGTTTTAATTCGTCTTATGGCTCAACGCGTGAAGCACCGACCGCCAACACTCGCAAGGCCGGAAAAATAATGTTGCGCAACGTTTGGACCCCTGACCGCTACACCACGATAACTCTAATTTATAACGCCGAAATGTCGAAGCGGTTCCCCGGCAACTCGTTAAGCGACAGATTTATTCAAGTAATTTATAAATACGATAAGTGGGATAAATAAAAAATTAGCGCGGTCTTTGTCGTAAAGCTCCCGCGCATAAAATAAAAATTTTTTATTTCTTCATGAACTCTGCACCGACGCGCCACGCTTCAGCTACTTTTTTATCGACGGTGTAATATGAATTTTGGAACTGATCGAACATTATCGCGTTGAGTTTTTTCGCATCGACTTTGCCTTTTTCGTTAAGAACTTTTTCATCTGCGCTCACGTTCACGATAGTGCCGGTAACTTTGACTTCGCCGAATGAGTCCCGAATCTCCGCGACTTCGCATTCAAGTGTAACCGGAAATTCTTCGATAATAGGCGCGTCAACACGCGAACTTTTCACGGCGTGAAGTCCTGTTCGCTCGAACTTATCGGCCATTGTGTTTCCGCTAGCTGTGCCAAGGAAGTCGGCTTCTTTAATGTGAGCTTCATCGGCAAGGGCAACAGTGAAGGCATTTTTGGCGCGAATATTTTTCAAAGTCTTGCGATCGGGGGCCAAGTTCAAGGCGATCTTGTCCATTCCGCAGATATTTCCCCAAGCGACGTTCATAACGTCAACTTTTCCATCTTCGCCATAAGTAGCGACCATTAAAACAGGCATAGGAAAAACTCCCGGTAAAGAACCTAAATCTTTACGCATTTCTCATATACTCCTTTAGAAAATTAAAATTTTGATGAACGATTTAATTATTTCACACGCGTCAAGTTTTAATTTTCGATATTTTCCCCGGCTTCGTATAAATGTTCAGGCGCGATGTCTATATCGTCGTTCCAAATTACCGTTCCGAAGTCGGCTTTAGCTTGCATAAAAAATCCGGGATTCTTCAACGGTTCATAAATTGGGATTTGCAGCAGCGGCTTCGCATCAAAAAGTTTTACGCTCCCATCGTGAAATTTTATCGTGAGCGTGTAATCTTTATGCGGCTGAACTTCTTCGACGCTCCAAAAAGGTATCTTCATTATCGTAAAGGCTCAATTTTATACAATGGCTGATTGTCTATAGCAAGCTCCCAGTTGGCCAAGAGTTCATCATGATGAAGCTCTGCCCACGCGGCTATAAATTTCGTCTGACGCTTCGGCATCTCGCCTTCTAAAATTTCGCCGTCCATGTCAAAAATTGCTTTATAGTCCTGATAATAAGCGTGAAAATGCGGCGGATTGTGTTCATTACCTGCGAACATTCTAATTATAATTCCTAAAAACATTGAAATTGTTGGCAAAAAATTCATCACCTTAAAAATTTTTTTCTGCATTATAACGTAAGATTTCAAAAAAAATTTCCTAAAACATGCTAAAATAGCAAAGTTTTCAAATTTCGCACGCTCGTGTTTAATTAAAGGTGTCGCGCTTAAAGCGATTGGATCACGGGCGGAGGATTTAATTTAATTAACCTTTAGGAGGTATTTATTTTTTATGGCAGTAGCAAGTATGAAGCAGTTGCTCGAATGCGGAGTCCACTTTGGACATCAGACACGCCGCTGGAACCCCAAGATGAAACCCTACATTTTCACCGAACGCAATGGCGTTTACATCATCGACCTTCAGAAGACAGTCAGAGGTCTTGATCGCGCTTACGATTTTATTCGTGAGACGGCAGCGGCCGGCGGTCATGTTCTGTTCGTCGGTACGAAACGTCAGGCGCAGGAAACTATCCGCGACGAAGCAACACGGTGCGGCCAGTTCTACATCAATCAGCGCTGGCTCGGCGGCCTTATGACAAACTTCCCGACGATTCGCAAACGTATAGCGCGTATGCTTGAACTTCGTAGATATGACGAAGAGGGCAAATGGGAAGAGTATACAAAGAAAGAAGCCGCTATGATTAAGAAAGAGCAATTGAAGCTCGAAAAATATCTCGGCGGTATCGCCAACATGACTTCAGTTCCCGACGCAATTTTCTTAATTGACCCGCGCCGCGTAGAAAACGCAATCGCCGAAGCTAAGAAACTTCATATCCCGGTCGTTTCAATCGTTGACACTAACTGCGACCCCGAAATGATTGACTACCCGATCCCCGGCAACGATGACGCTATCAGAGCTATCAAATTAATTACAGGCTTAATGGCTAATGCCGTTATCGAAGGCCGTCAGGGCGAAGACGCTGTTATTATTCCTGTTCAGGAACTTAGCGGCCCCGATGCAGTCAGCGCAGACGAGTTAATCGCGACTAAAGAACGTCTCTATGAGAGCTACGAAGGCAACATTGATGACGAAGATATGGAGGCAAAATAATTATGGCAGAGATTACAGCCGCAAAAGTTAAAGAATTACGCGAGCGCACAGGCTCCGGCATGATGGATTGCAAAAAAGCACTTGCCGAATCCAACGGCGACATGGAAAAAGCGATTGATTATCTTCGCGAAAAAGGTTTAGCCAAGGCCGCAAAGAAAGCCGAACGCACAGCCAGCGACGGGAGAGTCTTTTATAAAGTCAGTGACGACGGCAAACGCGGAGTCATGATTGAGCTTAACAGTGAAACTGACTTCGTAGCAAAGACCGACGAATTTAACGACTTAGGTAAGAAACTCACGGCGCACTTATTCGAGAAGTCCTACAACGACGTAGCTGCGTTGCTTGAGGGTGTTCATGAGGGCGAGAAGCTCGGCGACTTAGTTACGGCTATCATCGCTAAACTTGGCGAGAACATCGTCTTAAAGAGGTTCGCAAGATTCGATTCAGACAACGGCAAAGCTTTTTGCTACATTCACAGCAATTATAAAGTCGGAGCACTCGTCGAACTCGTTGCAGATAAGGCCGCAGCTCTTGACGCTCCTGAATTTGCCGAACTCGGTCATGAACTTTGTATGCAGATCGCCGCAGCAAATCCGTTATATCTCGTTCCTGAAGACGCTCCCGAAGATGTCCTTGAGCGTGAAAAAGCCGTTTATCGTCAGCAGCTTCTCGACGAAGGCAAACCGGCGGACAAAATTGAAAAAATTCTCCCCGGCAAAGTCAGAAAATATTTTGAGAACACGTGCCTTCTTGAGCAAGAGTACATTCGCGACACTGACAAGAAAATCAAAGATTTAATCGCCGAAGTTGGAAAGAAACTCGGCGCGGCCGTCAGCGTCAAACGCTTTGAGAGATTTGGAATCGGAGAGTAAGAAAAGCAAGTAGGAATTAGGAGTTAGGAAGTAGGAAGTATAAATCGCTAACTCCTAACTATTTATTAAAATGCCTAAATTCAAAAAAATTTTATTAAAATTATCTGGCGAAGTTCTTGCAGGAGGACAAAATCACGGGCTAAACTTTGAAACCGTTCGCGACTTCGCTAAAAACCTCGCCGAAATCAGAAATTCAGGGATTCAATTATCGATAGTCATTGGCGGCGGGAACATGTTGCGAGGCCGGGACGCTCTTGAATATGGTCTTGACCGCGTCAGCGTTGACGCTATCGGAATGCTTGGGACCGTCATGAACGCTCTAGCCGTCAAAGCCGCGCTTGAAAATTTCAAAGTCCCCGCGCAAGTTCTTTCAGCCGTCGGAATGCCGCCGATCGCAGATTTATATAATCGTGAACGCGCAAAAAATTTATTAGAAGCTGGAAATGTCGTTTTATTCGCGGCAGGCACGGGCCACCCGTTCTTCTCGACTGACACAGCCGCCGCTTTAAGAGCTGCCGAGCTGGGATTAGATTGCGTGATTAAGGCGACGAAGGTCAACGGAATTTATGACAAAGACCCCGTGAAATTTCCCGACGCGAAATTTATTCCCGCTCTGACTTACGACGAAGCAATTAAATTAAATATTGAAGTTTTAGACACCGCGGCTTTTGCAATTTGTCGCGAAAATAAAATCCCGATCCGCGTCATGAGCATTCATGATTCAGACTGGGTAAAAAATATAATTGAAGGCTCTGAAGCCGGAACTCTTGTAACTCAATAAAAATTTTTTTAATCCTGATCCCTCGTCCTAATTCCTAATTGAAAAATAAGGAGGAAAAACCACTATGCCTAAAGATGAACTCGCAGCGCTAAAAGAAAACATGGACAAAGCCATCGCGTTTTTACAAAATGAATTTCTCTCGATACGAACAAACCGCGCTCACCCCGGCCTCGTCAGTGATATTAAAGTTGACTACTACGGAACGCCAACGCCAATTAAAAATCTTGCTAGCGTAACCGTGCCGGAAAGTCGTTCGCTTCAAGTCGCTCCGTTCGATAAAACGACTTTGAAGGCAATCGAAAAAGCAATCTTAGCCGCAAACATCGGAATGACGCCGCAAAGCGACGGGACTGTAATCCGAATGACACTGCCTGAACTCACAAAGGCACGGCGCGTTGAACTCACGAAAGTAATCGCACGCAAGGCCGAAGAGTCAAAAGTCGTCATCAGAAATTACAGACGCGACGCTATCGAAGCCTTGAAGAAGCAAGAGAAAGCCTCCGAAATCACCGAGGACGACCTGAAGAAACTCACAAAGGACGTTCAGGACACAACGGACAAATATATAAAGAAGATTGACGAGGTTTATAAAGTCAAAGAAAAAGAAATTCTTGAAGATTAAAAGGAGAATTTATCATGGAAGAACCCAGTCAGTATAATTCACCGGGCTACACGACGTTTAAGGCAAAACTGAAGAAACTCATCGGGATCGATCTTAATTCTTACAAAGAACAAATTCACCGTAGAACCCACGAGCTTATGAACCGTTGGGGCTGTAAAAATTACGATGAGTACTTCGACATGATTAATAAAGATGAAAAGAAGTTGCGTGAATTTCTTGACCATCTTACGATTAACGTATCTGAATTTTTCCGCAATGATTCTCAATGGTGGAAAATGCGCGATAAACTCATTCCCGAACTTATTCAAAAGCGCGGCACGAAACGCTTGAAACTCTGGAGCGCAGGTTGCGCGACGGGCGAAGAGCCTTACTCACTCGCGATTATATCGGCCGTCTGCGGGCTTGATCCTATGAACCCCGTTCTCGCCGTTGACATTGACCAAGGCGCAATCTCAATCGCTCAAAACGCCGTCTATCGTAAAACGCAGCTTATAAACGCTCCGAAAGAATATCTCGCGAAATATTTCACGACGAAGGACGCGGGCGCAACTTATTCAGTAAATCCTGAAATCAAACGCCGAGTTACGTTTAAGCGCATGAACATGATCGAGGACAATTTCGGCGCGGGCTTTGATTTAATTTTATGTCGAAACGTCGTAATTTATTTCACCGCGGACACGAAAGCGAAACTTTATAAAAAATTTTTTGATGCTCTTGCGCCCGGAGGATATTTCCTTGTCGGCTCGACGGAACAAATTTTTGGCTATCAGCAAATCGGTTTTGAGTCGGCGGGGCCGTTCTTATATACAAAGAAGTAATAACGTGTATGAATTTTCGTTGACACATTCGATCACCAGAACTTTATTAAAACTTTGCCGCGAAGCAGGTTGGAGTAAAGTTCGCCGCGTAATGATTAAAATCGGGGGAATGAGAAAAATAAATCCCGAACTTATGTCATTTATATTCACGGCTATGGTGAAGGGGACGCCGGCAGAAGACGCTGTGATGTCGGTGTTGATGATCCCCGTAACGATTCATTGCTACGCATGTGGGCGCACAAACACACGTGAAGATACGCAATTTTTGTGCCCCGCTTGCGGCAGCAGAAATGTTCAGTTGCTTTCAGGACTTGAATTTAATATCGAAGTCCTTGAAGTTGAAAAATCAAATTAGAGCTTGCGATTCAGGCTCTTTAATTAATAAATTGCCAATGTAAATTTATAAAAATAAAAAATGAATGACACTAATATATTAAAATCTTTATCCCCAAGACAACAAGAAGCAGTAACTTATATCGACGGGCCTTTACTTGTCCTCGCGGGTGCAGGGAGCGGAAAGACCCGCGTTTTAACTCACAAGATAGCGTGGCTCGTTGAAGAAAATATTACAGCGCCTGAAAATATCCTCGCCGTAACTTTCACAAACAAGGCCGCCGGCGAAATGAAAGAACGAATCGGCGCACTCGTTCCGGGGCAAGCAAAAAAAATTCAGGCCGGGACTTTTCATTCTTACGGATTAAAATTTTTATTCAGATATAATCACGCCGTTGAAGAAATAACGGGACTTAGTGACGGATTTTCAATCTTTAGTCGCTCTGATAGCTACGCGCTCTTGAAACAATTAATGAAAGAAATGAAATTCACGGAAAAAGAAACCACACCCGCGCAGGCTATGGACATAATCTCACGCGATTATATGGCGTGGACTCCCGTCGGACATGACAGTACTATAACAGACGAAAATTATTTCAAACTCGCTAACGAATATCGAAAAAGACTTCGCGAACTCAACGCCGCAGATTTTGATGACTTAATGATTTTGCCGCTTGAGATTATGAAACGCGAAGTCGATATAAGACGACATGAACAAGAAAAAATTAAATGGCTCTTAGTCGATGAGTATCAAGACGTGAACATGCCTCAATATTTATTATTGCGCTACTTAGTCGGGCCGAATTGTATTATCAACGTCGTTGGCGACCCTGACCAATCTATTTACGGTTGGCGCGGCGCTGAAATAAAAATGATTTTGAGCTTTGAAAAAGAATTCGAAGGCGCTAAAAAAATTATTCTCGATGAAAATTACAGATCCACTGGAAATATTTTGGCTGCGTCGAACGCGTTAATACGTAATAATTCAAAAAGGTTCAAGAAAAATCTAAAAACTTCCCGCGGAATGGGCGAAAAAATTTACGTCTTTCTTGCTCAAAGTGATTTTCAAGAGGCCGATTTTATAGTTTCAGAAATCGAGAAGCTGCAAAAAATTTATAACTACAGTTACAGCGACATAGCAATTTTATATCGCCAGAACGCTTTGAGCCGAATTTACGAACAAAAATTTCTTGAAGAAAAAATCCCGTATCGAATAATTCGCGGCTTGTCGTTTTATGACCGTATGGAAGTCCGCGACGTCCTTTCACTTTTGCGAACTGCTGTAAATCCGTTAGACCGCGCTGCGTTTGAAAGAGCTTCAGGATTTTCAATTAAAGGACTTGGCCCAAAGAAACGCGCCGAGCTTGAAGAATGGATTAAAAATCTTAACGAGCCTGACCCCTCTAAAGTCTGGTCATTAATCGTGGGCGGAGCATGGGTAGCGCGCGGGAATTTTGGCGAGTCTTTGAGAAATTTTGCGTCCCACATGTGTTCAATTTTAGAAATTGCTGCCGACGGAATCAAACCCGCCGTCGATTATATTTTGCAGGACATGAACTACGAAGATTATATTAAGGCTCAAGACCCTGAAAATTATCGCGACAGAATTGCAAACGTCAAAGAATTAAAATCCGTTGTCCCTGAAGGCGATCTTAATGAAACGTTAGCCGAAGCCGCTTTGTTCACCGACGCTGACACGACCGCCGATTCTGAAGATACTGTCGGACTTTTAACTCTTCACGCATCGAAAGGGCTTGAATTTCCTGTCGTCTTTATTGTAGGACTTGAAGAAGATATTTTCCCGCACTCGCGATCAAAAGATGACGAAAACGAACTCGAAGAAGAACGAAGACTTTGTTATGTCGGAATGACACGCGCCGAAGAAAGATTATATTTGACTTCTGCAGCTTCAAGACAATTATTCGGCGGTATAGTCGAACATGACCGATCGAGATTTTTATATGAAATCCCTGACGATTTTAAGAAGACCGAAGACCGAGGCAGTAGGCGCAACATGGTTTTATTTTCCGACGTTCGTAACGAAAGAAAGCGAAATAATAATTATGGCAATCGTGGCAATTACGGGCGATATCGGGGCTGGTAAATCGACGGTCGCGAAGCTGTTGGCCGAAAAATTTTCTTGTCCCCTGCTTGATGCCGACAAAATCACTGCCGAACTTTGGCAAGACGAAAATATAAAATCAATTTTTGCGGCGCGTTGGGGCTGTCCGTCGGGAGAAATTACAAAATCCGAAATTTCCCGGCGGATTTTTTCAGACACTGACGAATATAAATTCTGTAATTCAATTCTTCACCCCGCAGTCATGAAAAAAATTCACGATGAAGCAGTGAAAATTAAAAATTGCGTTATAGAAATCCCGTTGTTATTTGAAGCAACGGCAGGGCAAAAACCGGATTTTATTGAGAAAATTTTTTATGTTGCTGCGGATTTCGATACACGCGCGCGAAGATGTTTTGAGCAACGCGGCTGGGACGTTGAAGAATTACGACGACGCGAAAAATTCTTGTTGTCACGCGATGAAAAAATCTCAATGAGCAATGAAGTAATTTACAATAATGGAAGTATTGATGAACTAAATTTTATGTTGAGGTCTTTACTGGTGGAGATAAGGGGATTCGAACCCCTGACCTCTTGAATGCCATTCAAGCGCTCTCCCAACTGAGCTATATCCCCAATTAACTGCGCTACTTCTTCAAGCAACTGCGTTATTATATGCGCTCCCCCCGTTTTCGTCAAGTCTTAATCAAAATAAAAAAATCTCCCCGCTTTTCGGCCAATGTCATTAAGTTAAGAAAAACAAAAAGAGCCTCTGAAAAATCGAAAAACCTCAGAGGTTCTTTTATAATTATTATAAAAAAAATAAATAAAAGTAGGTAAAAATGATAAAGAAGAA
>JAFSUP010000067.1 GCA_017445205.1 Synergistaceae bacterium
ATCGGGATTCTTGTAACGGATTTTGAGAGCGTCATAAAGTTTTCCGACTAATTCTCCGGCTTTAAGAGAAATTTCTTCTTCGCGAATGTCCTTCGGAGTCGTGCCGTTGACGTCAACAAGAAATTGAAATTTTCGCGGCGTGAGTTCTTCGAGTTTAATAATTTCGGGCGGAGCCTTCGGAAATTCCATATCGTGAACATGAAACTCTTGAAAGTTGCAAGTGATAATCCAGCGAGCGTGCTCGGAGTCCGGCAGCCAGTCTGAATAGCGCTTGGCCTGTTCAAACGGCGTCTTGGAAGTCCCGTCGGACATCTTCGCGGGCTTATCGAGATTTATATCAAAACTCTTTTGCTCAATTATTACTCGCGTCTTTGGGATATAAGCATCAATAAAACTCTTGTGAGCAAGCTCAACGCGTTTTTCAAATTCGATTAGCTCCGTCGGATTTTCGGCTCCGCAAATGTCACGCAGAAATTCTAACCAAAATTTTTGCGTGTCGCTTTTTTTCATCGCCGGTATTTTTCCAGCGTTCAATAAAATTTTTCATTTTTAATTAAATCATATTCTCAGGCGGGAGGCCCGCTGCCAACGGGAGGCCCGCTGCCAGATGAAAAATTTCGTCGAAGCGTTCGGGAGTCAAAAATCCAAGTTTCACGCAGGCGTCTTTAAGCGAAGTGTTCTCTTTGAAGGCTAGCTTAGCGGTCTTTGCGGCGTTCTCGTAACCGATATACGGATTCAGAGCCGTAACTAGCATAAGCGAGTTATTGAGATTAGCGCGCATTTTCTCTTTGTTAGCTTTGATACCTTTGGCGCAGTGTTCATTGAATGACGTAATCGAATCTGCAAGCAGCCGAACAGATTGAAGGAAGTTATACGCGATAACGGGCATAAAGACGTTTAATTCAAAATTTCCTTGGCTCGCTGCGAATCCAATCGTGGTATCGTTGCCCATGACTTGAGCCGCAACCATCGTAACTTGTTCGCACTGTGTGGGATTAACCTTGCCGGGCATTATTGAACTTCCCGGCTCGTTCTCGGGGATAAAAATTTCTCCAAGCCCGCAGCGTGGCCCGGACGCTAACCAGCGAACGTCATTCGCGATTTTCATCATGTCGGCTGCCAACGCTTTAACGGCTCCATGAGCAAAGACAATTTCATCTTTTGAAGTTAGCGCGTGAAATTTGTTCGTTGCTGTTATAAAAATTTCGCCTGTGATTTTTGAAATCTCTTCGGCGACTTTTGAATCAAAACCCGCGGGAGCGTTTAAGCCTGTTCCAACCGCCGTCCCACCGAGCGCAAGCTCTTTTAATGGATTCATAGCCGTATATAAATATTCAATGTCGCGCCCTAATGAACTTCTCCAGCCGCTGATCTCTTGAGCAAAACTTATAGGCACAGCGTCCTGCAAATGAGTTCGTCCGCTCTTGATGACATTTTTATTTTCGTTTTCGAGTTTACTAAACGTCGCTACGAGGTCTTCGGCCGCGGGAATTAATTTATTCATCAGCGCTAAGACCGCAGCAATGTGCATAGCCGTGGGGAAAGTGTCATTAGAAGACTGCGACATATTAACGTCGTCATTCGGGTGAAGAATTTTTTTCTCGGCGAGTTCGTTCGCGCGGTTGGCTATGACTTCGTTGGCGTTCATATTAGATTGAGTTCCCGAACCTGTTTGCCAAACGACGAGCGGAAAATGTTCGGCCAATTTTCCCGAAATGACTTCATCGGCGGCGCGTTCGATTAAAGAAAGCTTCTCGGCAGTCATTTTTTCGGGCTTCAAAGCGTGATTAGCGCGAGCGGCAGCCATTTTTAAAATCCCGAACGCGTGAATGATTTCGCGCGGCATTGTTTCGATTCCGGAACCGATTTTGAAATTTTCAAAACTTCTTTGCGTTTGCGCTCCCCAATATTTATCTGCTGGGACTTGAATTTCGCCCATAGTGTCATGTTCGATTCTAAAATTTGAATTTTGCATT
Source organism: Synergistaceae bacterium (assembly GCA_017445205.1). Taxonomy (GTDB): domain Bacteria; phylum Synergistota; class Synergistia; order Synergistales; family Aminobacteriaceae; genus JAFUXM01. Next base: position 1,977 of record JAFSUP010000067.1, read on the forward strand.
TTGAATTTCTCCTAAAAAATTTTGAGATTAAAAATAAATTCGCGTATGATAATTATTAATCCTATTTTCAAATTTTCAAAATTAAAGGAGGATTACGAACTTTGAATTTAAGAAACGAGAGTTGCGAAAAATTTTCAGAACTTCTTGCGGCTAAGTCGCCAGTTCCGGGAGGGGGCGGCGCGGCAGCACTCGTCGGAGCATTAGGCGCGGCGTTGTGTTCAATGTCGGCGAACTTCACAATCGGCAAAAAGAAATATGCGGACGTCGAAGCCGATATAAAAATTATTTTAGAAAATTCCGAACGACTTCGCGCCCGTCTGCTTGAACTTATTGACGAGGACGCGGCGGCTTATGAATCCGTTTCAGCAGCTTATAAAATACCGAAGGACGACCCGAGCCGCGAAAGTGTTCTTGATATTGCACTTTTGCAAGCAAGCAAAACGCCTCTTGAAATCGTGAAAGCCTGCGGCGAAATTATTGACCTCATGGACGACATGGTAGACAAAAGCAACATGATGTTAATCTCTGACGTCGGCTGCGGAGTTTTGTTAGCACGTGCAGCAATGGAAGCGGCGTCTATGAATGTCTTCATCAACACCGCGGCATTAAGCGACACAAACACGGCGAAATCTCTTGAACTTCAAATTGATGGACTTCTCGATAAAAACGCGCGTAAGGCTTCGGACGTTGCTGAACGAGTCAGCGCGATAATCAGAAAGAAGGCGTAAAAAATTATGGCCGAAATTTTGAAGGGCGCTCCTGTTGCTGCGGCATTGACGGAAAAATTAATCGCACGCGCGGAAATTTTGAAATCCAAAAATATAAATCCTACGCTCGCAATCGTTAGAGTAGGCGAAAAGCCCGGCGATATTTCTTACGAGACCGGCGCCACGAAACGTTGTGAAAAAATCGGGATTGACGTTAAAAAATTTATTTTGCCTGATGACGCTTCGCACGAAAAAATTTTGAACGTCATTCGCGAAATTAATAATGACTCTTCGATTCACGGCTGCTTAGTGCTGCGTCCTTTGCCAGATAAAAAAATTGAAGAAGCTGCGTGTGAAATTTTATCGCCGTCAAAAGATGTCGACTGCATGACCGCCGGTTCTCTTGCGAGTGTCTTTGCGGGACGTGGCGATGGTTACGCGCCGTGTACTGCTCAAGCGTGCCTAGAAATTTTAGATTTTTACGGAGTCGAACTTGAAGGCAAGAATATCGCCGTGCTTGGTCGAAGTCTTGTAATCGGTCGTCCGTTGTCAATCATGCTTCAAAATCGAAACGCAACGATCACAATGTGTCATTCAAAGACGCGCGACTTAGAAAAAATTTCTCGCAACTCTGAAATTATTATCGCGGCGATCGGCCGGGCGAAATTTGTTGATAAAAATTTTATAGCGCCCGGACAAATTATTATCGACGTTGGAATTAATGTTGACGAAGCCGGTAAGTTATGCGGCGATGTAAAGTTTGAAGAAGTCGAGCCGATTGTAAAAGCCGTTACGCCTGTTCCCGCTGGAGTCGGATCTGTAACGACTGCGGTACTTGCGAAGCACGTTATCGAAGCCGCCGAACGTTAGAAAAACAGGTCGTTGAAATTTATAAACGGCCTGTTTAATTTTTAATTATTACTGTTCGTTTGTATTAAGTTTTATTACTTCGTCCTCGTCGTGAAGCGATTCGTCATCATCTGGCAGTTCGTTAAGTCTATTAATTGCTTCCATTGGTTCAATAAAAACTTCGTCATCAAATTCTTCGAGAGGCGCTGGCTTCGGCTCGTCGGATTCTTCCGTCTCATTCTCGATTTCGTGTGTTTCGGCTTCTCTTGGCTCTTCTGTAACTTCCTCGATGAGTTCTTCAACGGGTGCTTCGTCTTCTTCGTCGTCTTTAATCACGGGAATTTCTTCAAAGTCGAGCGCTTCAGGCTCCGAGATTTCAGGCTCTTCCGGTTCTAATAGCTCTTCGGATTCTGATTCTTCTTCTAAAATTTCTTCTTCAAGTGCTTCAGGCTCTGCTAAATCTTCCGTGGCTTCAGTTTCAGGCTCTGGCTCTGGTGGTGTTTGTGCTAAGGCCTCATCAAATTTTGCCTGCATTGTGTTAAAGGCTTCTGCGATTTCTTCGTCCGGGTGCTCTTGGCCTTCGGGCAATAAATTAAAATCGTGATGCTCTTCCTGTCCTTGTGCTTGAGCTTCTGGAACTTCTGTTTCAATTTCTTCAATTTCGTCTTCATCAGGCGCAGGAGCTTCCGTAGCAGCCTCTATAATCTCTTCGGGCAATGTTTCAGGAATTGATTCGGCTTCAGGTTCCGGCTCTGGCTCTGGCTCAATTTCTTTTTCGACAGGGGCCGGCTCTTCAATAATTTCTTCTATAGGTTCTGTCGGCTCTTCGTTTTCATTTTCTAATTCTGAATTTTCTTCAGGCTTTTCGACTTCTTTAAGCTCCGCTTGCGCTTCTTGTTCTTCTTCGATTTTTTCAAACCCGTCGATTATGGCTTCGACAGTGCGCTCTGACTCTTCAATTTCTTCCTGCGAAACTTCTTCGAGGCGAAGTTCATCTTCTGTAACGGGCGGCAGTGTTACGCTTGCGTCAACGGGGAGGTCTTCAAATTCTTTTCCATTTTGAATAACAGGAATAAAAATTGCTACGACTTTCGTATTTTTCTTTCCGCCGGTTGCGTCATTAATCGCCTTTATGACTTCGTTGTAAAGCCACGAATGCGGAATCCCTTCCTGCTTAATCACTGAAACGAGTTCGGGCTCCGGATTTTCAAATTCTTCGTTTTCTTCAATCTCTTCGTTTTCAAGATTTTCAACTTCGCCCGGCTTCTCTGATTTTTTCTTCGCCGAGCCGCCTAAAAATCTATCTGGTGAAAAACGCCCTGAACCTTCCGCCGCGCTCTTCGTCATTCGTCGGCGAACGGATTCTTCAAGGCCATATGAAGTAGGCTGCTCTTCGACTTGCTCACCCTGTTCTCTGCGCCATTCATTCTCATGTCTTTCAATGACGGCGTGAATATTTTCAATCCCCTTAAATATCCGCATTATCTATTTCTTCCTCTTTTCTGTCCGTCCAGACTTCGTTTATATCTGCGATACCGGCATTTAATTTTTCAACGGCTTTGAGAATTTTGTCATAAAGTTTTTCATAGGGCCTTCGTGAGTTCGCTATAAGACCTGTGGACCACACAAGCCCGGACGTTACATTAAACGGGATTCTTTTGTGAAGTGGCAGATCTTCAGCGACTGGATAATCGCGTTCGGATATAATCTGGTTGGCAATTTTGCTCATTGCTGAAGTGTCGTAGCCGATTTTTACGAGCGGCAACTGTGCTTTTTCCTTGCCTGATTTTTTAGCAGTCGAATACATAACGCCGAGATTCGAGAGCGAGAAAAAGTCAGGTCTAACTGGTACAACGACAATATCAGCGAAATCTATAGCGTGTTTAGAATCGTCTTCAAGATTAGGAGGGCAGTCAATGACGATCCATTCTTCGGGCGCGTCTGCGTCGCTATCTTCGAGAGTCTTTTTAATTCTTAATGAGTCTTTGAAGTAATTTTTCATGAAGCCCAAAGCGTCAGAAAAGTTGCCTGAAGGGTCGAGATCGACGGCAAGAACTTTATTATGCCTGACTAAAGCTATCTGTGCAAGAATAACCGCCACGGTAGTCTTTCCGACTCCGCCCTTACGGTTTAACACCGCCACTGCAATTTTCGACATTTTATTTATCACCTGTGTATAAAAATTTTATTTTCATTTTGCCTTCATCATTATAACAATCGACAAAAATACAACCGCAACCCCGATAAAATTTGTTGCTCTTAGTTGTTCATTATATATCAGCATTCCCAGAAGCACCGCCGCTATCGGTTCGATTGACGCGATAACAGGCACTCGGCTAGTGTCGCGAACTTTCGTTAAGCCAATGTAATACACCATATAGGCCAACGACGTCGGAAGAAGTCCATAAAGAAATCCTACACCCAAAATTTTTGCGTCAAGATTTTCAAAGCCGGGGTTATTTAACATAAATAAGAAGATTGTCGCAAATAAATAACTATACGCGCTCATTGTCAAAGCGTCGGTCTTTTCGCCCGCAGCCGTTCCGAATATTGCAGCCATTCCGTAGCAAAAGCCCGTGCCAATCCCTGCGAGCATTCCTAAAAGTGAAATTTGAGAATTATTGAAAATGTTTCCGCCCGTGATCGTCAAAACGCAACCCAGAATATTTAGAGCGAGAGCAAAAATTTTTAATTTCGAAATTTTTTCATGAAAAAAAATTCTTGATGCGATGGCCGTGAACACAGGAGCGCTATACATCAGAACGCACGCCATACCCATTCCGTTTAATTTTATTGAGGCTGTGTAACAGATATTAAAAAATCCTTGACTGACGAGTCCAAGGCCCGCGCATAATAATAAAGTCTTTGAGTCAATCGCAAAAAATTTTTTTCCATGTTTCGCAAGCGCTGCGCTTGACATTATCAAAAACGCAAAGAGCATTCTAATGAAGCATGTAAGCGCCGAATCTGCTCCGAGCGAATTTAATTCTTTTACAAATATCCCGATAGTCCCCCAAAGGAGTCCCGCGATGAAAATTAAAAACATGATTTTTTACATTGAAACTCGTTTTTTGCCTTTGAAGTTTCTCGCGGCCGAAATAAATTTCATGACCTTTCTATAATCTTTGGTCCTGTTAGCTTCAACTCCGGAACTTACATTCAAGGCGTAAGGCTGCGAGGTCAAGTTTAAAGCGTCTTCTATGTTTTCAGGGGTCAAACCGCCGGATAAGAAAAATTTTCTGTGAACAGGGCCGATTAATGACCAGTCGAAGAGCTTACCGTCGCCCGCGTTGCCTCCGTCAAGCATAACTAAATCCGCCGTCGAATACATTGCTTTTTCTGCGTCGATCGGTTTCGCGACTTTATAAACTTTCATAATCGGGCAGCGAACGTATTCACGTAAAGCGGCTATATATTCGCCTGTCTCGTTGCCGTGAAGCTGAATCATGTTTATCCCGGATACTTCGACGGTCATTGCGACAGTTTTCAAACTTTCATTTGCAAACACGCCCACAGTTTGAATACCTCTACGAAGTTTTGAACGAAGAAGCGCGGCATACTCGGGGGCTATAAAGTGCCTGCTCTTTGGAACAAAGACGAAGCCAACGTAATCAGGCCCAAGCTCGTTCATGATGCCGATCTCGACTTCATGACAGATACCGCAGATTTTTACTTTAACCATTTTGATTCATAAGTCCTTCTCAAAAAAATAAGAGCGGAAACTTCAATTAAGAAATCTCCGCTCGAAATTATATCAGTCTAATCTGTTCTTGATTATGAATTTGTCTTTTTCTTTATGAAAATCAGAGTTGCCACCGTCAAGACTGAACCAACGGCCAAGCACACGATCCAATTATTCACAAAGCCGGCAAGAATATACGTCACGAAGCTGACGCCAGCGACCGTCATAGCATAAGGAAGCTGCGTTGCAACGTGCTGAACGTGTTCAATCTGAGCACCCGCCGAAGACATTATAGTCGTGTCTGAAATCGGTGAGCAATGGTCTCCGCAGACCGCTCCGGCCAAGCAAGCTGAAATTCCAATTACTAATAGCTCGCTGTCGTGCGGGAAAATCGCCGTTACTATCGGAATCAAAATTCCAAAAGTTCCCCATGATGTTCCAGTCGCGAACGCTAAGACGATAGCGACAAGGAAAATTACTGAAGGCAACAAATTATATAATCCTGACGAAGCGCCTAGCATTAAATCATGAACAAATTGTGCCGCGCCTAAGCTCGATGTAATTGTCTTCAATGTCGTAGCCATGATTAAAATTAAAATCGAAGGCACCATAGCGATAAAGCCCTGCGGAATGCAGTCGCCCATCTCTTTGAATTTTATTGTGCGTCTAAGAATGAAATACACAAACGAAGCCAATAAGACGGCCAAGCCTCCCCACGGCAACGCGATCATAGCGTTAGTATCGCCGAAGGCTCCGATTAAGTTGCCGACGTTCTCATCGCCGATCCAATCCGTTTTGCCATAATAGCCGCCCGCGTATAACATTGCAAAGAAAACTACAGCTATCAATGCTAAAACCGGCAGCACTAAATCAATAATCATTCCTTTTGAATTTCCTTCGGTGGGTTCGGAGCCCTTCAAAGCTCCTAAATCGCCATTGAGTGTCGCGTTCGTCTCGGCGGTTTTCATTTTGCCGTAATCAAATTTCATAAAGACAATCGCGATTATAAACACGAACGTCAAGAGCGAATAAAAATTATACGGAATGGCTTTGATGAAAAGCTGTATTCCAGTAACGCCTGTGCCTAAATCGTTCGCAACTCCCGAAACCGCTGCGGCCCATGACGAGATCGGAGCGATCATACACACAGGCGCAGCCGTAGCGTCGATAAGATAAGCGAGCTTAGCTCGAGAAATTTTTGCTCTGTCTGTAACAGGCAGCATGACCGAACCGACCGTGAGACAGTTGAAATAGTCATCAATGAAAATCAAAACGCCTAATACAAAAGTCGCTATCTGAACGCCGACTCGTGATTTTATATTCTTTGCTGCCCAACGTCCGAAGGCTTGACTTCCGCCAGATTTATTGACGAGGCCCACAAGGATTCCCAAAATAATTAAGAAGCAGATGATTCCGCCAAGTTCAGAAATTGAAGATGACAAGCCTTTCACAACGACAACGTTGAAAGCGTTGATGATGTTAAAATCTGCGGCGAACACCGCGCCCAATAAAATTCCCAGAAAGAGCGAGGAATAAACTTCTTTTGTAAGTAGTGCCAAGCCTATTGCAAAGAACGAAGGCACTAACGACCAAATAGTACCGTGCATAATTTCTGTAAGTCCCCCTTACAAATTTTTGCGAATAATTTTAACATTCTTTGAAATTTTCGTGGCTTTGCTCAAAAGTCGATTTTATATAATTGATGAACATTAAAACGAGAAAGGAGAATTTTATTTTTTTATGGGCATTCTCGATACATTCGATTTATACCGCCGAGGAGAAGGCGGCAAAATTTTTATATCAATCACGAATTACGGAATGACTTTTTCAAAATCATGTGTCGAAAAATTAAATTACCCGGAATTTGTTCACGTCTTCTTTGAACAAGAAGGCAAGCGAATGGCTATTGCCCCTTGCACAGAAGATTCAGAAGCTAGAGGCTTCGTCAGGGATCAAAGCGCGCCGCGCGCAGGATTCGTTCGTTGGAACGATAGAAAATTAATACAGCACGCTGTGTCGCTCGCTAATATCGAACTCGGGAAGAGAGGCGTTAGGATTTACGGAGAATATATATCTGACGATAATGTTTTAGTTTTTGACTTAAAAGTTTACACTCCCATAGGAAAACAAAACGAAACTCAAGATTTTTTAGAATAACAAGGATAAAAAATTTATAGACATGCAAAAAATTTTCAAAGTTCAAGAAGCCTACTCCGGCGACGCAATGAAAGGTCTTGCACGAATCCACCCGGACGATATGGCCGCGCTTAATCTTAATGAAGGCGATTTAATCGAGATAACTGGCAAGAAGACAACGCCCGCACGAGTCAGAGCCGGCGACAGAGAAACAGGACGCGAAATTATTCAGATTGACGGCCTAATCCGTGAGAACGCCGGGACATCTCTCGATGAGATGGTCAACATAGAAAGCAATGTAACTTATCACTTCGCGGGCAGCGCTACTATTCAGCCGCTCGGCGACGTCAAACTTACAGACCGTGAGAAAGACGAACAATATATTCTCTCAATGCTCGAAGGTCAAAGCGTCAGAACCGGCGATCGCGTTCGCATAAATTTTTTCGGAACTCGCGTTTGTGATTTTTCTGTCAACGCTACGACACCCGAAGGCACAGTGATTTTTAATAAATCTACTTATCTAAATGTCCTTAAACCAATCGAAGTTAATCACGTTCACAAAATCTCTTATGAAGACATCGGCGGCTTAAGTTCGCAAATTAGAAAAGTTCGCGAGATGATCGAGCTTCCGTTACGATTCCCGCAAATTTTTGAGAAGCTCGGGATTCAGCCTCCGCGCGGCGTGCTTTTATATGGCCCCCCCGGCACCGGGAAAACTGTAATCGCCCGTGCCGTTGCGAATGAAACTGACGCGTGGTTCACTCACATATCCGGCCCGGAGATAATCGGAAAATTTTATGGCGAGAGTGAAGAACGTCTTAGAAAAATTTTTGAAGAAGCTCAAGACCGTGCGCCTTCGATAATTTTTATAGATGAGATTGACGCGATAGCTCCTAAGCGTGAGGACATGGGAGGCGAGAAACAAGTTGAGCGTCGCGTCGTTGCACAGTTGCTGGCGTTGATGGACGGTCTGAAATCGCGAGGGCAGTTAATCGTAATTGGCGCTACGAATATTCCGAACGCTCTTGACCCGGCCTTAAGACGCCCGGGACGTTTCGACCGCGAAATCTCAATTCCGATCCCCGACCGCAAAGGACGCTTAGAGATTTTGAAAATCCATACTCGCGGAATGCCCTTGGCCGAAGACGTTGACTTAAAAAAAATTTCAGACTTGTCGCACGGCTTCGTAGGCGCTGACCTCGAAGCACTCGCTAAAGAGGCTGCTATGTCGTGTGTGCGGGACATCTTGCCTTACGTGAATTTTCAAAGTCAGGAAATTCCTTACGAAAGAATTTCTAATCTTGAAGTCAGCATGAAGCACTTTATGAACGCATTATTAGAGACGGAGCCGTCAGCTACTCGCGAAGTCTTTGTTGAAATTCCAGAAGTTACTTGGAACGACGTCGCGGGCCTTGACGAGATTAAAACAGAATTAATAAACGCCGTCGAATGGCCTTTGAAACACGCAGAAATTTTTGAACGTTACGAAATCCAACCACCGCGAGGAGTTTTATTATATGGCGCGTCAGGCACGGGCAAAACTCTTTTAGTGAAGGCCCTCGCTCATGAAAGCGGCGTGAACTTTATTAACGTCCAGAGCGCGAACGTCTTATCGCGTTATTTGGGCGAATCTGAACGAGCCTTGAAAGAAATTTTTAGAGTGGCTAAGCAGGCAGCGCCTTCGATAATTTGCTTTGATGAAATCGAAAATTTGTTCCCTGAACGCAGCGAAATAAATTCTCAATTTGCTTCGACTGAAAGCCGATTGACCGGGCAATTTATGTCAGAGATGCGCGGAATCGAAGAGCTAAACGGCGTTACGGTCATCGCTACAACGAATCGCCCGGAGCTGATCGACAAATCGTTATTAAATTCGGGAGTTTTTGATATTAAATTCGAAATGCCGTTGCCGGACTTTGAAACCCGCGAAGAGATTTTTAAAATTATTTTGAGGCGCAAGCCGCTTAATGACGAAATTAAAATTTATGACCTTGCCTCGAAATCAGAAAATTTCACCGGCGGCGACATAGATTTAATTTGTCGTCGTGCTTCAATGGAAGCGTTAAAGCGCGACACTGAAAATTTTGAAATCAGGCTAGCAGATTTTGAAAAGTCTTTTGAGGTTCTAAAGCATGGGAAATCAAATTGAAATTGTCGCCGAAGAAGATTATGAACGCCTTGACGTGTTTTTAGCTGAAGAGTTGGACTTGTCGCGCACAAAAGTAAAAAAAATGATTGTGCTGCACGAAATCAAAAATCTTTCATCAGAAGAAAAAAATTTGAAAGCGTCATCTAGCGTTCAGGCCGGCGAAAAATTTTCTGTGAGCCTTCGTGAATCCGAAAACGTAACTTATCTAAAGGCCGATCCCGTTGACTTTGAAGTTATTTACGAAGACCCTTATATTCTTGTGATTAATAAACCAGCCGGACTTGTCATTCACCCGTCGCCGGGAAATTGGCGAAACACTCTAGTTAATGGCCTCGTCTATCGTTATCCTGAGATGAAAGAATTATCAGCGTGGCTTCGGCCCGGAATCGTTCATAGATTAGACTCGGGGACTTCGGGCTTGTTGGTCGTGGCCCGAACGGAGAAGGCAACATTAGAACTTCAAAGAATGTTTCATGATCGTGAGATTGATAAAAATTATATTGCTCTTGCTCATGGCAAACCGAAACGAAGCGAGGCGACAATCTCTGGCCCGATTGACAGAGACCCGCAGCAATTTTTGAAAATGGCCATCGTGGCGGGCGGCAAACCGTCATTAACCGGTTACAAAATTCTTTGGACAAAAAATAATATTTCGCTCGTCGAGTTCAAACTTTATACAGGACGAACTCATCAAATCCGTGTACACTTCTCCGCGCTTGGCTGTCCTTTAGTCGGCGATAATCAGTATGGCGCACCGCAAGAAGAAGCAAACGCGCTTGGCCGGGTAATGTTGCATTCGTGGCGATTAAGTTTCAAACACCCTGAAACGGGCGAGCCGATGTCATTCCGTCAAAATATTCCAGAGTGCTTTATAAATTTTATTAAGACATTGCAGGATTAAGATTAAAATATTAGAGTGAAAAAATAATTTAAGAATATAAGAAAGGAAAAATTTTTTAATGAAACTTGAATTAAGACGTCAGGACTTTCTCAAAGCCTGGCAGATCACTGAAAGATTTGTTGCTCCACGTTCAACAAAAGATACGGTTGCCGGAATTTTAGTAACAGCTTCAGAGAGTGGACAAGTAACGCTCGAAGCTACGGACTTGAAAACTTCCGTGCGCTGCGACGCCATTGGCGTTAATGTCATTGAGCCGGGCTTTGCTGTCGTCCCTGCGGACTTATTGGGCAGCATGTTGAAAAAATATGTGGCTGATGAATTAATTTTGGACGTCAACTCCGAGCGAGGTCTGTTAAACGCCGGCAAAAGTAAAACTAAATTCGCGATTATCGCCGCGGAGGAGTTCCCCAAAATTCCAGAGAGCAGCGCCGCCGAAAATATTTGTGAAATTCTTGGCGCGGACTTGGCACGAATGATTAACGACGGAGGCTGCGCCGCTTCACAGCCGCAAGATTTCCCGAAGTATATTGGCACGTGCTTATTCAGAACTAGAGATGGCTATTTGAAAGTCATTTCGACCGACGGCAAGCGTCTGGCGCTCTCTCAAATGCTTTGTGAACAAATTAACAAGGACGACGATTTATTGCTGCCTGCGCAAGCCATTAAAGAACTCGGTAAAACTCTTTCAACTAGCTACGCCGACAAATCTGTAAAAATTCTCGCGGACGGTTCTACAGCTTGGTTTAATCTCGAAGGCGTCGAGTTCTCGATCAGATTAATCGAGGCGACGTTTCCGAACTACGAACGCATATTAAACAACGTCAAAGTTACAGAGATGAAAATTAAGAGCAGCGATTTAATTCCCGTGCTTGAAAGAATCGACATAATAGCCAGAACAACACCCGCGCATATTATGGCAATGTATCTCTCTCCCAACGGCGAAGTCAAAATCACGGCCCGCGCTCCTGAAAAAGGCACTACCAGCGAAGTCATTAATGCGGAAATCAGCGGCGAAAATTTACAAGTCGGCTTCAACGTCGGATATTTCCTTGACGGTCTGAAAATTCTCAGCGGCGACAGCAACATCGAGTTCAGCGGCGACGAAGGTCAAGCACGAATGAAACGCAACAACAGCGACGACTTTCTTTATATGCTAATGCCGGCGCGACTTAGCGCGCAAGATAGGATCGCTGAAGACGAGATGAACAAAGAAGAATCTTCAGAGGACGTTCCTGAAAGCGAAAATGAAAATTATGAACAGCAAGCGGCACCAGAGAATCCTGAAGGCGAAAATAATCAACAGTGAGATTTAATTACAGTGTAATAAAGAATTTCAGAAATTTTTCTGGCCCGGGTCTCAAAATCGAATGGGAGCCGGGCATTAATTTGATACTTGGCCCAAATGGCTCCGGCAAAACTAATTTACTTGAATCCTTGAGCGTCTTATGCGGCTGGGGGTCTTTCACTCGAACTCAAAATATAACGTCATGGAACGCCTCTGGACTTAGGGCCGCAGCCTTTGCAGAGCTTTCCGGCGAAGAAAGTTTCACCGTATCCGCGAATATCTCATCACGAATTTCATTACGCGTAAACGATAAAGCGATTTCGTTCACAGATTTAAGGCTCGCTGTGCCGTCAGTGATTTTTTTAACCGGCGGCGTAAATCTCATCGACGGCTCTCCCGCAGCGCGAAGACTTTTTATAGACCGCTTGTGTTCAGTTTTGTTCCCGCCATATGCGAAGAAACTTGCGGATTTCAAATACGTAATGCGTTCACGAACGGCGCTATTACGTCAGGGGAAATCTCCGGAGGCAACGACGGAATTATTTTGTAATATTGGCGGCTGGATTATGGATCGGCGGCGTGAAGTTGTGATGATGTTATCGAAAATCATGAGGCAAAATAAATTTCGTCTGGAATTTCTCCCGCGCATAAATCCAAAAGTCCCCGGTGAAAAATTTTTGTTTCAATCGTTACAAGAAAGTCTTGCGCGTGAACGTCAAGCTATGCGGCCGTTAGTCGGCCCGAACTATGAAGAAATAGCAATTACTTTGAACGATGGCGACAGGCCCGCTTCTGAAGGATTGAGCCGAGGTCAGAAGCGCAGATTAATTCTTTATATAATAATCACGGCGGGGAAATTAATTATGCTTAAATTAAATCGCGCTCCGATTTTACTATTTGATGATTTAACGGCGGAATTAGACTCTGAAGGCCGCGAATGGACGCGTAAAAAACTTGAAAAGACCGGCTGGCAAATTTTTATAACCGCGCCCGAAAAGCCCTTTAATGTCAAGAAAAAATTCGGCGGATTTAGTTTTTCTTGACGCACCTTAGCCCGCACGCTGCGCAACCTGAATAACAATCCGTCGTAAGTTTTTGTTCATACGCGCGATGACGTTCACGAAGCAAAAATTCTTTCGTCAAACCGACGTTTATAAAATCCCACGGAAGTTTTTCATCTTCGTTTCGTTCTCGAGTGAAGTCTTCTGGATTAAGGCCGCAAAATTCAAAAGCGTCGAGCCAGCGCTGCAAATTAAAATATTCTGTCCAACTATCGAAGCGCGCGCCTGTCTCCCACGCTCTTAAAATCACGTTGCAAGTTCGTTTGTCGCCGCGTGAGAGAACGCCCTCTAAAAAAGTCTGCTCCGGTTCGTGATACGCGATTGATAAATTTCTATCGTGAACTTGTGATTTAATTCGGCGGCCCTTCTCTTGTAATTCGGCTATTGTGTTTTGTTTTTCCCATTGAAAAGGCGTGTGAGCCTTCGGAACGAATCCAGACACACTGACGCTGACACTAGCGCGCTTGCGTCCCATGGCACGGCCTAATTTCAAAGTTCGATAAGAAATTTCGGCGATTGCTTCTAAATCTTCGTCCGTCTCTGTCGGAAGTCCCATCATGAAATATAATTTCACACGTTCCCAACCTCGTGAAAAAATTTCGTTCAGACATTTTATAATCATATCTTCGTTTATGCCTTTGTTAATGACGTCGCGAAGTTTTTGTGTTCCGGCTTCGGGAGCAAAAGTTATACCGCCGTGTTTCGAGCGAAGGCCTTCGAGTTTTTCAGCGAGTCCGATTGAGAAGCCGTCCATTCGCAGACTGGGCAAACTTAATTTTGCGCGTCGTTCGTTTAGTGTCGGTGAAAGTTCGTCAATTAAATTTTCGATCCCGTAATAATCGCACGAGGCCAGCGACAACAAGCCGATTTCTTCCCAGCCTGTCGAGTTTATGATTTTCAAAATGGATTCTGAAGCTTCTTTTAATTTTCGAGAACGCACCGGCCTGCCGACCATTCCCGCTTGACAGAAACGGCAGCCACGACCGCAACCTCGAAATAATTCGACGGCTGCTCTATCGTGAACTATGTTGACGCTCGGGACAATCATAGAATCAAGCGTGAAAAATTTTTCGCTAGTCTGACGTTCGATAATTTCATCATGAAAATATAACGGCACATAAAAGCCCGGCAATTTTGAAATTAATTCTAATTTTTTGCTTCGTGGCTCGTCTTTGACTTCCTCAAATAAATTCAACAACGGCGGCAAAAGTGCTTCGGCTTCGCCCACGCAGAACACGTCTATAAAGTCGCTCAAAACTTCGGGGGTGTATGCTCCATAGCCTCCCGCGATTATTACGGGCGAATCTTCGTTTCGATTTTGAGATTTTAATTCTAGCCCGGCAGCGTTAATCATGGTCAAGATATTCGTGTAAGCAGTCTCGTGAGGCAATGTGAACGCGATAATATCAAAATCTTTCAACGGCTTTTTGTTTTCGATTGACGTCAACGGCGATTGAGTTTCACGCATTAAATTTTCCATGTCTGGCCAAGGGCAGTAAGTACGATCGACGATAAAATTTTTTTGCAACGAGTTTATAAAGCCCTCGATAATCTGAAAGCCGTAATAACTCATTCCTGTTTCATAAACGTCAGGGAACGCAAGACAAATTTTTAATTTTGCTTCGTCCCAAGGAATTTTTTTATAAGGCCGCCATTCACTGCCACAATAACGCGACGGGCGCGACACCTGCGACATTAATTTCCATTCTTGTGAATCAAATTCTTTGAAATCAAAATCCATGATAAAAACCTTTCACTAAAGCATATATGGCAATAAATTTTTATCAAAAAAATCCAAAATGTCGCTTACATCATCAGTCTCACGCCACATATAATAATTTCGAGTGTATTGTTGAAACCAGAAAGCTATTTCACGATTGCGTCTAGGATCTCTGGTAATATCACCGACAAAAACAAGCCAAAAAGGAAGTATTTCTTCTGATATTCCGCTTGTTTCACGAATAATTTTCATTAAACCGGGCGTAAAATATTTACAGCTTCTTTCATGAGCATTGCCGCGTCCCGCTTGTATATTCGTTTTTTCTGTCCAACCGTCTTGTCTTTTAATTTCACCAAACAATATTTTTCCGTTTTTCAAATTTCTTATTGCAAAGTCCATCGATATGCCCCATGTATATTTAGGTTTTCCATTAGATTTTTTCTCGTTTACATCAACGTTATAAATTTTGCTTAACATTTCCTTGGGTAATGGATACGTTGAATAAATATCTCTAAATTCACGTGGGTATCTATCTACTAAGAATTGTTCAGGATAAACTGAATTTAATGCGTTTTGCAAAGATATTTGAAAAAGTTCCTCAACTTTGAGTGCTTTTGCTCCGCTTTTTGTCTGCCAATTAGTTCTTTTACGTAATTCTTTTGTAGCCATTCCTATATTCCCTTGAAAAGTTCTTCGAGTGTAATGCTAAGTCCGACAGCAATTTTATTAATATTTTCGAGAGAAATATTTCTTTTGCCACTTTCGACCGACGCAAGATACGTCCTATCCATATCGATATGAATAGCGAATTTTTCCTGACTCATATTATTTTTTATTCTTAATTCTCTTACACGTTCGCCGAATTTTTTTGTAATCATTGTTGCTCCTTCTTTTTTAGGAATGATATAATCAGACGTTTTTAAGTCAACGGATTATAAGTAACATATAAAATTTAATAAGAAGGTGTGTTTCAAGTGGAAGCAGTGGGGGAAAAAATAATTAGTGGTTATTCAAAATATAATCCTGAAGCTAAACGCAGAAAAAAAATAAATCCTCTTAATGATATATATCCTGCATTGCCAAGTAATAAATATGACGTTATATACGCAGACCCACCTTGGGATTACGGTGGAAAAATGCAATATGACAAATCAAGTATAAAGAATATCAATATCGGTTTTGAAAAAAATATTTTCATTAGTGCCGCAAATTTCAAATATCCGACATTAAAACTTGAAGAATTAAAAGAACTTGACATAAAGTCAATAGCGGAAGAGGATTGTATCCTCTTCATGTGGACTACTGGGCCACAATTTGCGAATGCAATTGAGTTAGGAAAAGCATGGGGTTTTGAATACAAAACAGTTGCGTTTGTATGGGACAAACAAATTCACAATCCCGGACGCTACACTCTATCACAGACAGAATTTGTACTTGCCTTCAAAAAGGGACGTTTTCCATCTCCACGTGGTGCAAGAAACATTCGTCAGCTGATTTCAATTCGACGTAGTGAACACAGTGAAAAGCCGGAACAGATAATAGAGGGGATCACTCGCATGTTTCCTCAACAAAAGAAAATAGAGTTATTTGCCCGAAAAAATTTTATAGGCTGGGATAACTGGGGACTAGAAATCCCAGACACTAAGATAAAAATAACTTCTCAAGATGATGCCGCGTCTTCGGCTCAGCTCAGTTTCCTCTAAATTCTTCTTTTGTTGCTAACCTCCTCGATATAAATGCTCGCGACTATGCCAAGCGCCATAAACGTCGCAAGCAGTGAGCTTCCTCCGTAACTCAAGAACGGCAATGGCAATCCCGTTACCGGCACAATGCCTATGCTCATTCCGATGCTCTCGAACATCTGAAACCACAGCCACGCCGCAACTCCGGAAACTAAAATTTTGCAGCGTCGGTCTTTGCTCCTGACGCCAATAAAAATTATTCTGCATAAAAGAAGAGTGAATAAAAAAATCAAAACTAGATTCCCCACGAAGCCAAACTCTTCAGAGAAGACACTGAAAATAAAATCCGTGTGTGGCTCAGGCAAAAATTTTAATTTGCTCTGCGTCCCCATCATAAAGCCCTTGCCACTAAGGCCGCCGGAGCCTACAGCAATTCGCGATTGAATGACGTTGTAGCCGGCGCCTAATGGATCTCGCATAGGGTCAATAAAAACTAAAATTCGATTTTTTTGATAGTCTTTCAGCGCGAACATTATTAGCAACGGAATCGCAGCAACTCCAAGCCCCACGATAGTGCCGAGATATTTCAGAGGCGTCCCCGCCGCTAACAACATTACGAACGAAATCACAAGATACACAAGCGCGCTTCCCGCGTCAGGTTGAAGCAAAACTAAAAGCACTGGCAGCGAAATAACTCCAAGAGCCGCAAAAAAAGTTTTTAAGTCCGTCGGAGGGTAGCGGGATAAAAATTTTGAAAGCACCAAAATTATTGAAATTTTTGCAAACTCCGAAGGCTGAAAACGAATCCCGCCGAAGCCGAGCCAACTCTGCGCGCCTTTGACTTTCGGAGCTAATAGCGCCGTCAACAGCAACAACAAAAGCGCAAGCCCAAATAACGGATATGCGCCTTCTAATAAATTTCGATGACCAAATAACATTATAGAAATCATCGCGAACAAACTAAACGCAAGCCACGCAGTTTGACGCAACGCAAAGTCTAGCCCGCTGCCGGAAGTTCCTGCTGACGCACTATAAATACAAAATACGCCCCATACTGCAAGCATGAGAGCGCAAAAAAATAAAAACCTGTCTGCTAATGACAGTTCGTCCTTTAAGCGAAGTAAAAGAAATTTCATTAAAGATTAATTTTTATCAACATCAATTTTTCCGCGCTTGATTCTTAAAACTGGAACGTTCGCAACGAGCGCGACTTCATGTTCATCGTGGTCAAGATCGATTTCTATTTTGTCAGTGTCGATCTCCATGTACTTTGTAAGAACGCCAACTATTTCATCGCGAAGACTGTCAAGAAGTTGAGGGGATATGTCCGTTCTATCATGAATCAAAACGATTTTGAGGCGGTCTTTAGCTTTATCTCGTGAGCCGTCGTTTCCCGAACCGAAAATTTTTTTCAGAAAATCCATAAATGTACCTCCTCTCGTTTGCTATCTCTTCTTCGTGCCTTTGAAGAATTTTTTAATCTTGCTTATGAAAGTTCGTGTTGCGTAGCTTTCAAGGTCCATCAAAGGAACGTCGCGCCCTAGCAATCTCTCGGCGATGTTCAAATATGCGTGAGCGGCAGGAGAGTCAAGGCTCATGGTCATGGGTTCACCGATATTGGCAGAACGAATTACGTTTTCATCTTCAGGAATTACTCCGATTAAATCAATCGAAAGGACGTCAAGAATATCTTCTTTTGCGAGCATGTCGCCATCTTGGACCATGTTGGGGCGCAGTCTGTTTATGATTAAACGGATCGGAGATTTTCCCATTGATTCAAGCATTCCGATTATTCTGTCTGCGTCTCTGACTGCGGGGATCTCCGGCGTCGTTACTACGAGAGCTTCTTCAGCGCCGGCGGCAGCGTTTTTGAATCCGCCTTCAATGCCTGCGGGACAATCGAGCAAAATGAAATCGAACTCGGGTTTTAATTCTTCACATAGCGCGACCATTTGTTCAGGGTTCACTGCGTCTTTAGTTCTAGTTTGAGCGGCGGGAAGAAGATACAGGCCGGGAACTCTTTTATCTTTGACGAGAGCTTGATTAAGTTTGCAAGTCTTTTCAATTACGTCGATGAAGTTATAAACGACGCGGTTTTCAAGTCCCATTATTACGTCGAGATTTCTAAGTCCCACATCTGCATCGACGGCTACGACTTTCTTCCCGAATCGTGCAAGCGCTGCCGCAATATTTGCTGTTGAAGTTGTCTTTCCGACTCCGCCTTTGCCCGAAGTCGTTACTATAACACGTGCCATTTAATAAAAATTTCCTCCTTAATTGCTGCTTTTTGTAAATTTGTTTTCCCGTATCATCGGTGTGCCGTCTTCGAGAGTTATTAAAACGCTCTTACGCCAGCACGCCGTGTTTTTTGAATCCGCGTAGCAGAGTTTGTTGGCGATCCTAACCTGCGGAGTTTCAAAACAGCCTGCCCACACAAAGACATCTTCGCGGCCGTAGCCTCCTGCGTGAATGACCCCCAATAATCGTCCCGCTATGATTATGCTTCCGCCCGCTACAATCTCTGCGCCGGGGTTTAAATGTCCCCACACAATAACATCGCCTTCGGATTCTATTCGCTGTCCCGAACGCATTGAATTATATACGACTTTAAGCTCTGAAATAGGCTCTCGCTGTGGCGGAGTTTCGATTTTATTTTCATTTTTTTGAATTTCGAGTTCCGGTTTCGAAGCTTCGGATTTTTTTTCAGGCTCTTTTAATGTCAAACCTGCGGCCGCGAATAAGTTCAGACTCTCTTGATTTTTTGAAAGCCACGCAGAAATTTTTATATCTTTCTCCCAGACTATGCTATTAATCATGTGAAGGATTAAACGCCGCGAACATTTTCTATTTGCGAAGTCTAGCGCGACGCTCTGGCCGTCTGGAAGTTTATAAGCCGCAGCCGGAATCCTAACGAGAAGTTTTAATAGCTCGTCTTCAGAAAGACTCTCCGGCAAAAAAAATTTCATGCCGTAATGAGTGCGTTCCATTTTAATTCTTACCCGGGCATCAGGTTTTCGTAATTTATTTAATAAATTCAAGTTTGGCATATCCAGTCTAAATTAAAAATAAAAAAATTTTTCATAGAGTTAATTATTTTGTTTATCGCGAATTTTTGCAAGTGGCAAATTTTTTTCGCTATAATAATTTCAAATCCATAAATCAAAATCATAAAATCAAAAATCGAAATCGGAGGTTAAAAAATGAATCTCAAAGAAGACATGCGCGGCATCATCGACAGCGCGATTAAAGCAGTGTTGCCCGAATCGGCAGTTAAAGAAGCTCTTGGCCGTGCAGACTTTCAAGCGCGAAAGGGCAAGGGACGTTTAGTCGTTGCGTCAATCGGTAAGGCAGCGTGGCGAATGGCGAAGGCTGCGAGCGACATCTTAGGCTCTGAAATTTCAGGGGCTGTCGTTACGAAGTATGAACACTCAATGGGCGACATTAAAGGATTGGAAATTTTTGAAGCCGGACACCCTGTTCTTGACGAGAACACGCTGAAAGGCACGCGCGCTTTGCTTGAACATGTTAAAAATCTCAATGAGAACGACACTGTTTTATTTCTTGTATCCGGCGGCGGCTCGGCACTTTTTGAACTTCCGGCCGAAGGTGTTACGCTTGACGACATGAAAGACATCACGAGCCAGCTCTTATCATGCGGCGCCGACATCGTTGAGATTAACACAATCCGTAAACATCTTTCAAGCGTCAAAGGCGGACGTTTTGCACAACTCTGCGCGCCTGCTCATGTGTTCATGGTCGTGTTGTCGGACGTGTTAGGCGATAGGCTCGACAGCATAGCCTCCGGCCCAGCGTGGCCAGACGAATCAACGAGCGAAGAAGCTCTAGCGATTGTGAAAAAATATTCTTTGAACGTCAAACCCGAACTTATGAAAATTCTTTCACAAGAGACTCCTAAGAAGCTCGATAACGTTACAGCGGTAATCACCGGAAGCGTTACGGCGTTGTGCGAAGCGGCTTGCGAAATTGCAAAGTCGAAGGGCTATAATCCTCTCGTCTTAACTACAACGATGACTTGCGAAGCACGAGAGGCGGGAGCGTTTATGGCGTCAGTGGCTCGCGAGGTCCTAACTTCAGGGCGACCTGTGAAAGCTCCTTGTGCGATAATCGCGGGCGGCGAAACAGTCGTTCATCTCACGGGGCACGGAATGGGAGGCCGAAATCAAGAATTTGCTCTTGCTGCTGCGGTCGGAATAGCGGGACTTGAAAACGTTGTGATCGCTTCGTTAGGTTCGGACGGAACTGACGGCCCCACGGACGCAGCAGGCGGGATCGTTGACGGCAAGACGGAATCAATTTTGAAATCCAAAGGGATAAATATTTCTGACGTTTTGAAAGAGAACGACGCATATAACGCACTGAAGGCCGCCGATGCTCTTTTAATGACGGGCCCGACTGGTACGAACGTAAACGACGTTGCTCTTGCGTTAATCGGCTAAAAAATTTGCAACAAATTCACAGAGGGCTTCAATGCCTTCTTTTTTTTCGCTCGAAGTTATTATTGGGACGTCGCAGGAGAACAAGCCGTCTTTAACGTAACTTTGTTTCAAACTGAGCCATTTACTTTTTGGAATTTTATCAGCCTTCGTGAACACGACGAAAATATTTTTTTCATAAGCTCGAAGCCATTCTTGTAATTCTTCGTCGTTCTTTAAGAGGCCGTGCCGAAAATCCACAAGATGAAGAATCAATTTTAGATTTTCGCGCTTGCTGACGTAAGCAGAAATTAATTTTTTCCATTCGTTGCGTTCGTCTTTGCTTCGTGCCGCGTAACCGTAGCCAGGCAAATCGACGAGTCTAAATTTTAAGTCTGAATCTTTAATCGCGACATTATAAAAATTAATGCTGCGAGTTTTTCCGGGAGTTTGGCCAGTCTTAGCAATTTTTGTATTTAAGAGCGCGTTAATCAGAGACGACTTCCCGACGTTTGAACGACCAGCAACGGCGATTTCAGGCAAATTTGAATCCTCGGGCAAAAGTTGACCCGGTTTGAAACACGACGCTTCAAGCCGGGCATTAATGAACAAAATTTTTTTACTCATGTAATAAATCTTTCAGCGGAATTTTATTATCGTTCACAAATTCGGGAGTGATTAATAATTTCTTTCCGTTCCTCTCATCGACAGGCATCGAAGGCAATTCGTACTCAATATCGAGCATCAAATTTTCCATGATTGCCCGCAAACCGCGCGCGCCTGTTTTCTTAGCAACTGCAAGCTCGGCGATTCTGTCCAGAGCTTCGGGAGTAAATTCCAAATTCACGCCGTCCATAGCAAGAATTTTTTTATACTGTTTCACGAGAGCGTTTTTGGGTTCTTGAAGAATTTTTATGAAAGCGTCTTTGTCGAGTTCTTCAAGAGCGACAAGCACGGGGATCCGTCCGACAAGTTCAGGAATAAATCCGTAAGTTACTAAATCTTCGGGCTGAACTTTGCGCAGCATTTCATAACTTCCGGACTTCTTATTTAATTCGCTTCCGAAACCGAGAGATTTTTTTAATTCGCGCCGCGCTACGATGGGTTCAAGACCGTCGAAGGCTCCGCCACAGATAAATAAAATATTTTCCGTGTTAATCTGAACGACTTCTTGCTGCGGGTGCTTGCGTCCTCCCTTAGGCGGAATGTTTGAAATCGTGCCTTCGATAATTTTTAGCAAAGCCTGCTGAACGCCTTCGCCTGATACGTCGCGAGTGATTGAAGTTGATTCGGACTTTCGAGAAATTTTATCAATCTCATCTATATATATAATCCCACGTTCGGCGGCTTTTAAGTCGAAGTCAGCGGCTTGCAATAATCTCACGAGAACATTCTCGACGTCATCACCGACATAACCAGCCTCAGTTAAAGTCGTAGCATCAGCGATAGCGAACGGAACATTTAATTTTTTAGCAAGCGTTTGAGCGATTAAAGTTTTTCCCGAGCCGGTTGGACCAAGTAACAAGACATTGCTCTTTTGAAGTTCGACATCGAGATTTTTCAAGTCTAAATTATTTCTAATTCGCTGATAGTGATTATAGACGGCAACAGAAACAACTTTCTTAGCGTTATTTTGTCCGATTACATATTGATCAAGATACGCGCTTAAATCCTTCGGCTTTGTGTCATCAGTAACATTTGAATTTGAAAATTTCTTTGATGAAGAAGTGTAAACCGGCGCGGCCTGCTTAGGTGCTTCGCTTTCTTGAGTTTTCACAATGTCAAGAGGATAAATTCCGCCGCCCTGTTTCTCTGCCATCATGATTGTGCAAAGAGCGACACACTGATCACAAATTCGGACTTTCCCGCCGGGGCCGTCGAACATGTCTTCAACTTGTGAACGCATCTTGCCGCAGAAAGAGCAGCGGTCTTTATCGTGATTATGTTCTTTATCTTTCGGGGGCATTGTCTACCTTGCCTCTATGATTTTGTCGATTAAACCATATTTTAAAGCTTCATCAGCGGTCATGTAGTTATCTCTGTCGGTGTCGCGAGCTATAGTTTCAAATTCTTGACCTGTGTGTGAAGCTAAGATTTTGTTCATTCGTTCTTTGGTCTTGATGATGTTCTTAGCTTGAATTTCAATGTCGCTGGCTTGACCACGTGCGCCGCCTAATGGTTGATGGATCATGATTTCGGCATTAGGCAAGGCGAATCGTTTATCTTTAGCACCGCCCGCAAGCAAAATCGCCGCCATGCTAGCAGCAAGTCCCACGCAAATTGTAGAAACTTGAGGCTTGATATATTGCATAGTGTCATAAATCGCAAGGCCGGCCGTAACGCTTCCGCCGGGACTGTTGATATAAAGATTAATATCTTTGTCGGGGTCTTCGCTCTCAAGGAAAAGCATCTGCGCGACGATCGAGTTAGCTACGTCATCGACAACTTCAGAGCCGAGAAAAATTATTCTGTCCTTCAAAAGACGACTGTAAATGTCATAACTTCTCTCGCCTCTTCCAGTCTGTTCAATTACATAAGGAATGTAATACGACATTTAATTATTCTCCCTGATTGTCCTCGTGATGTTCGTGATCGTGTTCAGAGTCTGAAAGTTTTTCAACTTCTTTGATCTTCATATGAGAGAGCACTTCTTTCACGATTTTATTCCAACGTAAACGCCCGCGAAGCGAATCTAGCTTATCTTCGTGTTCATAGAAATATTTCGCTACGATTCCTCTTGTTACGTTTGTCTGCGTGGCTAATTGGTCAAATTCTGCTTCGAGGTCGGCCTGTTCAAGATGAATATCGAATTTCTTTGCAAGCTCGTCCATAACTAGAACGTTTCTGACGCCGTCTTCTGCACGTTCGCGAAGGAGTTTGTCATAACCCTTGCGGCCTTCTTCGGTGTCGAGAGCATACGCTTGAGTTAAAGTGATGTTGTTGTCTTTTGCCCACTTCTCATCTTCCTGACGCAGCGCACGAATTTGACGATTCACAAAATTTTCGGGTATTTCGAGCTTTGAAGCATTCGCAATCATATCGACGGCGCGTTCTTCAAGATCAGTTTGGCTAGTCGTAGCGACTTCTTTCTCAATGTCTTCTTTAAGTCGCGCTCTGAAAGTTTCGTAGTCTTTGATGTCAGTGTCTGGGCCGAAGACGTCCTTAAAAAACTGCTCATTGACTTCCGGCAAGACATATTCAGAAATTGTTTCGATTATCATTTTGTAGCTGACGTGTTTGCCTGCGAGTTCTCTGTCGAAATGTTTTTCTTCAACGTTGAAATCTGTGTGAACTTCATCGCCTTTTGATTTTCCGATTAAAGCATCGCGAACTTCTTTTCTTATTGTTGTGTCAGAAAGATTAATTTTTTCTTTCGTTGGGTCTTTGCGCGGCTGCTCTTCAGCTTCTGAACCGTCAGGATTCAAAACTCTAATCGTGAGTTCAAGGTCAACTAAATCGCCGTCCTGTATCGGTCGTTCGACAGGTTTAATCTCGGACATGCTGACGCGGATTCTTTTCTCGAGGCTGTCAACTGCTTCATCATTGACGTTTGAAACTTCTTTTTCAATTTCGAGAGCGTCAATGTCAGGGAGTTCGACTTCGGGACGGACTTCAAAAATAAGTTCGCATGTAATCGGCTGACCTTCTTTAATTTGCTCTTTAACATCAAGAGTCGGAGTGTCCATGACGTCGAGGTCATAATCTTCGATTATCTGGCGAATTTGTCCGGGGATAATTTTTTCGAGAGCTTCGTTGTAAATGGCTTCTTTTCCGAAACGCATTTCGAGAATGTTGCGCGGCGCTTTGCCTTTGCGGAAGCCGGGGATATTGACCTGCTGAGACAACTCATTAAGTTCTTGTTTAAGTGCTTTCGTGAACTCGGCGGCTTCAATATCGAGTTTTATTTTTACTATATTTTTTTCCTGCCCCAGCAATTCTGTTTTCATTATGAATTTAAGGCTCCTTCTGTAAGAAAATTAAATCTGAAAAATTGCCCTGCGTATGTTCAACAGGGCGAAAATATTTTGTAATTCTATCATGAAAACAAAAAACTTGCGAAAATTTTAATCATGATATAGAATTGCCGCCGTATTCGCTCAATATCGAAAATGCTGCGGACGTAGTTCAACGGTAGAGCGTCAGCTTCCCAAGCTGAATGTTGCGGGTTCGAATCCCGTCATCCGCTCCAAAAATTTTTGAAAATTTTTCACTTCTGGACAATTTGTCCAGAAGTTGTTTTTTGTGCGTAAGACTGATTAATTGAGGCAAATCAATGCTTGACTTTATATATATATATATAATCCTAAAGTTTTTAATCCTAAATAACAAAGGAGTTTGTATTATGAAAACAAAACGTTTACTAGTTTTATTACTTTCGTTGGCGTTAGTCATCGTTGCGAGTGCTTCGGCTTATGCTCTCAACGGGGAAAAAGTTTTGAGGCTGAAGCAGATTGTTGTCCCTAGTCCTGATGAACCGGGCAGCCTTCAGAAGATGACTCAGGTAATTGCTGACCACAAGATTGACCTCAACGGCGTAACAATTAGGAACGACAGTGAAGCTCTTTTCATGGTGGACGACGCTGCGGCAACTGCGGCAGTCTTGGCAGAGGCCGGATACAGCACAAAAATTGAAGACGTAATCGCGGTTGAAATTCCTGATATTCCCGGCGGTTTGAATTCAGTTCTTAAAGTTTTCTCCGAAGCTGGCGTGAACCTTGAACACTTGTATATGTTTGAACTCAACAGCAGTGAAGTTTATTACATTTTCAACGTTACGGACGTAGAGAAAACTGTTTCGCTTTTGAAAGACGCAGGCGCTGAAATAAAGTAATCAATCGTAGAAGCATTTAATAATAATCCCTCCTAAACAATCGGGAGGGAATTTTTTTTATAACTTGTAAATTCGCCGCGGCTTGTAATAAAATTATTCTCGAATTTTTGCGCGCAACAATTCAAATTTAACAGTGTGACTTAGAATTTTAGAAAGGAATTTTTTGATGAAGGTTTTATTATCTTTTGTTCATATAATCGTATCGATCGTGCTTATCTTGGCTGTTCTTGTTCAGCAACGTAAGCAGGGCGGCTTCTCTGGAGTTTTCGGCGGCGGCACTCAAGCAGACAGCGGACAGTGGCAGCGCTTCACGCCCCTCACGAAATTAACAATCGTGCTTGCGGTCGTCTTCATGGTAACTTCATTCTTCATCGTCTTCTTAAACTAATTTAATTTTAATTAAGAAAGGTTTAATGACAGTGTTAAATTCACTTAGCGATGTAACGGCCCTGAAAGTTAATCCGAGCCGTTTATACAGTGCGTCCCATGACGAAATTAAATCAGGAGCTACGACGGATATTTATTTCATTAATACTCGCGACGTTTTGCGCTCCGTCAACAAACTCGACACTCCCGTAGTAGCTGAAATTTTCACACGCACGACGGGAATGTTCGCCGGGCTTGCGGAAGTTTTGGAACTGCTCAAAGACGCTCCCGTTAAAATTGAAGCAATCCCAGAAGGAGAGTACTTCACGCCCAAAGAAGTCTTAGTGCGAATTACCGGCCCTTATGGTGCTTTTGGGATCCATGAAACGAACTTGCTCGGTATTCTTTCGAGTTCATGTGCGTGGGCAACGGCTGCTCGTGAATGTGTCGAGGCTGCTGACGGCAAACCCGTTTTATCGTTCGGCGCGCGTCATCTTCACCCGGCTATCTCGCCCGTAATGGAAGCAATCGCGGTTAAGTTCGGCGGTTGTGCCGGAGCTAGTTGTGTATTAGGCGCGAAGCTCGCAGGCGGCGAACCGTCAGGGACAGTTCCTCACGCGGCGATTTTAATCATGGGCGACACTCTTAAACTCGCTGAAGCCTACGACGCGGCATTACCTCCTAACATCGGCCGTACGTTCTTAGTTGATACGTTCCATGACGAATGCGAAGAGGCTTTGAGGCTCGCACGTGCTATGGGCGACAGGCTTGGAGCTGTAAGACTTGACACGCCGGGCGAACGCGGAGGCGTTACGGTCGATTTAGTGAAAGAGCTTCGCTATCGTCTTGACGCTGAAGGATTTAATAAAGTCAAAATCGTAGTTTCAGGCGGCCTCAATCCTGAAAGAATCAAAAATCTTGCACAAGCTGGCGCGGACGTGTTCGGGGTCGGAAGCTATATCGCTCACGCAGTGCCTATGGATATGACGATGGATTTGAAAGAGATCGACGGCAAACCGTTGGCCAAGCGCGGAAGGCTGCCGGGTAAACTTGAAAATTCTCGCCTTGTAAGTGTAAAATAGCCAAGTTATCGAAGTGGACAAAGCCCCCGTTCGCTGAGAGTATAAACGCAATTTTAATTTTTTAATTTTATCGAAAGGAAATTTTTATCATGACGGGCAGCAGCTCATACTTGGCAAAACCCGGCCAGGTTGAAAGAAAATGGTACGTTATTGACGCGACTGATAGATCCTTAGGACGTTTAGCCGCCGAAATTTCAAAAATTTTAACGGGCAAGAACAAGCCCACTTATACACCTCACGTTGACACGGGCGACTATGTTATCGTTATCAACGCCGAGAAAGTCAAACTCACAGGCCACAAAGCCGAGCAATCGACATGGCATTATCACACCGGACACCCGGGCGGTTATCGTGCGACACCGTGGGGCGTTCTCGTGAAGACGAAGCCGGAAGCTTTGTTCCATCACGTCGTCAAAGGAATGCTCCCGCGCAACAGACTTAAATATGCAAGCAAGCTGAAAGTCTATGCAGGCCCCAATCACCCGCACACCGCGCAGAACCCGGTAACTCTTGAAATTTAGGAGGTAAATGAAAATGTCAGACGATAAATACACATGGGGAACAGGCAGACGCAAAAATGCCCTCGCTCGTGTTCGTATATGCTTAGGAACAGGCGAAATTAAAATCAATAATCGCGCAGTCGAAGAATATTTCCCGCGCCTTATTTGGCAATCACAGGTCTATCAGTCATTGAAGACCGCAGGAGTCGAAGGCCGCGTAGATGTCTTCGTAAACGCTTCGGGCGGTGGCTTAACTGGGCAGGCCGGAGCCGTGAAGCTCGGAATTGCGAGAGCTTTAATCAAAATGAATCCAGATTTAAGACCGGCTCTCAAGAAAGAAGGACTCTTAACCAGAGACCCGAGAATGGTCGAAAGAAAGAAATTCGGTCAGAAGGGCGCAAGAGGAAAGAGACAGTTCTCGAAGCGTTAATCAAATTTCACGAAATAAAAAAAATTTTCCCCTGCGGCGTTGTGCTACAGGGGATTTTTGTTAATCATTAATCAGTTCCGGAAGATTTTAAGGCTATTTGCACTTCGATAGCTTGAAGTTGTGTTCTTAATGCGGCCTTCGTCTCTTCGTCGGCGGCTCGGTTTAATTGTTGCTTAATCGCGTCGCGCTGTTGCTTTAATTTTTCAAGTTCTTCTTCGTCGTCATCATCGTCGGAACTTTCTTCCGTGCTTGACGTTCCCGCCGGTGCTGCTCCGCCCTTGGCCTCTTGAGTTTTATCGTCGGCCTTCACGGTCATCGTGTTTGATTTTTCTTCGGTCTCGTTAGATTTTGAAGTCGGTTGCTTGTAATCAATTTTCAAATTTCCTGACTCGTCGTGCGAAACGCTATAAATCCCTTCAACTTCTTCGCCGACTGGGTTGGCCTTGTCGTATTCATCAACTTGGCGAATTTCTTGCGCAGTTTGTGCGGCTTGCTGGACTTGCTGCTGAAGTTCTTCGACCTGCGCTTCGGTTTGCTTACGAATTTTATATTGCTCTGTGTTTTGAATGCCCGATTGTATATTCTGAATGCTCATTGATAAACATCTCCATTAAATTCAATTTTATTATTTTTATATCGGCGCGGTTTATAATAATTTTGAATTTTGAACGAAAAACCGTCGCATTCTCGCGACTTTAGTCGTGAGTTAGACGGCTCTATGTTATAATACTTTGCGGTAAATATGAGACGCAGAAGCCATAGATTAGCGAAAGCCGACACTAGACCACGCTTTTTACCCAAAGTTTTACAACAAATCTCTGCTGGTGACAGTAGAGTCGGGCATAGGGGCAAAAGTTCCCTTGTGTCCGGGAGAAGCACCCGCACCTGTATCTGTGTTATAGTCTTCTTGCGGTTATCAGGAGTTCGCTTTTGTGTACTG
>JAFSUP010000068.1 GCA_017445205.1 Synergistaceae bacterium
ATATTATTTAGATGGCGTTAAAAATGGCCATTACCAAATAATTAGCTCTTACATTACAACGCCGACAATATCAGGAGGTATTTACATTGGGCCGAAACTCGGACAACTAGATTGGGGTTGGACCGGCAATTTGCGACTAACTAACCAGTTTCATGTTGCATTGGCGCTTTACAGGTAAAATACAAATTACAATTTTCAAATTTCAAAGGAGGAATTAAAATTGGCAAATTCAGTTGGTTTAAGATGGTATTCCACGGGGAAAATCGCCTTGACCGCAAACTCTACAGCCGTTACCGGCACTGGCACAGGCTGGAACGACATTGGCATTAAACCCGGCGATATTCTCACGGTTGACCGAAGCACTTTTTACGAAATTGCGGCCGTAAACTCTAACACTTCGATCACACTAGCGCAATCGTTTACGGGCACAACTGCTTCAAATTTAACTTACTACATAATCCGAAACTTTGCTGCAACAACGGCCGCGGTTTTAGGCGCAGAAGTTACGCGACAAAATGCAATTTACCAAACATGGATGGACGGCCGCGTTACTGAAATCGGATTAAAAAATGACTTGTCGCTCTTAAACAAAGGCGCATGGAAAAGCGGACAAAGCTACAAAGAGCTTGACATCGTTTTATACAATTCTACTTTGTATGCTTGCACCGTTGCACACACTTCTTCAAGCTCAATTTTGCCGACAAACGTGAATTACTGGTGTACTTTCGCGCCGACCGTCCCCGCGGGCGTTGACTGCTTTAACTTCAACAACGACGGCGTTCATAATTGCATGTATCGCGGGAAAAATTTAGGTTCCACTTTCACGGCCGCGCAGCAAAATGCAATCGCCGCGGGCACTTTTGAAGATTTATATATCGGCGATTATTGGGCAGTTGAAAATCTTTCACACACTTACGAAGATGCTGACGGCAACTCCGTAACTGAAACTTACAGCGGCATGTTAGCAATCGCAGATTTTAACTATTGGCTACGATGCGGGGATTCAGACTTCACAAACTTTCACATTGCCGTTGTGCCGTTAAGAGTTATGTACAATCACTGCATGAACGATACAAATATTACAACGGGGGCTTATGCCGGCTCTAAAATGCGCGCAACGGGATTAAACAAGGCCCGCGCTATCTTCAACGCGTTTTTCGGCTCCGCGCATGTTCCAACACACAGAATTTATATAGAAAATGCCGTCACTAACGGCGTGGCTTCCGGCGGAGCGTGGGTAAATAGCACAGGGCCTGAGATTATGGACGAAAGACAAGTCTACGGCTCACTTATCTTTGACGCGGCAAGCAAAAACAGCGCAAGCATTCCTTCCCGCTACAGCGTTGACCATACTCAGTTTAACCTTTTTAGACATAATAAAAAATTGGTCACATACCGCGATTACTATTGGTTAAGAAATGTCGTTTCGGCGGCGAATTTCGCCCTTGTCAACTACTACGGCCACTGTTACTACGCCTCCGCGTCCAATGCTCTTGGCGTTCGCCCGGCGGCCCTTATCAAATAATTTAGTTAGTCAAAAACTGACTAACCAAAGAATTAAACAGTCATAAACAACCTTAACCATCAAAAATCAGCCCGTCTTTATGGCGGGCGAAAATCAAAAAGGAGAATTAAAAATGCAAAATCCAAAATTCAAAATCACTTTTGGGGACGGTTCCGTCCTTGAAAATCTGGCACTTAACGGCAACAACTTCATAACGGAGCAAAGAATTGACGTAAATTTTTTCGCGGAATCAAGAAAATTCATTAACGTGAAAATCGAAGCGCAAGATGAAAATTTCGATCCTGAAAGCGCACCAATGGCCGACTTATCGCTATTAGGCGAACACGCTTTTATGAAGTTGATACAAATTACAATGCCCGTGTATGATAAGGGTAAAACGTGGTTTATACTTGCTGACATCAGCGAACAAGAACTTAAAGAGCTTGAAGTTGACGCAAGGATAAGTTTTTTAGAAATGTTAGAAACAGTAACAGAGGAGGGGTAAAAAATCATGAGTTCAAAATTTGAAATTGTAAAGCGTTATTATGACTTCGGAATGTGGACAAAATCACAGGTTCACGCGGCTGTTTATAGGGCATGGATCACGCCCGAAGAATACAAGTTAATCACGGGCGAAGAATATCAAGGAGGGGAAATTTAACCATGAGTAACGAAAAAAGCGAAAAAAAATTATGGACCGGGGCCACTGATACAAAGAACTTCAAAGTGAAGGAGTTTGAATGTCATTGCGGATGCGGTTACAATCAAGTACACCCGGTTTTAATGCAACTGTGTCAAAAAATCCGAGATGCCGTCGATATTCCCGTAAGAGTAAATTCCGGCTGCCGTTGCTCAAAACGCAATGCCGCGGTCGGAGGCAAGCCTCACTCTTATCACTTAAAGGGCTTAGCGGCTGATTTAAGTTGCTCTGTTGGCGCACCGGTTTTATGGGCGGCGGTCAAAGATTTGTGGGTCGAGGGGGAAATTCCGGAATTAAAATGGTGTTGTTTTTATCCAAAGCGCAACTTCATTCACGTTGACATCGGCAAAGACCGCAAAGAGCAATTCGCGGTAAATTACAACTAAATGCAAGTGAAAAATTAAAATGTCAGAAAAAATTTTAGATTCATTCGTTGCATTTTGTAGCTTTTTGCTCTCGTTCTTGTTCGGCGAATTTACCGGCGCAATGGCTAGCCTAGTGGCTTTGTCAGCGATAGATTATGCTTCCGGCGTTATGCAAGCGATAAAAACTCACACGTTATCTTCAAGCATTGGCTTTAATGGAATTTTCCGCAAAGCTATGATTTTCTTGATGGTTGGCGTTGCGCACATTGTTGACCGGCAACTTCCCGGCAATCAGACTCTTTGCCGCGACGCTGTGATTTATTTTTATCTTGCGAACGAGGGCATTAGCATTTTTGAAAACGCGGTCGCGCTAGGCGTGCCAGTTCCGGCGTTTTTGAAAGACAAATTGCTAGAAATTCGCAAAAAAACTGAAACTAAAGATAGCGAGGAGAAATAAAGAATGGCAAAAATTTTCGATGGCACATTTAAACAGGTTTTCGGCTCCGCATGGGACGACATAAAAGCGTTTGCCGATGAGAAAACGGAGCCGGAGACTGAAATTTTTGAATTAGGCCGGCATCGTTTAATGTGCGCTGACGCTTGCGAGGCCGCGAATATCGCAAAATTAATCGCTGATTACAAAGTCGATTTAATCTTGACCGACCCGCCTTACGGCATGAAATGCCAAGAAAAAAGCGGAATAATCGGGGAAGATAGAAGAAAATACAAAATTAATTTATTCACACAAGGAACATCTATAAAATCTAAAAAATATCCCATGATGATCGGCGATGATAACTCCGAGACCGCGCGAAAAAATTACGAAATCACGAAAAACATATGCAAGAAAAAAATCATTTTCGGCGGCCAGTATTTTGCGGATTTTTTGCCCATCAATGGCGGCTGGATTTTCTGGGATAAAATGACGGGAGATACAAATTTTTCAGATGGCGAGCTGGCGTGGCGGTCATGGGGAATGCGCGTAAAAAAATATCAGCATCTTTGGAACGGGGTACTCCGCGCGGGCTCAAGGCTTTATAACGGCCGCAGTCGTGTTCACCCGACGCAAAAACCAGTCGAATTATTCGCGAAAATCATTGATGATTATTGCGAGCCTGACGGCGTTGTTCTTGACTGCTTCGGCGGTTCGGGAACGACGCTTCTAGCTTGCGAATTAACGGGCCGAACGTGCCTCATGATGGAAATGTCGCCGGAATATTGCGAGATTATAAAGTCGCGCTATAAAAAGATAACGTCACAGGGAAATTTATTTTAATTAAACTGTGGGGAAAAATTTTTTTGCGGGCTAAGAGTTTTTTTTCATTCCTCATTCCTAACTCCTAACTCCTAATTGAAAAAGTGGTGGGCGATAGAAGAATCGAACTTCTGACCTCTTCCGTGTCAAGGAAGCGTTCTACCTCTGAACTAACCGCCCTGAAATCCATTCGATATTTTTCAAGACGCGGAAAGTATAGCAAATTTTTCTAGCTTGTCAAACTCAGACTAAAAAACAAAAATAAAAAAATCCCCGGCAAAGCGGGGACACTCAAAGCTATGATAATGTTTCGGTTCTTAGAATAGTTAATTTCCTTACTGTTCCCGAAAGAATTATATACTTTCATTTTTAATATGTAAAGACTTCCACAAAAATTTCTTCCACAAAATTTTTTTTCAAATTGCCCTTGACAAAATCGAAAATGCTATCTATACTCTTTGCGAAATGTTCAAAGACGGCGAAAAAAAATAAAAGCCGGGCAGCGGTTCAAACTGGATAGTTTACGAAGTCCGACATCACAAAATAAATTTCAAAATCAAATTTCAAAGTTTAAGAATCATTTTCAAAAGTTTTTTTTTAGTTTTTTAGTTTTTGCGAACGGCGAAAATTTTCGAGGCGGAGACAACCGTGCGCGGGCTATCTGGCACTGGATAGTGTACATGGATAGCGTGAAAGGTCGAAGCCAAAGTAATACGAAAATTTCAAAATTCGTAAGGACATCAAAAAGAGTGTTCAGAGATTCAAAAGTCTTTTTAAGATTTTTGGTGCGGAGACAACCGTGCGCGGGCTATTTGGCACTGGATAGTGTACATGAATAGCGTGAAAGGTCGAAACACAAAAAAACAAAAATTAGCGAAAAATTTTTAGAATTAAAGAGCCTCAATATTTAGCCGAAAAACTAACTAGTTTTCAAAAAATATTATCTGGAATATAAATATCTGGATTAAAAAAATTACTAGGATTTTTCGCCAAGTCGGGCAGGACTTTCCCCCGTGGAGGCGTGCAGGAGGCTAAATAGAAATGAGAATATATCATAATATACCAGCACTCACCGCGTATAATTCGTTAAATTCAACGAATTCCGCGATGGAAAAAACAATTCAAAAGCTTTCAACAGGGCTTCGCATTAATTCAGCTGCAGACGACGCAGCAGGTTTCGCCATAAGTGAGAAAATGCGTGCACAGATTTCAGGACTTGAAATAGCTGTTAGAAATACGCAAGATGCTACATCAATGCTTCAGACAGCTGAAGGCGCTCTTGGTGAAACGAACTCAATGCTTCAGAGAATGCGTGAGTTAGCTGTTCAAGCATCAAATGACACACTCACCTCACAAGACAGAAGTTACATTCAACTCGAAATTAATCAGCTTGCTGATCAAATTGATAGGATAGCTAAGACAACTCAATTTAACAAAAAACGTTTACTTGACGGGAGTTCAGCAGGTATCACATCATCAAGCAATCTTAACGTGAAGGCCTATGTAAATGGTTCGCTTCGAGAGATTGACCAGTTCGGTCAGAAAAAATCGTTTGAAGGTAACTACAGAATCAAAGTCAACGTTGATCCCAATCAGACAGGCGCAGGCCAAGTGCAGAAATCATCTGTCATGACAATTAAGCACCCGAATGTAATCACAAACACTTCGATGCTGACGGAAAAAGGTGTTACAAAAGTTGAGGTTGACAGTCTCCCTGCGGCGAATTACAAGGTACAGGCCGTAGATACTGACACCGACTCACAGATTACAGGTGCTTATGGATTTAAAGATTCTGACAATGATGATGCTCAGTTAAAGGCAGAAAATGTTACCGACTACTTTACTTTAGATGCTAATAGTCCCAATAACGCCAATATTCTATTCACAGTAACCTCTATGAGTGGCGATGAAAACGAAGGAACTGTAATTCTCAGTGCGCAGTCAAACATTCTCAAAGCAGATGGTTCGGTTGACAGTGCGATAATGGACAATATCACGCTCAAAGTTACAGATGGAAATATTGCCGATGCTATTCAGCTAGGCAAGCTTGTTGGGCTTTCTGAATCGGATGAAGATTTTGAAGGTGCCTTGACATTACAATTAACTGGTGGTGCGTTTGCAAACTTTTCGGCAGGTAGCAAGTTTGTTTATAACGTAAGAGGTCAGGGTGACGATGACGTTAGTCCTGACTTAGGCGTGAGAATTGTTGGTGATCAAGATCTCGATTGGCCGGATGCTTGGTACAATTCTAGCGAGGATTCAGAAACGGCAGAAACAAATGACGAATTTACCTACTCAGCGAGTAATGATAAGTACGATGAAGGTGCATTAAAGCCTCTTGTGGGCCAGCCGATGATTTTCAACATCAGTACAGAAGCGACACAGAATAAACAGCTTCATTTCAGAAATTTCTATTTGAATTCAGAAAATGGTACGGTTTACAATGGTGATGTCATTTTAACGACTGACGAAAATTTCACGCTCGACGGAGACAACGCTATAGTGCCGGGTACTGATGAACTTGCAAGCTTTACAGCCGCTTATATCGGCAAAACAGCAGTTGGCGACACAAAGCTTCGCGACTTGAACACGTTCTGGAATTCTTCGGGAGTCTTCATGCTCGATTCCCCAAAGACAATCACAATTACTCAGGGTGATGGCGAAAGCACAAGCATTACGATTTATGGGACTGATACGCTTAACGAGTTAAAGGCTAAGTTCAATGACGCAATCGCAAACGGCCTCGGCCAAGCTAAATATCTGACTGAAGGCACAGATTCAAACAAGTTCTGCACGTTTGTAGAAAAAACTCAAGGCGTCGATATGCCTTCACAGGGCCTTGAAACGGTTGCGGGCACATTCATTTTCAGATCGCTGCTTCCTGGTTCGTCAGGCGATTTAACGTTCAGCGGCGACGAAGATTTGATTAACTCGCTTGCTTTCAACGTCGTACAAGAGAGTTCAACGACTGCCTTTGTGGCTTCGATTTATGACGCTCACACAGGAATCCCTGTAAATGGCGCGACAAACGTCAAGGTCTCCGATAATAGATTAATCGGTGTTCTTCACCCGAACGTAGATATAGAATTTAGCCCTGTTGCTAATATTAAAGCAACATGGAGCGATGGCGAAGAGAATTTCTTGCTCACAGCCGACACTGATGCATATGATGCAGTCGTTCACATTGTTGACAGCTCGACGGTGTTCCAGATTGGCGCCAACGAAGGCGAAGACATCGCAATCGACATCGGTAACATGACAGCAGGAGCGCTCGGCGTTACGAACATCAACGTAGCTACACGCGAATCAGCTTCAAAATCAATCGGGCAGATTGACGCGGCTATTAACAAGGTCTCGACACAGCGTGCTAAAATCGGTGCTTATCAAAACGCACTCGAATACACGAGCGAGAATTTGACGACGACGTTGACAAACTTGACAGCGGCAGAGTCCAGAATCAGAGACGCCGACATGGCGCAGACGATGATGGAATTTGTCAAGCTCCAGATTCTCAACCAGTCCGGTACGTCCATGCTTGCGCAAGCGAATCAGCTTCCGCAGTCGGTGCTCAGTTTGCTTCAGTAGTAAACGTAAACGAGAAAATAATAAAGCAAATTTCCACTTCACACATAAAACTCCAACCCCTAAGACTCGGACAAAAATCCGGGTCTTTTTTAATTATTAAAATTCTTGTTGTATAATTAAAACGTTTTCAAAAATAGTTTAATTAGGAGGAATTTTTTATCATGGCTGTACGAGTTGCCATTAACGGTTTCGGAAGAATTGGTCGCCTTGCATTCCGTCAGATGTTTGATGCAGAGGGTTATGAGGTCGTAGCAATTAATGACCTTGTCGCGCCGAAAATGCTTGCTCATCTTCTTAAATACGACACAACACACGGACGTTATAACAAAACAGTAGACTTCGACGACGAGAAAGGCACAATCACAGTAGACGGCAAAGTCATCACGATTTATGCAAAGCCGAAAGCCGAAGAGCTTCCTTGGGGTGAGCTTAAGGTTGATGTAGTTCTTGAGTGCTCAGGATTCTATACGTCAAAGGCAAAGGCCGAAGCTCACATTAAGGCTGGCGCACGCAAGGTCGTAATTTCAGCGCCCGCAGGCAATGACCTTCCGACAATCGTTTTCAACGTTAATCACAAAACACTTAAACCCGAAGACACGATTATTTCAGCGGCTTCATGCACAACTAACTGCTTAGCGCCTATGGCGAAGGCTCTTAATGACCTCGCTCCTATAGTTTCCGGCTTCATGACCACAGTACACGCTTACACAGGCGATCAGATGGTTCTTGACGGCCCGCACCGCAAGGGCGACTTACGCAGAGCACGCGCAGCAGCTTGCAACATCGTCCCGAACTCAACAGGCGCAGCTAAAGCAATCGGACTTGTTATTCCTGAGTTAGCAGGCAAGCTCGACGGTGCAGCACAGAGAGTTCCGACACCGACAGGCTCAACAACAATTCTTGACGCTGTTGTCAACGGTTCAGTAACAGTCGAACAGGTCAATGCGCAGATGAAGAAAGAAGAGACAGAGTCATTCGAGTACAACACCGATCAGATCGTTTCGTCCGACATCATCGACAGCACAGCAGGCTCAATTTTTGACGCTACACAGACGAAGGTTAAACCCGTAGGCGACGACAAGACACTTGTTCAGGTCGTTTCCTGGTACGACAACGAGAACTCATATACGAGCCAGATGGTTCGCACAATCAAGTACTTCTCAGAGCTTAAATAATTTAATTTTGAGTTTTCAGCTCCTGCCCACAAACGGACGGGAGCTTTTTTATTGCTTGCGTTAACGCGGGGGAGGGGAGGCAAAAAACTTCAGGACTTTTCGATTTTATTTCACATGTCTGAAAATTTTCTGCGCGCCCCAAATTAACGTTTTTCTGCGCGATGGCGCTTTTTATTTTGCGCTATAATACTTTCAAAATCACGAACAGGAGATGAAAATTTTCACATGAAATTACTTCTCGGCCTTATTATTTTTTTGTCGTCAATCGCGCTTTGCTCCGTGCTTCATATTGCGAGTAATGTCTTTATTCCG
Source organism: Synergistaceae bacterium (assembly GCA_017445205.1). Taxonomy (GTDB): domain Bacteria; phylum Synergistota; class Synergistia; order Synergistales; family Aminobacteriaceae; genus JAFUXM01. Next base: position 8,897 of record JAFSUP010000068.1, read on the forward strand.
CTCGTCATTGCGTGGTTTATTCTTCAAATGTTACGTCCCGTGATTCAGATTGGCAAGACGTTAAGGCTAAACGCGTGGTTAAATGTCATTCTTGTATTTTCGATTCTTACATGTATCGGGCTTGCGGGCTTCAAATTTCTTGCGGCTCAAGTCGTGGAATTCGGTGCCGTTTACGCGCGTTATTCTGATAAATTGATAGAGTGGTTCGCGAATTTGATGCAAATTTTAAGTGTGCCGCCGGAAGCTGTAAAAGACTTCAACTGGATGGGCCTTCTTCGTGACAATGCCAGAAATATTTCATCTTTAATAATCGCGCTTTCAAGTAAATTCGTGATGACGTTTGTGTTTTTAATGTTTATGTTGGTCGAGGCGCCGTATCTTGATGAAAAAATCGAAAAGGCGTTCGGACATAATGCAAAACGCGTGAAAAAAATTCTTTTCACAATCTCCGAACAAGTTAGCCGATATTTAGGCACACTCGCTCTTATCAGTTTTGCGACGGGCGTTTGTGCGTGGATAGTGCTGACGTTGCTTGACGTTCAACTTGCTGCGGGCTGGGGAGTTCTGACATTTTTATTAAATTTTATTCCGACTGTCGGCTCAATAATTGCGACAATTCCGCCAGTGGTCATGTCGATAATCCAATTTTCGCCAGGACTTTTTAAGCCGGCTATGGTTTTACTCTCGCTGACGGCCATTCAGGTTACAATAGGCAATATAATCACGCCCAAAGTAGTCGGAGATCGTCTCGGCGTCAGTCCTGTTGTAATTTTGCTCTCTTTATTGCTGTGGGGAATGATTTGGGGTATACCCGGTGCACTGCTATCTACGCCGATAATTTCGATTATAAAAATCGTTTGCGAAAATATCCCGAGTCTTCACTCAATCGCAGTTTTAATCGGAAGTGGCGAGGCCGTGCGAAAAATTCCAGCGCAAACCCCACCCAAGACACAAAAAAAAGTTGACGTCGTTACAAGCGTAAAATCTCGGATAGCTGACATTGCCGACGCAGCAGCGCGTAAACATAAAAAAGGAAAATAATTAATTTAGGATAAAAATTTTATTGAAGGAGGAAAATTTTTATGGCTGTAAATCTTCGTGGCAGAAGTTTTTTAACTCTCATGGACTTCACGCCCGACGAAATAAATTATTTGTTAAATCTGGCGGCTGATCTTAAATCAAAAAAACGCGCGGGCATTCGCGGAAATTCTTTAGCGGGTAAGAATATTGCGCTTTTGTTTGAAAAATCTTCAACGAGAACTCGCTGCGCTTTCACAGTCGCTTGCAACGATGAAGGAGCCTTTCCGGAGTATCTCAACAAGAACGATATTCAGCTTGGTGCAAAAGAAGATGCTAAAGACACAGCGCGAGTATTAGGGCGAATGTTCGACGGGATCGAGTTCCGTGGCTTCAAACAAGAAACAGTAGAGACACTCGCAAAATATTCCGGTGTCCCGGTCTGGAACGGCTTGACCGACGTTGACCACCCCACGCAAGTTCTTGCGGACTTCCTGACGCTCAAAGAAAATTTCGGAAATCTTCGCGGCCTGACTCTCGTTTATCTTGGCGATGGTCGTAACAACATGTCGAACGCCTTAATGATCGGCTGCGCAAAAATGGGCGTGAATTATGTCGTGTGTTCACCAAAAGAGCTTGAGCCGGATTCAAATTTGCTTGCGAAGTGTCGCGAAGTCGCTAAACATTCCGAAATAAAAATCATCAATGACCCTCACGAAGCCGTGAAGGGTGCGGACGCTCTTTATACTGACGTTTGGGTTTCAATGGGCGAGGAAGCATTAAAAGAAGAGCGTTATAAAATTCTTCGTCCGTGGCAAGTTACTTCGGATTTAATGAATGCGACCGGCAAGGACACGACGATTTTTTTACATTGCTTGCCTGCGGTCAAAGGAGCAGAAGTTACTGAAGAAGTTTTTGAGAGCGAAGCCTCAAAAGTTTTTGACGAAGCCGAGAACAGACTGCACACGATCAAGGCCGTTATGGTAGCGACGCTTGGTCAATGAGGAGTTAGAAGTGAGGAGTGAGGAGTTAAAAACTAGTCTCAACTCTTTTGAAAGAGTTCCGAAATCGGATTCAAGAATCGAACTGCGCGGACGGCTTGACAGTCTGAACGCGCAAATTATTTTTTTTCAAGCTCATTCAGACAACGAAGAATTTATTAACGATCTCGAAGAAGTCCGGAACGTAATTACAACTCTTCAAAGCTGCGAAGCATGTGAAAAAATTTTTGACAAGATTTTAATTTTATGGGAACTTAGTGAAAATGAAATTCACGAACGCTCGCACAATCCGAAAAAATTTTATGGCAAAGGACATTTGTTATTAAATTTCAAAATGGGACGCGAAGCTTCAGAGATAAATTTTTTGCGAACTCTTGTGCGTGAAACGGAGCTTTGCGCGTGCCGGGCATTTAGTGATTATGACCCGTATAATATTATTCACGTATTAAATAGATTGAGCAGCGCACTTTACATTTTAATTTACAAATACATTCCCGAAGATTTCAATCGCGAAACAGAAAAATTTTTTTCAAAATAAAAGCGGAGAGTTCTAAAATAAAACTGCTCCGCTAAATTTCATGACTTAAATTTCACTTGCAAGATTTTACATTAAAATTACTTTCCTGCTAAGTACTCATTTATGCTAGCTGCTGCACGTCTGCCCTCTCCCATAGCAAGAATGACTGTTGCCGCGCCTAAAACTATATCGCCGCCGGCCCATACGCGAGGAATGTTTGTCTTTTGATTTTCATCAACGATGATATTTCCGCGCTTGTTGACTTCAAGAGTTGGGGTCGTCTGTTTCATCAACGGGTTCGACTCGTTGCCGAGCGCTACGACTGCCGCGTCAATTTCAAGGACGTGTTCTGTGCCGGGAATTGCAACGGGTTTGCGACGGCCTGAAGCGTCAGGTTCGCCGAGTTCGTATGTTAATAACTCAACGCCGGTTAATTTGCCTTTCTCGTCGCCGATGAACTTCGTCGGGTTCTCAAGGAAATGGAAATCGACTCCTTCTTCGATAGCGTGGGCGACTTCTTCGGCTCTTGCGGGCATTTCGGCACGTGTTCTTCTGTAGACGCAGTAGACTTTTTCAGCACCGAGGCGTAAAGCCATTCTCGCGCCGTCCATTGCGACGTTACCGCCGCCGAAGACAGCTACTCTCTTTGCGTCATAAAGAGGCGTGTCAGCGTGATCTCGGTCGTAGGCTTTCATTAAGTTAGCTCGCGTTAAATACTCGTTCGCGCTGAAAACGCCGATTAAGTTTTCGCCTTCGATTCCTAAGAACTTCGGAAGACCTGCGCCCGTTCCAATGAATGCGGCATCGTAGCCTTCGCGGTCAAGCAACTGCTCAAGAGTCTCTGTGCGTCCGACAAGGAAACTCGTTTTGAACTCAACGCCCATTTTCTTTAAGTTCTCGACTTCTTTTGAAACGATCGCTTTCGGAAGTCTGAACTCCGGAATACCGTAGACCATGACGCCGCCGGTTTTCTGGAAAGCCTCGAAAACTGTAACGCTGTGGCCGGCTCTGCGAGTGTCAGCCGCAACCGTCAAGCCTGCCGGGCCTGATCCGATTACAGCAACTTTCTTGCCTGTGTCAGGCGCAGGAGTCGGAACAGTAATTTTGTTGTTTGCGCGTTCCCAGTCAGCTACGTAACGCTCAAGACGTCCGATAGCTACGGCCTTTTCGGGCGACTTCATCATCTTTCCGACGGTGCAGAAGCTCTGGCACTGTTTTTCCTGCGGACATACACGACCGCAGATAGCCGGGAGCAAGTTCGTTTGTTTGATTGTGTCGACAGCGGCTTTGAAATCGCCTTTCTGAATGCAAGCGATAAACTCAGGAATCGGCACTCCGACCGGGCAACCCTTCTTACAAGGCGCGCCGCCGCACTGAATGCAACGTTCGGCCTCGACGCGAGCTTGAGTTTCAGTGTAGCCTAAAGCAACTTCTGACATATTGTGAGCTCTTACCATTGGCTCTTGAGAAGGCATTTCCTGCGGAGGGATAGCCGTTCTGTCCTTAGGTGTTAATGTTTTGCCATCTAAATCTTCCCAAAGTTTCTTGGCTTCGGCCTGTAACATTTCTGTAGTCTTGTGTTCACTCATGATTAAGCACTCACCTTTCCTGTGCCAGCGGGGCTCCCGCCGTCAAGTCCTACGCGGCATTTATGGTCGGCTTCGCGTTCTTTGTCTTTGAAAGCCGTCATTCTCTGCATCATGTTATCGAAATCGACTTCATAGCCGTTAAATTCAGGGCCATCGACACATACGAATTTTGTTTCGTTGCCGACTTTGACACGGCAGCAGCCGCACATTCCTGTTCCGTCGATCATGATTGTGTTTAATGATGTCGTAATCGGTACACCGAAAGGACGCGCCGCAGCAACGCAGAATTTCATCATGATAGCCGGGCCGATTGAAACTATCTCGCTGACTTTTTCTTTCTCGCAAAGTTCTTTCAGCGGTTCAGTAACAACTGCTTTGCGACCGTAAGTGCCGTCATCAGTAACTACGATTAATTCGTCCGAAGCGGCTCTCATTTCGTCCTCGAAGAATAATAAATCTTTCGTTCTTGCACCGATGATCGTAACGACTTTGTTGCCGATGTTGTGATTAGCCTGAACGATTGGGTGAAGCGGAGCGATTCCGATACCGCCGCCGACGCATACGACGATTCCGTCTTTCTTTTCAATGTGAGTAGGTTTGCCAAGCGGGCCGACGAGTACAGGAACAGAGTCGCCGACGTTGAAAGTCGCGGCAAATTTTCTTGTTGTTGCTCCGACGGTCTGGAACACGATAGCGATCCAACCTTCTTCAGCGTTGGCATCAGCGATTGTCAACGGGATTCTTTCTCCGTATGTTTCATCAATCTGGAAAATAATAAACTGCCCGGCTTTACGGTTGCGAGCGATTTCGGGTGCTTCGACTTTGAAATAATAAACGCTCTGGTCTCTTTCTTTGTCGTAAGAGAGCTGGCGTTTCTCAAGTATCTTATGCAAAAAATTTTCCCCCTCATTAAAATTTTGATTATCTGAATCATGAACAAGTAAAATGATAAGACAGAATTGTTTTTAAGGCAAGAAAATTTTACTCGCAAGTCGCGAAGGGGTTAAATTTAAGTTCATTGACTATAGTATTATATTTATATCATTAATGAGTTAGTCTCAAGATTTTTTCAAGCTGTCCGGGATTATCACCGTTACTACAGTTCCGCCGCCGTCATTTGGAGTTATCGTCAGGCTTCCTCCGCACATGATTTCTAGCCTTTGCTGAATGTTTTTAAGCGCGGTATGCGGTTCACTGTCTTCGGCAGGGTCAAAGCCCTTACCATTATCCGCAACGATAATTTCGCTGGCAGAATCCGTTTTTCGAGTCCTTATGGAAATTCTGAACGGGCCGGCATAAGGATCTCTGCCGTGCTTGATTGCGTTCTCAACGATTGGCTGTAAGGTCAGCGGCGGCACTCTGAATAATTTATGCGGTATGTCATAATCAACAAAAAGGCTGTCTTCATATTGAGCTTGCTCTACAGCAAGATAGGCCCGTGTGTGTTCCAGTTCCGAAGTGAAGGGAATCGGTGTTGCGCTTGCAATAGCCGTAAAGTTTTTGCGCAAGTATGTCGTAAAATCCATGATGACCTGACGGGCAAGCTTGGGATTTTGTTCACATAAACAGTAAATGCTCGTCATTGTGTTATATATAAAGTGCGGCCGCATTTGAAGCACCATGATGCTGGCGCGCTGATTAGCGATTTCACGCTGTCGGTTCAAATCTTGTTCTATTTGATCGGAAAGTATAAGACTGTACATGGATAGGGCAGCAAGGACAATACTAATATCCATTAATGGATAAATTTCTATGAACATCTGCACGAGAAGCACGCCCGTTATAGGCAGCAGGGCGAAGAGAAAACTCAGGAAAGCTTTATGAGAAAGACGTTTCCGCCAACGTATCATTCCTGTGAAAGTCAATAGCATGGCTACGGTCATTGGAAACACCGCAACAGGATACCAAGGCCCACGGAAGTATTCACCGTCAGACGTAAAATAATAAAAACTTCTAATAAACGGGTCGATTGTAATCAAGAGAACAAAGACTGCCCACAGTCCCAGCACGGCATGAAAGAGCCTGTTTGAGAACACGTTTTCCCCGCAGCAGTGAATAAGATAAGCCGTTATCATGATCAGAGGCAAGGACAGGAGCAGGGATTCAAAAATTATTATGCAATATTGTGCCCAAATTGGGACAGAATAGCTGTACGTCAGCGTGTCGATGAAGCCGGCCAAAGACAGCAGCACAAGAATTACAAAAAGACTTCGGAAAAATCGTTTGCTCCAGCGGTCAATTCCGGGCATGATTGCGAGAAACCATAATCCTATCACGCTTAACAGCAGGGTTGCACCAGTTATAAAGTAGATGAAATAGGAATCGAACCAAAAAATCATTTCTCTGAGCCTCCAGTATAAAACGGTTTACGAAACTTTTTAAGCTGTTCTTTTATGTTTTTAATTAATTTTAATTTAAATTTTAAACATTCATAACTAAAAATGCAGTTTGATTTACAAATTCAAACTTGACAATCTGGAACCCCCCTTACGGCAACGGATAAAAATTATTAAAATGTCAGCAAATCTTTTAATGGAGGTTATTTTTTTGATGAAAAAAATTAGTTTGAAACTTTTATTGGCAGTTTGCATTCTCGGACTGCTTAGTGCTTGCGCTTTCGGTGAGCCTGTTAGCGACAAACTCTTTCAGGTTGCTCTGCTTCAGTCGCTCATGCAAGGCGAGTATGACGGCGTTGTTACAGTCGGTGAACTGAAAACTTACGGTGACACGGGTATAGGCACGTTTCAGGGTGTCAACGGCGAAATGATTGTGCTTGACGGCGTTGTCTATCGAGCTGTCTGGGACGGAAGCGTTGAGGTTGCTCCCGACGATGAGACTGTTCCATTTTCTAATGTAACTTTCTTTGACGCTGACATTAAAGCCGAACACGTGAACGCCGATTCGTCGAATGAGTTAAAAAGTATTCTAAACTCAATCGTCAGGAAGCACGGAAGAAATCAATTTTACATGGCGAAAGTAACGGGAGTTTTTCCTTCAATTCTCGTTCGCAGCGAGCTTGAACAGAAAGAACCGTATAGGCCGCTCAATGACGCTCTGAAAACTGACCAGCGCGAATTCACGTATTCGGACATCAAAGGCACGGTCGTTGCTCTGTACTGCCCGGACTACATGGACGGCTTGAACACGCCCGGCTGGCATTTGCATTTTATTTCCGAAGACAGACAGAAGGGCGGGCATGTTCTGGAGCTGAAAGTTCAGGACGGACTTTTAGAGCTTGACATTATCAGCGAGTTCGCCATGGTCGTTCCGAACCGTGAGAGCTTCAACAGCAAGAGTCTTGAAAAAAATTTGAAACAGGAAATCGAGCAAGTTGAAGGGAAATAATTATTTAGGAGTTTTGAAAGAATAATGATAAAAAAATCTCATTTAAGTTTTGTATTTTTGGCGTTGGCTTCGGTGATTTTTTTCGCCATCGTCAGCGGCGGTTGTGGCGGAGGCGGCAGCGGTTCAATCGGCGGCGGTAATAATTCAGAAAATCCCGTAGCTGAAGAATTATCTGCGGCACGTGCGGAAACAGTCCTGACGCTTGACTTGACTAGCATGAACTCCATAAGCTTTGATGCTGACGGGAACGGAATGCCTGACTTTCTGGACTTTTACGGAATCCCTCAGCTTCATGTTAATAATTCGGCTTCAGGGGCTTCCGTTGCGGCTGCGTCTGATGTGTTAGTTTCGGACGCCGTGGAAGAGAGCGTCAATGTTCCTTCAATGCTCTGGCTGAACAGTCTTCGCACTGAGGCTGAAGGCGGCAATGTATTTTCAGTTTCTCTTGTCGCCGGGCAGGAATATACCTTCGAGTTTTCCAAAAATTTAACCGAAGATTTAGGTGGCGTTCTTCCTAACGTTTCATTCTATGATCCATCAAATTCTCTTCTTTCTCTTGATGTTGCAGAAGAAATTAGTGAAGTTACTACGGCCGCTTATCCCGAAGAAAATCCTTCGATTATCTGCTAC
>JAFSUP010000069.1 GCA_017445205.1 Synergistaceae bacterium
AGAGATTTAAGAATCAAAAAAATTGCCATAGCCAACGATACGTACGCAATTTTAAAACAGAACGACGAGGTTTTTATAACGGACATTCTCACAAGAAAAACTCGTAAATCATATAAATTAAAAGATTGCGTTGATATTGAAGGTGGATTTGTAGTTGTAGGATTATCGAGAGACGGCAAAGTAATCTTTGAGGAAAAAGAGTCTGAGGGCATAGATTTCAGAAGGACATATTGGGGATATAAAGGAGTCGCAGTGGCTGCTTGCGAAGGGCATACAGCGGTATTACAAGAAGACGGAACTGTTTTATGTGATGATGAGCATAATTTTTATCCGGAGGTTCCACAGTATGCCAAGCAAGTTGAAAAATTGCGCGACGTTAAACAAATCGTATTGACGTTTAATCATTTTTATTATCTGACGAAAAACGGGAAATTAATGGTAGAGTTCGAGGCTGGCGACACTAATGAGAATTATAATAATCTATGTCAAAATGACGTGGACTTATTTAACAAAGCGGGGAAAATTATTCAGATTGCGGCCTTCGGTTGTTATTTTTCGGGAATAACGTCAGCTGCACTTTATTCTGACGGAAATGTCAGAGCGTCTTACGATGGCAAAGAAATAAATGAAGTCAAAGAATGGCGCGATGTGAAAAAAATTTGCTGCGCGGATCACGGTTTTATTTTTGGATTAACCAAAGAAAGGAAGGCCCTTTTGCCACAAATTTTTCCATACAGAGACATAGAAAATAATCCTGTAGCAGAAATTAACGATTGTGTCTTGGATATTGCAGCGAATTTCACAAATTTCATCGCTCTTACGGCGAACGGAAAAATAATTTATTTGCACGAAGCGATTAACTAAAAAATGAGGAATTAGGATTTTTACATATCTTAATCTTTCACAAAAAGACTTACGCGGCCTTTTGTAATATCGCAATAGCCTTGGTCCGTGATTCGCAATTCGGGAATGACACTCAAACATAAGAACGACATGACCATAAACGGGTGATGAATTTTCACGCCTAACTTTTCTGCTTCAGCTTCCATTTTTGTAAGTTCGGCAGAAATTTTTTCAGGTTCAAGATAGCTCATCAATCCCCCAATTGGCAATGCAAATGACGCTTTGACTTCTTCGCCTTTAGTCGCAACAAGTCCGCCGCGAAGTTCCGCTAGAGCTTTAAGGGCCGTAACGATTGATTCATCATCAGCACCGGCAACAACGAAATTATGAGCGTCATGAGCAACTGAAGAGCCAATCGCGCCACGCGCAATTCCTAATCCTTTCACAAAACCGACGCTGAATTTTCCTGTGTCGCGATGACGTTCAAGCACGACAATTTTAGCGACGTCATTTTTAGAATCAGGAACGACAAAGCCGCCTTCGACTTTTGGCGCAAGCTGTAAAGTTTTTGTGATTACGCTGCCTTCTGTTACGCCAATGACATTTATTAAATCGGATTCGTGTTTAATTTTCAGTTGCTCGGCCGTCGGAATTTTTTTCACGCGGATTTTAATTGCGGGTGCGAGATGCTCATAATCTTCAGCGCGATAAACTTCGTTATCTCTGACGACCTGACGGCCATTTTTCCAAACATATTTAATTTTGAAATTGTCGTTCATGACATCGCTATCAAGAATTGAAAAATCTGCAATTTTCCCCGGAGCGATTGCACCACGGTCATAAAGCCTGAAATATTCAGCCGGACTTAACGTAACCATTCGCAACGCCACGAAAGGATTCAAGCCGTCCTTAATCATAATTCTCATTTTCTCGTCCATATGTCCACGTTCAAAAATATAACGCGCCGTCAGGTCATCACTGACGACCATACAGCGAGCCGCATTCAAAAGATTTTCGTGAATAACAGGCAATAAATTTTTGAGATTGGGGAACGAAGCGCCTTCGCGAATTTGGATCCACATTCCGCGCTTTAATTTTTCTCGAGCCTCGTCGGGGTCTATACATTCGTGATCAGAATTAACGCCCGAAGCTAGATAAGCGTTTAAGGCTTTGCCAGAAACTCCCGGCGAGTGGCCCGTCAAAGGAACATCACCGGCGGCAATAATTTTTCCCCAAGTTTCAGGATCACCAGCGATTACGGCCGGAAAGTTCATCATCTCGCCTAAGTGCTGCGTGAAATTTTTTTTGAACATCGTTTTTATTGAATTCATGTCGAGTTCTTCATAAGGCGTTTCAAACTCCGAAGCCGGAACACACGACGGAGCGCCAAAGAAAATATCAATCGGAAGACCCTGCGAAGCTGTATACATGTATTCAAGGCCGGCCATTCCGAGAGCGTTTGAAATTTCGTGAGGGTCAGCCATAACCGTGCTCGTTCCGTGAAGAGCAACAGCATATGCATAAGCCGGCGGTGTCATCATTGTACTTTCAATATGAACATGGCCATCAATCATGCCAGGGATTAAAACTTTATTTTGTGCGTCGAACTCTACAAGGCCGTGATAATCTTTGCCGACCCCGGCGATTTTGCCACTTAACACAGCGACGTCAGCAAGTTCATATTCGAGCGTGAAGACATTCGCGACGCGAGCATTTTTAATAACAAGTTCAGCCGGTATATCACCGCGAGCAACTGCTGCAAGTTTGTTCATGAAATTTTCTCCTTTTATTTTTTGAAAATAAAAATTTTGCTTCCTACATAATTCAAAATTATTACTATAATATTAGAAACTGTTTTGATAAAAACGTCATTGA
>JAFSUP010000070.1 GCA_017445205.1 Synergistaceae bacterium
GGGGTCATGGGCTATCACAGCTACTCCGAAGAGATCCGCGACGCTCTCGAAATTGCCAAAAACAAAGGAATTAATTATAAATTCATTGAACAAGATATTCCCGGCGCACACCCTAACACAGCAAGGATCCATTTTGTTCTTGATGACGGCACTGAAGGCACTGTCGAAGGAGCCAGCATTGGCGGAGGAAATATCCGCGTTGACTTAGTGAACGGCATGAGAGTCGATTTCACGGGCGAGAATAATACGATTCTTGTTCTTCATTGGGACAAACCCGGAGTCATTGCCGATGTTACAAATTTAATGAGGCTGAAATACTCTCACACGAACATTTCAAACTTTCATCTTTCACGAAAAGAGCGCGGCGGCGAAGCCCTCATGACGATTGAAATTGACGGAATGCCCGAAGAAGGAATGATTAGCGACATTCGCGGCTTGAACAACGTCATTAACTCTCTTTTAATTCGAGCAATATAAAGAGAGGAGGAAAATTTTATGCTTCAATATGATTCGATTGATGAAATTGTAAAAGCCGCTGACGATAAAAAAATCAGCGATGTAGTTTTAGCTGACCAAGCAAAATTCATGGATGTTAAGCCCGAAGATTTATATTCGCGAATGGAAAATAGTTTTGATGTCATGTGCGAGGCCGTCAAGAAAGGACAAGATGAAAACATAAAATCGATGTCAGGCTTGACGGGCGGCGAAGGCTTCAAAATGAAAAATTATTCCGAGAATGGCGGCTTGTCAGGAAAGTTTATGACTAAGGCAATGTCAATGGCTCTTGCTGTCGCCGGCTATAACGCTTCAATGGGAAAAATCGTAGCTACTCCGACGGCTGGAAGCTGCGGAATAATGCCCGGCTGCCTCGTATCTCTCTACGACGAAGGACGAGCCGACAAGCGCGATATAGTAATGTCGATGTTTACTTCGGGAGCTTTCGGAATTGTCATTGCTAAGAATGCTTCGATAGCCGGCGCTCAAGGAGGCTGTCAAGCTGAATGCGGAAGTGCTTCGGGAATGGCTGCGGCGGCACTCGTTGAACTCATGGGCGGGACTCCGGCTCAATGTGCTGACGCTTGCGCAATAGCTATAGCTAATCAGCTGGGACTTGTTTGCGACCCTGTTGCCGGGCTTGTTGAAATTCCTTGCATTAAGCGCAATGTTTCCGGCGTAATGATAGCTTTCTCGTCAGCAGATATGGCTCTCGCAGGGATTAAAGCCTATATTCCTGTTGATGAATGTATCACAGCTATGCGCAACGTCGGCGACGCTCTTATACCCGCATTGAAAGAAACTGCGTTAGGCGGACTTGCTTCAACGCCCACGGGTAAGGCTCTGAAAGAAAAAGTTTTTGGTGTTGAAAAATAAAAATTTTTTTAGCGAAGAATAATCTACACGCCTGTGTTGTTCGCAGGCGATTTTTTTGCGTGCTATAATTCGCAAAATGAAATTTTTATTAGGAGATGTATTTTGGAAAATGATTAAAAAAGTTACCCCCCCCAGATTAAAAATTTAGTCTGGCTTGTCGTGCTCTTAGCAGCTCTTTGCGTCCTTTCAGTAGGTTGCGGAGGCGGTCATTCAGGTTTAGGTAGCTCAGGCAACGTTGCAAAAGACTTGCTGGAGAACAAAACGTTTGGAAGTACGTCAGGCACTAAGGGCACTGGAACGGCAACATACAACGGGGGTGCCGTCAGCGTAGATATTTCGGACGTTTCAATCAGCTTCGCAAACGTTACGACGGCGGCAACGGCTTCAGTACAGACCGTGGCTATAACGGCAAGCGTTACGGCTTCCTACAAGATCACCATCAACGGTACAACGCAGTCATACGGGCCTGAAACTAAGACTGTCGAACTTACTGAAACAAGTTCTGCCGTTTATGCCTTCTCGTTTGGAGACATATTATTCACGATTGACCCGACTTCCAAAATAATTACCTTCGCAGGAAAGTTCACATTCGATGGAACTGAATACACGGTGTCGACTCCGATTGAAATCGGCGTAACCGAGTCCGTGAGTCTCAACGGCGCGTGGATTTACGAGAGCGGAACTATATCGGGAGTCATTTCCGGCGACTCACGCATGGTAGATGTTGCGTTCACGCCCCTCCAGTTTGTTACCAACATCAACAGCTCTAACCTCGCCAGCGACAAAGGCAGCGCAAATTTCTCAATGGTTCTGTGTCTTTCAGGCGATTCGCCCCGGGCAATAAGAATCCCGGTCCTTTATGAAAATGTAACCCTCACGACCAGCCGCGACGCTGATGACAGATGGACGCTCTCCAACGGAAGTTTCTCGTTTGATTTCGATCCCTCGAAAGCTACTTTGACCGTCAACGGAACTTCGACAGGCGCAAAGACCGCCAACATCAAATTTGATAACGTTGTTCTCAGAAGGCCCGACATGAGCAAAATAACGGCCATTGACGTAAGCACTGTGTTAAAAGACTCAACTTGGACGCTCAACGAATACACAGACGCATACAAAAACGGAGGCTATATAGTCTTCGGGAATGCCGGCGAAGCGTTCTCGGACAGAGCTTTTAGCAGCATTTATTTTGACAACGTCAACGTTGCTGACGGAACTGGACACATGACCGCTCTTGTTACTGCCCCGGCAACAGTTTATGACCGCGGCACTTCAGCAGCAGCCGTACTGTCGGGCGATATGACCTTCCCGTTAATCATCAGCCAAGACATAACGTTGACTAAAATCGTGGACAACATCTATAAATTCGACCTGGGCAGCACATTACAGCCCACGAAAGGCGTAATAGTTTTCTCCGATGACAAGACGGCTACGATAGTCGTTGATTCGACCTATGGAACTTACGGCGGAGAGAATTACCTGAAAGCTGGCTTCATGTTCACGAACCTGACGAAAAAGACCCAGACTGACACGGAGTTTGCCACGGCATTGGGAAGCGCTAATATCGCTAACACGACTTGGGTTTCAAGCGAAGACATGACCGGCGGAATGATCTATGACAGCAAGGTTGCGACAAAGACGATGGTGCTTCCCGCAAAGGTATCGGACGACAATCCGTTCACAATCAAATTCATAGATATTGACATCGCCAATAAAGCCGCAACGATTTCAGCCGACGGAGTTCTTGAGTATACGACTTCAGCAGACAGTGCGCTCACGACCGTTTCTGTTGACATCGGTGCAATGCTCACAGCCTTGGACTCGAATACAACTACAAGGTCGCACGATCTTTCTAACATCACTCACGCCGGTTATAACACGCTGTTTGCCACTATCGAAGACAGCAGATTCGCAGTTATTCTTCAGGACACGGCGGACTCCGCTTTTGTGTTTGTCGATTTAGTTTCGGGCGACAGCACCAGCCGTCAGAGCGACACAATCGTGTCAATCTCCGGCGCAATGAAAAAACAGCAATAAATCTCTAAAATTCACGCAGAATTTATAAAATTGCAGGGTGTCGCGAGGCACTCTGTTTTTTTATTTAGAGCGGTATAATTACCCAAAAATTATTGAATTTTTACGGAGAGAAGCATGAGCAGATTTCTAAATTCTAAATTTAATTCGCTCGATCCTTACGACACAAGCGAAGAACTTGAAAGCATGAACGGCTATGTGCGACTTAACACAAACGAATCGCCGTTTGAACCGTCCGTGAACGTCGTCAAAGCGGCTCGCTCGGCGGCGGGAACTTTGAATTTCTATCCTGACCCCGATTGCACAAAGTTGCGCGAAAAACTTTCGGCCTTAATGAACGTCAAGCCGTCTGAAATTGTCTTCGGCAACGGGAGCGACGAAATTTTGAATATTTTATTCATGGCCTTCTGCGAACACGACGCGGCCTTTCCTGATATTACTTACTCGTTTTATAAAATCCTCGCGGGCTTTCACGGCGTCGATTTCGTAACTGTTCCGCTTGATGAAAATTTCAAAATTAATCCCGACGATTATAAATCTCTAAACGGCCGCACGATCTTTATAGCTAATCCCAACGCACCAACTGGAATTTTTTTAAGCCTTGATGACGTTGAGAAAATCATAAATCAAAATCCTGATGGCCTAACCGTGATTGACGAAGCTTACATAGACTTCGGCGGCGAGAGTGCAAAGAAATTAATTCATGAACATAAAAATTTAATCGTCGTTCGGACTTTCTCAAAATCTCGTTCAATGGCCGGAGCTAGATTAGGCTGGTGCATGACTAACGAAGAAATCGCGAAGGACATCAACAACATCAAAAACACTTTCACGCCTTATAACATCAACGCAATGACTCAAGCGGCCGGACTTGCGGCTGTTGAGGACGAAGAAATAACTCAAAAGAACGTAACAATGATTAAGCGCGTCCGCGACAACACAGCGAGCAGACTTCGCGAAATGGGCTTTGAAGTTCTGGATTCGTCAGCGAATTTTTTATTTGTACGTCATAAATCTGTCAGCGGCGAAAAAATTTTTGAAGCTCTGAAACGTTGCCGAATTATGATTCGTCATTTCACAAAACCGGAAAAAATTTCAGAGTTTAACAGAATCACAATCGGCACGGCTGAACAGATGCAAATTTTGTTGGAAGTCTTGAAACGGGTAATTAAGAAATGAGACAATCTGAAATTAATCGCGCAACTAAAGAAACTCAAATTAATTTATCGCTCGACCTTGACGGCACTGGCAAGAGCGAAATTAAAACAGGCTGCGGCTTTCTTGACCACATGCTCACGCTGTTTGCTTCACACGGACGCTTTGACTTAAAAATTAATTGCGTTGGCGATTATCACGTTGATTATCATCACACTGTCGAAGACGTTGGAATTTGTTTAGGTCAGGCATTTAATAACGCTCTAGGCGACAAACGCGGAATAACTCGCTACGGAAATTTTATTTTGCCTATGGACGAAGTTTTAATTTTGACTGCTATAGATTTTTCGGGACGCGCTTATCTAAATTGGGATATTAATATCGCGGCTCAAAAGGTCGGAGATTTCGACACAGAATTAGCTCAAGAATTTTGGCTCGGCTTCGTGCGAAACTCTTTTTCTACTCTTCATTTTAAGCAGCTCGCAGGCTCTAACGCTCATCATATAATCGAAGGCGCTTTCAAGTCCGCAGCGCGCAGCATTGCTCAAGCCGTAAAAATAAATCCTGATTATAAAAACGAAATTCCTTCAACTAAGGGTATGTTATAAAATTCGTGTTACAATCATTACACCAAATTTTCCAATAAAAATTTAAGACAGGGGAGGAAATCTCTTCATGAAAAAGTTAATCAATCAGGTTGACAAAATCGTCGATGAAATGCTCGACGGTATGACGGCAGCTTATCCGCAGTACGTGAAACGCCTCGAAGGTTTTGAAGTCCTCGTTCGCGCTAAAGGGCCAAGCGCTAAAGTCGCTCTCGTATCCGGCGGCGGCTCCGGTCATGAACCTTCGCACGGCGGTTACGTCGGCAAAGGAATGTTAGACGGCGCTGTCGCGGGCGAAGTCTTCACGTCACCAACGCCGGATCAAGTTTTTGAGGCCGTCAAAGCCGTTGACGGTGGTAAAGGTGTCTTGCTCGTCATCAAAAACTACACGGGCGACGTTATGAATTTTGAAATGGCCGCGGATATGGCGCGCGACGAAGGAATCAAAGTTGAGCAAGTTATCGTAGCTGATGATGTCGCTGTCGAAAACTCCACTTGGACAACAGGCCGCCGAGGAATCGCCGGTACGGTCTTCGTTCACAAAATCGCAGGTGCAGCAGCCGAAGCCGGTTTAGAACTTGCTGAAGTCAAACGCGTCGCAGAAAAAGTTATCGCTAACGTTCGTTCAATGGGAATGGCCGTCAACGCTTGCACAGTCCCCGCGGCAGGCAAAGTCAGTTTTGAACTCACTGATGACGAAATCGAAATCGGAATCGGAATTCACGGCGAGCCCGGGACGCATCGCGAAAAAATTTCTGACGTCAACAACATCGCTGACAAATTACTTACGAAAATTTTCGCAGAAGGAATCTATAACGCCGGTGATGAAGTCGCTGTTATGGTCAACGGCATGGGCGGCACTCCTTTAATGGAACTCTTCGTTGCGAATAAACACGTTAAAGCCGTTCTTGACGAAAAGAAAATCACAGTCGCAAAGACTCTTGTCGGCAATTACATGACGTCGCTCGATATGGAAGGCTTCTCAATCACGCTCCTGAAACTCGATGACGAACTCAAGAAATTTTTGAACGCCCCCGCAGATACTCCCGCGTTCGTGCAATTCTAAAAAAAATTTTATTAGTCGCGTCCTTCGGGGCGCATTTTTTTTGCCCGTGTATAATGAAAAGCCAAAAAATGGAGATGATTTTTTATGATAATAGGAACTTTACAACATTCTTCACGCTATTCAGCGTTCGGCAAAAACGTTCCCCTTGCTCTTGAGTACTTGGCCGAACATGAAAACGAGCTTGGAAATCTTTCGGCTGGAAAATATCAGATTGACGGCGATAACGTTCGCTTTGAAGTTGCCGAGTTTGAAGCAGCTAAACCAGAAGAAAAATTTTTTGAAACTCACGATGAGCATATTGACATTCACATAACGCTTAAAGGTAATGAATGGTACGGATATGCTCCAGCCGAGAACATGAAGAGCGAAAAATCTCACAGTGTTGAGAAAGATGCGCGTCATTTTTATGACAAGTGCGAAGACGGACTTTATTTTCAAGCTAAGCCGGGACAATTTATTTTATTCATGCCCGAAGACGCTCACAAGGCAGCTTTTTGTCTCGAGGGAAAACAAGGCCCCGTCAAAAAAATCGTCGTCAAAGTGAAAATATGAACCCAGACGATAATTATTTCATGAATGCGGCACTCAATGAAGCTCGCAAAGCCTTCGATCGGGGTGATGTACCTGTCGGTGCGTTGCTAGTCCATGAAAATAAAATTTTAAGTTCAGGCAGCGACCACAAAGCCACAGACCCAACTGAACACGCAGAGATTATTGCAATTCGTTCGGGCGCAGCAAAATTAAATCGCTGGAATTTATCCGGCTGTACTTTATATGTAACTCTTGAGCCGTGCCCAATGTGTGCCGGTGCTTGCGTCAATGCTAGAATTTCGCGCGTCGTTTACGGTGCAAATAATTTCAAGTCCGGCGCGGGTGGAACTCTCTACAACATTCTCAATGACTCAAGATTAAATCATGTCTGCAAAATTGAATCCGGAGTTTTGAAATCAGAATGTCTAAATCTCTTGCAGAATTATTTTTTCATTAGGAGGCAAACGCAATGCTCCCAAGGTGTTTAACTTCGGACATAAAAATTTTTCAACCTGATGAACAAGTTCAGGAGCTTGCGAACGCGCTTTCTTGTCCCACTCTTGCCGCCGAAGTTTTGAAAATGCTTCACGCGGATAAAAATCTTGATTTTCTTCGTGAGTTTATGAATCCTGATTTCAAAAAACAACTTGCCAATCTCGATTTAGGAGAAGGCAGCACGGCCGCGAAGGAGTTGTGGGAGTCTAAAAGCTCATTCGGAAATGTTTTAGTTTATGGCGATTATGACACCGATGGAATTTCTTCTACGGTTCTGGCGATGGAAATTTTTCGCAACAAGGCCGCGCAAGTTCGTTATTTCATTCCGCGAAGAGATGTTCACGGTTACGGATTAAACGCTGAAATTCTTGATAAGCTTGTTTCATGGAGCTGTAACACGCTTGTTGTAGTCGATTGCGGGACGAACGATTCTGCAATGCTAGAGAAACTCAAAGCCGCAGGAATTAATATTTTTGTCTTCGATCATCATTCAGTTTCTTCGCAAATCACGATTCCGACAGTCGTAAATCCTTCCATTAATATGGACGCCGGCGAACAACAAAAAATTTGCGCGACTGCTGTGTTATGGTGCTGGGCTTGCAAAGAAAACATAATCTCACGAAATTTTTTGAAATATTCACTTGACCTCGTCGCGCTCGCCACGATAGCCGACTGCATGCCGCTTCATAATTTGAATCGCTTACTCGTTCATTACGGATTAAAACTCATTAGGACGAATCCACGCCGCGGTCTTGGAGCTTTGTTAGACTGCCTCGGACTTAATAAAGACCAACTGACCGAAGAACATTTGTCTATGCGTGTTATTCCGTGTTTGAACGCCCCCGGACGAATCACGACGGCTGATGTAGGCGTTCGGGCATTGCTCGGTATTGGCAACAACGAAGCTGTTTATTCATGCGTGAACGAACTGACACGTATAAATCGCAAACGACAATCTTTAACTGAAGAGATAACGCGGCAAATTGAAGAAGGAATTTTAAGTGGCAAGATTAAACAAAAAGTTTTGTATAACGATTCGTGGCCCATCGGAGTTTTGAGCGGTGTCGCTAGTCGAGTATGCGCTGAGTATAACAGGCCGATAGCCTTGGCTGCTCCTGCAAACGCCGGGAAAATCATTCGCGGGACTTTGAGAGTTCCTGAAGGTGGCGATGCTGTCGGAGTCTTGAAAGAAATTGCGGATAAGCTAGACGCTTGGGGCGGTCATGAATACGCGGCGGGCTTTTCTGTCCTTATGAATAACTGGCAAGACGTCAGCAAAGAACTTGAAGACATTCTCACAAATATAAAAATCGTTACGAAAAAAACAACACCCGTAATTAATATTTTGCCGTCGGATATTTCAATTTCGGATTGGCGAACAGTAACGCAGCTTGGCCCGTTTGGAAATAACAACCCCGCGCCGCAACTTTTCACCGTGAATAATCCTGACATAATCGAAATTAATCCCCTCGGTAAAGACAACAAACACAGTTATATTAAAATACATAACTCAAGGCTCTTGGCCTTCAACACCGCACCAAAAGAATTTTTAGAACTAAACAACAGCATAAAAGGATTTATTTATCACCCTCGAATCGAATATTGGCGCAACGAAGAACAACTTCAATTTATTCTCGATTGCGTGGTCGTCGAAAAGAAAAATTAAAAGCACAAGCAAGAACTTGAAAGGAGTGAACATAGATTGACAAAGGGAGTCAGAAACGAAAATTCACAGATTGAAAATAAAAATAAAGGAAATGGGAATGAAAATGTAAATGAAAGTCTGGAGACGGGGGAACAGACTTTTTCTTCAATTATGAACACAATCCCTTCGATTGATAACTCGTCGAATTTTTTACACGACATGTACGCGCTGCGTGATGAATTTTTTGCACAAATTCCTAAGAACTCGCAGCAAGACTGCGTTAGAACCGTCTGGCAGGAGTTATGGGGGAAATCTATGTTGTCCCTGACTCCCGAACAAATGCGCAAGTTGGGCGAAACTTTCGTTTTTGCGGCGAAGGCTCACGAACATCAGCTTAGAAAATCCGGCGACCCTTATATAATTCACACATTGAACGCAGCTTTGATTTTAGCCGGAATGCACTTGGACATGGCGACACTTGAAGCAGCCCTCTTGCATGACACTCTCGAAGACACTGAAACGACTTCAGAAGAAATAATCGAAAAATTTGGTGCAGATGTTGAAATTCTTGTTAAAGGCGTAACGAAACTCGCTGGCGCTGAAGTCAAAAAGTTTATATCGCGTGAAGACTTAACGAGCGAAAATTTGCGAAGAATGTTTATCGTTATGGCTCAAGATATTCGCGTAGTCTTGATAAAACTCGCTGACCGTCTTCACAACATGCGAACGCTTGACGTAATGCGCCCGGATAAACAAGAGCGCATCGCGCGCGAAACTATGGAAATTTATGCGCCTCTCGCTCACAGACTTGGGATTTATCAAATTAAAAGAGAACTCGAAGATTTATCTTTCATGTATCTTCACCCGGACATTTACGCCGAAGTCGAACGCCGAGTGAAAATCCGAATGCCCAAAATGGGCGAAGTCATCGAAAAAACTCGCGAAACTCTCGAAAAACGTCTTCAAGAAGAAAATATCCCTTGTCGAATTAAAGGCCGCTCGAAACACTACTACAGCATCTACGAAAAAATGCAGCGTAAAAAAATTTCCTTCGATGAACTTTATGATATTCTTGCGCTGCGTGTTCTTGTGTCTGACGTATCGACTTGTTACGCTGTTCTCGGCGTCGTTCACGCTCTTTGGGTGCCAATCCCGGGCCAGTTCGATGACTATATCGC
Organism: Synergistaceae bacterium; assembly: GCA_017445205.1. Classification (GTDB taxonomy): domain Bacteria; phylum Synergistota; class Synergistia; order Synergistales; family Aminobacteriaceae; genus JAFUXM01. Next base: position 10,081 of record JAFSUP010000070.1, read on the forward strand.
CAACCCTAAGAGCAACATGTATCAATCTTTGCATACTACAGTCATGGCTTACGGCGTGCCTGTCGAGATTCAAATCCGAACTTACGAAATGAATAATTTCGCCGAGTATGGAATCGCGGCTCATTGGGTTTATAAGTCCGGCGGAAGCAGAAAGCTCAACAAAGAGATGGACGTGAAATTAAAGTGGGTGAGTCAGGCTCTTGAAGCCGGGCAAAACGGAAACTCACAAGAGTTTATGGACATCTTGAAGAGCGATATTTTATTAACGAGCGAGCTATACGTATTCACGCCTGACGGTAAGCCTATGATTTTGCCGAACGGCTCCACGATTTTAGATTTTGCTTACGCTGTTCACACCGAAATCGGAAATCATTGCGCCGGTGCTACGATTAACGGCCATATCGTACAGCTTAACACGCAGCTTCATAACGGCGACATCGTAAGAATTTTAACCTCGCCGCAAAGTTCACCGTCTAAAGATTGGCTAAAGATAGTCAGCTCCGCGAAGACCCGCAGCAAAATCCGAAGTTACTTCCGTCAGGCCGAGAAAGTCGAACGTGATGAAAAAATCGAACGTGGCTGGAAATTAATTGAACGTGAGCTAAAGCGGCGCGGACTTGCCAACGTGAAGCGCGAAGACTTTAGCAACATCGACGATCAATTAATCGCGGTCGGCTCTGGAGCGATCGGCCCCGGCGAAGCGGCTCAAAAATTGGCGCTTGCGTATTTGCAACATCATTCGACAGAAGCCCCTAGTGCTCCTGTAAATCTTGAAAGCGAACAGCCTAAGCACACGAAAGACACGAAGTCAGATATTTTAGTCGAAGGCGAAGGCGGAGTCAGCGTAACGCTTGCGAACTGTTGTTCACCAGTTCCCGGCGATGAAATTGTCGGCTATGCTTCGACGCGTCGCGGAATCACAATTCATAGGGTTGACTGCAAGAGTATTCAAGGCAAGACCGACGAACGAAAAATTAAAGTTGCATGGGCGCCTCGCGACAAGGATAATAATCCCAACAGAAAAACAAGTCTTTATATCGCAAAATTAAACGCCGAGGGCGAAGAACGTGAAGAATTAATTAGCGACGTCAACAAAGCAATATCGTTCGCGAGCGCGAGCCTTGTAGGATTTAAGGCGGTCATGGTTGGCAACAGCTTAATGAGAATGAAAATCGAAGTCCGCGTCAAAGACCTTGAACATTTATATTCAGTGATGGCAAAATTAAACGAGGTTCGAGGCATTATGGAAGTAGTAAGGGGGAAATAAATTTGAGATTATTAATACAGAGAGTAAAACGCGCTTCAGTTATTGTTGATGGCAACGTAAACGACAAACGAGAAATTTCTCAAGGCTTGTGTGTATTCATTGGCGTAACTCACGGCGACAACGAGAAAAAAGCCGATTGGCTCGCCGAAAAGATGACGGGATTAAGAATTTTTAATGACGCTGACGGAAAAATTAATCTTTCATTGAAAGACATTGACGGCGAAGCGCTATTAGTGTCACAGTTCTCGCTATACGCTTCAATGAAAGGCCGAAGACCGGGCTTCAGCGATGCCGCTAAACCTGACGAGGCCGAACGAATTTATAATTACTTCGTCGAGAAAGTCAAAACTCTTGGCCTCAAAAAAATTTCCTGCGGGGAGTTCGGAGCAGATATGGAAGTCGAAATTATTAACGACGGGCCCTTAACTTTCATTGTAGATTCTCCGGAATGAAAAGGGAATTAAAAATGAAAAAAATTTTGATTGCGTTGATGATTGTGTTAGCGTTGTGTTCAGTGTCGTCAGCGGCTGATAATGATGATGTTTCAAGGAAAATCGAGGCTCTTGAAAAACAGGTAGAGTATTTGCGACAAAGCGTCAGTGATTTGTCGACTCAGCTTAACAAAGCCGACATGAACAATATTAAAAATTACAGTTCGCTGTACAACAGAATAGAAAGCTGGCACGATTTCGTTATTTTTTTAACAATGGCAATAAATATCTTGTTTATCGGACTGCCCGTATTATTAATCTGTCTTACGTGGTGTCAGGAAAACAGGTCGGCAAAAAAATTGCTTGATGTCGTGCGCAAAAAGCTTGAAGAAAAATGAAAGGAACTTTGAATAATGCAGTATAAAAGATTTTCACTCGGAGCATTATGGACAAACGGATATTTATTTTGGGACGATGAAACTCGCGACGCGTTTTTTGTTGACCCAGGCGGAAAAACTAAAGCCGTTACGAAATTCATCGAGGACAATAATTTGAACTTAAAAATGATTTTGCTCACTCACGGACATATCGACCATATCGCCGGGATTCATGAACTTGTTCCATACGTCGGCGATAATATTTACATAGGTAAGAATGACGCCTTCATGTTAAAACACCCTTCGCGACAACTTCAGGCTCTGCTCGGCGTAAACTGCGACGGCCTCGAAAATTTCAAAACTGTTGACGAAGGCAGCGTTATAGATTTCCCAGGCTACAAAATCAAAGTCATGGAAACTCCCGGCCACACCGAAGGCAGCGTTTGTTATTTCATAACGGACAAGGACGGCCATAATATTTTAATTTCGGGCGATACTTTATTCGCTCAGAGCGTCGGACGTACTGACCTCGAAGGCGGCGACAGTCTTAAACTTGAAAATTCTTTGCGCCGACTCGCTGAACTTCACGACAGCCTTCACGTCATGCCCGGCCACGGCCCTGACACAAGCATCGGTGAAGAACGCGAATTAAATCCATATTGGCCCAAATAAAGCAAGTAGGAATTAGGAGTTAGGAAGTAGGAAGTAAAAATAATGTTTAAAATGTTTTCAGGAATGTTGGGGCTTGATGTCGGAATTGACTTAGGCTCTTCAAATATAGTCGTGTATGTAAAAGATAAAGGGATCGCCTTCAGTGAACCGTCAGCAGTCGCAGCCAAGAAACTTCCGCGCGGAGAAGGCTACGAAATTATAGCCGTTGGTCATGACGCTAAGGCAATGTCAGGCAAAGTCCCCGGCGGTATCGAAGCAATTTGGCCTCTCGAAGGCGGAGTAATTGCAAATTTCGATATGACTCAAGAACTTCTTCGTTATTGTTTAAAACGTGTCAGCGCAAATAACGCTTTTATGGTTCACCCGCGAGTTGTGATTTCAATTCCTGCCGAAGTTACAGGCGTTGAACGTAAAGCCGTAATAGACGCTACATTAGGCGCGGGAGCTAGTGAAGCCTATGTCGTCGAAGAACCCATAAGTGCGGCCCTTGGTGTAGGACTTCCGATTGATAAACCTAACGGCTGTATGGTCATCGACATTGGCGGCGGCACCAGCGAAGTCAGCGTTATATCGCTCGGCGGCATCGTCGTTACAAATTCTTTGCGAAACGCAGGGCGAATGATGGACAACGCGATTATTAATATGATCCGTCAGCGTTACGCGCTTCTAATTGGCGAGACTACGGCCGAAGAAGTCAAGAATACAATCGGCTCGGCGTTGCCTATGGACCCCGAATTAGAAATGAGCGTCAAGGGGCGCGATTTATCCGGCGGACTTCCAAAGAGCGACACCGTATCTTCAATCGAAGTTCGTGAAGCTATGGAACCGATTTTTTCAGGAATTGAAGACATGGTGAAAGTGGCTCTTGAAAAAATGCCGCCCGAACTCGCTAAAGACGTCGTTGACCGTGGAATAATCTTAACCGGCGGCGTCGCCTTGATGAACGGCTTTGCAGAAAGATTATCTCGCGCCGTCAACACTCCTGTAATCGTCGCTGAAGAGCCTTTATATTCAGTTGCGTTAGGCGTGGGAAAAATTCTTGACAATCTCGGACAAATGCGAAGGGTCTTAATGTCCGTCGAACGTGGCTCACGCTAATCGCGTTAAATGGAAAACACTCGAAGCAATACTCGCGAATGGGTTCACGGTCTTACGGCGCTGATACTCGCGTTATTCTTGTTAGGCGTCAGTTCCGGCCTTGGCATAGTGAAAAACATCGTCGATATATGGGGAGCTTTATTAATAATTCCTGAATATCCGGCCGTGGTTATGCGCGACGCTTTTTTAAGTTGGCGTTCGTGGTCTCGAGATAAAAATTCTCTCAACGCTGAAGTAATTAAACTTCGTGAAGAAAACGCGCAACTTAGGCTCGACTTAGCAAAGCTCACGGGCGAAAAAATTTATTCGCAGGACGTTAGCCCCGACATCAAAACCGCAAGAGTAACTCTCCGCGCGCCTATGTCATGGTGGAACGAAATTAGAATCGACAAGGGCGAAATCGACAAAATCACGCAAGGACTTCCGATTTTTTATAACGGCTATTTGCTCGGGCGAGTTAGTTCTGTTTCGACAATGTCAGCTTGGGTCGAATTAATTTCTTCTACGTCATTTATGATTCCAGCCGTGATTGAAGAGACGCGCGAACTGGGAGTTATAGTCGGCAATGGCGATGGCGCTGTGCTTATGCGATACATACCTGCAGGGCGCGGAATAAAATCGGGAATGAAAGTCAGCACCGCGATGATAGGCGAACAACTTCCGCCCGGTCTTCCGATTGGAAAAATCGCGGGAGAAATTTCTTCAGGCTCTGACGGCTACGCGACTTATAAAATCGACCCCGGCGCGGACCTTTCGAGATTTTACACAGTAAGTTATTAAAAAAATTCAAAAATGCTTTTAGTGATTTTGTGGCTCATTCAAGATTTTCTTACGGTCTTGTCCGGCGGAGGAATGCAAATTCCGGGCTTGTTCATGCTCGGGATAGTTTACAAACTTTTATTTGACGACAACAGCGACGGGAGTCTGTGGGCAATTTGGAGCGCTTTCGCCGGCGGGATTCTTTGGGATTTACGTTGGGTAGGGATTCCGGGATTTTTCACGCTTGGAAACGTTGTTGTAATTTTGATTGTTATTCAAGTGTGGGGAGCAATTCCTCCGCAAGGTCGAACGGGCGGGACGGGACTTTTAATTTTTATTTTGCTTGAAGTTTCGCAACTTATTCCGCCGATGCTGCCCGTCTTAATACTTGGCGGCTATACAGGCTGGAACTTTTTTTTGTTTCAACAGGTCTACTCATTGCCAGCGATTTTAGTTACGATGTATTTGTATTTGAAGAGAATCCGAAGTAACGGAACGTAAAGGAGGAAATTTTATGGCGGAAAGTTTTTTTGCGGCGCTGCGAGTTGTGATTCCGATGATGTTATTAATGTTGCTAGGGTGGATTTCACGCACAAGAAGTTGGATAACGCGACCGGCGATGAAAGAATTTGACAAGCTGATTTTTAATTTTTTTATGCCTGCGCTTTTGTTCAAAAATATTTACGAGATGGATTTCTCGCAGGGATTTTTAATTAAAGAAATGGTTTTCACAGCGTCGGCATTGCTCGTAATTTTTATTTTTAGCTTTTTTGTCCCGAGATTTCTCACGAACGACGGCAATAAATCTTCGGTCATTGGTCAAGCTATCGGACGCGGAAATTATATATTATTCGGTGTCGTTGTCTCTGAAGCTCTTTACGGTGAAGGCAACGCGGGGGCGGTCGTTATGCTAGGCGTGCTTGTGGTCCCGGCGATAAATATTTTCGCGGCTGTGATTCTCGAAATGAATCGTTCTGGCAAAGCGAATCCGTTCAAATTATTTCTTGCAGTTTTGAAAAATCCCATGATAATCGGAGCAATATTAGCTTTCGTTTTCAAATTTTTTAATTTTCAAATTCCGGCGCCGGTGTGGTCAGTTGTCCGTAGCGTCGCGAACTCTACAACGACGTTAAGTTTTATTTCTTTGGGAATTGGTCTTGAGATGCCCGAGGGTGGGGACAAAAAATTATTAGCGTGGGGAACGTTTTTAAGAATGTTCGTGGTGCCGATTATATTCATGCCGATTTCAATACTTGCAGGATTTAGAGAGCAAAGCCTATGCGCGCTTATGGTAGTTTTTGCAGCTCCGTCGGCTGTTGCGTCATATCCGATGGCTGTAGCGATGGGAGCGGACGGGAAATTAGCTGGGCAGCTCGTCTGCGTTACGACGATTCTTTCAGTTTTTACGATTTTTTTGTGGACGTTATTTTTGAAAACTCTGGGCTTTATGTAAGACTCGCCCGCGCTCCCCACCCACCCACCCGAGCGCGGGTTCATAAAAAATAAAATTCCCCGGAAATTTCTTCCCGGAGAATCTTAGAGAATTTTAACAGTTCTGAAATTATAACAGATTATTTATTCCGCAGGAGCTTCGGCCGGAGCAGGCACTTCAACAGGAGCGGGAGCATTAGCCGCTGCTACGTCTTCAAGACTCTTTTGAAGGGTGCTAGCGAGTCCGTTCGTTGCGGTATCAATTCTCTTGTAAAGGTCTTTAACTCCCTGAACGTCAAGGACATCGCTGAAGAATGAATTATCGTATTCAATGATCGTCATTCCGCCAGCTTTGAGCTTGGCCTTGTTGCTCTGGTCAATGTCTTCGAGCTTCGGGCGCATTTCCTGTAACGCTTCGGCTACAGCCTTGTCTAAGACTGCTTTGTGTTCGGGCGAGAGTGCTTTATAAATCTTGTCGTTGATGCACATCTGGTTGCAGTAGAGAATGTGGTTGGTGCAGGCGAGGAATTTTTGAACTTCGTCAAAGTGTGCCGATGCGCAAGTGTCCGCGGCGTTCTCTTGAGCGTTGACGGTGCCGTTCTGGAGCGAAATGTAAAGCTCTGCCCACGCGAGCGGTGTCGGCTCTGCTCCGATGGCTGTCCAGAAGTCCATATGGTTTTTGTTTTCCATTGTACGAATCTGAAGGCCTTTGAAGTCGGTCAACGTTCTAATTTCTTTGTTGGCTGTTGCAAGTCTGTAAGTAGCGTTCTGCATGAAGCCAAGAAGATGAAGTCCGGCTCTCTCGTAAGCTTCAGACATTTTCTTATGGAACTCTGAATCGCCGTTGAGAACTTTATCAATCGTATCGCCGTCGTAACGAGCGAAGACCATAGGAAGGTCAAACACTGCTACTTCAGGAATGAACGAAACGACCGGCGCAGTCTGGCAGACCATGATAGCGATATAGCCTTTCTGGGCCTGTCTTAATAAGTCAGCGTCGCCGCCAAGCTCTCCGTTAGGGAAATAGTCAATGACGAGTCCGGCATTAGCGGCTTTGACTTTGTCGCGAACGAGTTCGGCGAAAACGTTTCCGGCCGCGCCCTTCGCTGTCGTATCGGACGTAACGAGCCAAGTCTCGTCAAATTCTGACGCAGCAAAAGCGCATGATGTGAATGCTAAAACGAAAATTAACAGGGCAATAAATTTTTTCATAATTAATTATTCCCTCCTAAATTAACCCAAAATCCAAGTGCTTATCTCAGGAACATAGACGATAAGCGCAAGGGCAATCAAGAACGCAACGATAAACGGGAATGCTTTCTTCGCGACGGCCATAGGCTGGTCTTCGGAAATGTTTCCAGCGACGAACAAGTCAAGACCGAACGGAGGTGTAGCAAGTCCGATTGATAAGCAGCATACAAGGACAACGCCGAAGTGAACATCGTTGACGCCGAGTGCCTTAACCGCAGGAAGAAGAACAGGAGCAAGAATGATAATTGCGGGGCCTGTATCCATAATCATTCCTAAGATTAAGAAAATTACTGTGCAGACGCTCAAAACGGCTGTCGCGCTGTGGAAGTTCGCAACGATAAATTCTTGAACCGCCGCTGTAGCGTGAGTCAATGAAAGAACACGACCGAACGCTGTAGCGAACGCAAGAACGAAAGCAAGTCCGCCGTAAGTCTTAACGGAGCTGATTAAGAACGCCGGGAGCGCGCTGAATTTGATTGAACGCTCGATGAACAAGCAAACGATGATAGCGTAGAAGACTGAAACAACAGCTGCTTCTGTCGGCGTGAAGAATCCTGAATAAATTCCGCCAAGAATGATGATCGGGCACATTAAAGCCCAGAAAGAATCCTTAAATAATTTCCAGAAGCCCTCGGAGCTGATTTCGTCAAGACGAGCTTTAATCTTTGCTTTGTCCTCGCCTTTGGTCGCGCAATAGAACACAGCGTAGAGCATTAAGAACAAGCCGATTAAAATTCCCGGGAAAATTCCTGCTAAGAATAATTTTCCTGTCGAAACGTCCGTAGCCAATGAATAAAGTACGAACGGGATCGAAGGAGGAATGATAACGCCTAAGCCTCCCGCAACTGCGATCAAACCGGCTGCCCAAGTCTTGTCATAACCAAGTCCAACCATGAACGGAACGCACATAGCTCCGACTGCTGCTGTAGTCGCAGGGCCTGAACCAGAGATAGCTCCGTAGAACAAGCACGTTAAAACGACCGCGCAGGGAACGCCGCCCGTGAATCTTCCGACGAAATAAGCAAAGAAGTTAAATAATTTCTTTGAAATTCCGCCTTCGGCCATGATAACGCCGCCGAGAATAAATAACGGAACGGCAAGAATCGGTGTTGAGTTCGCGCCGCTTAACGTGTTGTCGATGATCTGGGGAATAACGCCGCCGCGAGCCATCATTAAAATCGGAGCTACTGAACCTAAAATCATACTTACTCCGATTGGTATTGAAAGAATTATCGCAACAAGGAAAACTACAAAGACTAATAACGCTGCCATAATTTATTTACCTCCCTCTGCACGAAGTCCCGCTTCAGCTTCTGCTTTAGCGTCAAGTTGTGTCTGTTCGAGTGTCGTAAGCTCTCTGACGTTGAAATTCTTAAGATGAATGAAGAACATCTGAACCGCTCTCAACGTTCCAAGCGCAAAACCGAACATAGCGACGGCATACAGCCACCACATAGGCCAGCCCATAGCGGGCGAAGTTTCGGCTTTCGCTCCTGCGAGCATAGTACCGGCTGACCAGTTAAGGCACTCGATTGAATGATAAGCAAGCAGAGCCATGCAAACCGCGACAATGACATCGACGCAAAGATTAACAACCTTGCGCAATGACTGCGGGAAGAGGTCAAGGACAACGCTAACTCTTAACATGTTTGCTTTTCTGATTGTGTAAGGCAACGAGATAAACACGCTCATAATCCACATAAAGCGCGAAAATTCTTCAGCCCATGTTAAAGACTGAATGAAGGGAATTTTACGTACAACGACCTGAAGCATCATAACGCACGCTATCAGAATTAAAAATATGACCATAAGCACTTCTTCAAAATGCTCATCAAGCCATTTGAACATTAAAAAACCTCCCTTATAAATTTAATTAGGAAGTAGGAGTTAGGAGTTAGGAAGTAAAGAAACAGTTCCTACTTCCTACTTTCTACTTCCTACTTGCTTTTTCTATTCTGCTTGTGAAGCTATTAAATCCTTTGAACGTCCGGCACGTAAAACATAACTGTCCATGCCGTGCCCTAAAATTTCGCTGACTTTGCGCGATAATGCCATGACTTTGAGAACGTCAACGCCCGTTTCGATTCCCATTTCGTCAAGCATGTTGATAACGTCTTCGCTTGAAACGTTGCCCGCCGCTCCGGGGACGAAAGGACAGCCGCCGAGTCCGCCGAATGAAGCGTCAAATTGAGTCATTCCTGCCTGCATAGCCGCGAGAATGTTCGCAACCGCCGCGCCGCGAGTGTTATGGAAGTGAAGCCACCATGAAGCCTGCGGATATTTTTCGCGAACGTGTTTGCAAAGCTCAAAAACTTGATTCGGAACAGCTTGGCCCGAAGCGTCAGAAAGCGAGATTTCATTAATTCCGACTTTCAAGTAAGCTTCGATTATTGCGTCAACGTCTTCAACGGGCGTGCGGCCTTCCCACGGTGAAGCAAACGGCATTGAGATTGAGCCGGATATAGCGATGTTGTTCTTGTTTGCCATTTCGACACAATCGGCAAATCCTGCGACGCTCTCTTCGGGGGTGCGATTCAAATTTTTAAGATTGTGCATACGGCTTGCGGAGACGTTCAATTTAACTTTCTTGCAGCCGCAGTCAATAGCTCTCTGAACTCCACGAACATTTGGAATTAAAGCACGAAGCTCAACGCCTTCGGGGACTTCGCCGATCTGCTTAAATAATTCGTCGGTGTCAGCCATCTGCGGAACTTTCTTCGGGTGCATGAACGAGCCGACTTCGATAACAGGATAGCCAGCGTCGATAATGCCGCGAAGAAGTTCTAATTTCTGCTCCGTCGTCGGGATTGTTTTTTCGTTCTGAAGACCATCACGAAGACCGACTTCACAGATTTTTACTTTTTTTGAATAAAAATTCGGTATGTTCTTCATTATTAATAGATTCCGTTCGCCGCGAAATATTTCTTTGCAACGTCAAGGCACTGTTTAGCGTGTCCAGCAACGCCGCGCTCTTTGATTTCTTTCAAGTTCGGAAGTTCGATTGAAAGCGGGATTTCGGGCATAGCTTTGACCATGTCGGCGATCTTTACATTGCCTTCGCCGGGATAGAAACGAGCTTCGCGAGCTGTGTAGAGCATAAGATCGTCTTTGATGTTGTCAAGAACTGTGTCGTTGCACTCTGCTCCCGCAGGGGCTGGGCCGTCGCAAAGGTGAATGAAGTTAAAATATTTGCGCGGTGTTCTTGCAAGCTCGGAGCCTGTTACGCCTGCGCGGCCTGCGTGAAGAGTATCGACCATTACGAAGACGTTATCGCGGCCAAGGTCATCAACGAGCGTGATGTCTTCCTGAAGATTTCTAACGCCTGCCCACGGTAAGAACTCAATATTGAACTTTAAGCCGAACTCTTTGGCCATGTCTGCAACTTTCCCGGCTGTATCAGTGTACCAAGCGCGGTCGCGTGTCCAAACGCTTCCGAGGACGTCAGTAGCGCCAAGTTTCGCGGCTGCTTCAAAGGCGGGTTTGTATTCGTTGATGTCAAGGTCTTTGCGAATTCTTGCAAGCTCGATGTCCATGAGGGGCATATCGTATTCTTTGAGAGCTTTTTTAATCGCGTCGAAGAGTTCTGGGTCTTTCTGCGGAAGGAACTCAGGTTCGCCGGGAAGGTGCATTGGGATTGTGCGAAGGCTCACGAAGTCATAGCCAGCTTCTTTAGCGATTTTAATTTGATCCATGGGATTTACGCCCGGGATTGTGAGATACGCGAGTGAAAATTTACGTGCCATTATGTTTTACTCCCTTCTACATTTAAGTTAGGAGTTGAAATAAAATCACTCCTCATTCCTCATTCCTCACTCCTCACTATATTTTTACTTCTTTTCTGCCGCGGCTTTTTCAGCCAAAATTGTCATCAATGTTTCGCGCATTACATCAAGCGGAACAGCTTTGCCGCCTGTCCAGAGCTGAATCTGACGAAGTCCCTGATACAGCGACATGCCGAGACCGTTAATCGTTGTGCAGCCGACTTCTTTAGCTTCTTTCAAGAAACGAGTTTCGGCCGGGTTATACGTAGCATCGAAGCAAACGTGTTTCGGGTTAAGGAAGCTCTTGTCAACGCAGGTATATTCTTCTTTGCCTTTCATGCCGAGGCCGGAGAGATTCAAAATTACGTCGGTCTCGTCGAGAGCTTTTTTGATTCCGGCTTCGTCAGCGGCTCTTACAGGGACGCAAACGCCGGGATAGAACTTGTTAATTTCTTCGCTGAGGGTCTCGCATTTTTCTGAACGTGAGGAAATGAAAATTTTCTTTGCGCCTTCTTCAGCGAGTTCGAGGCATACTGAACGGCCAGTGCCGCCAGCACCGAATGAGAACATTACGTGGTCTTTAATCGGAATGTTGTGCTCTTTGATGTCTCTTAATGCGCCATAGCCGTCAGTGTTGTAGCCGACGAGTTTGCCCGCTTCGGTCTTAACGACGGTGTTTGAAGAACCGATTTTTTTGCAAAGAGGATCAAAGTCATCAAGATACTGCATGACGTTTTCTTTGTTGGGTTTCGTAACTGCGCAGCCTAAGAATGTGGGCATGTAGCGAATCCCGTCGATGATTTCTTTCAAGTGAGTGCTGTCTGCTTCACAGTAACAATAAACCATGTTAAAACCTGCCGCCTGATAAGCCGCATTCTGCATACGAGCTGCGAATGACTGACCAAGAGGCGTGCCTATGAGTGCGATAAGTCTGCTGTTAATATCAATCTGCATCTTATTAAACGCTCCTGACATATAAAATTTTGGTGAATATTTTTGAAAAATTGTACGGTGAGATAATTTTATTAGTTTGAAGTTATCATTGCAAGAATATTTTTACTGACATTAACAATAAAAAAATAAAAAATTAAATTTTTTCTGCGATGTCTTTCACGGTTATGTTTTTCAATTTATTCTCGAAAACGTTTTGAATCTCTGAAAGGCTATCATCTAGAGCGAAATGAATATTTTTTCCGACCGGGCAATCTGGATTCGGATTCTCATGAAAATGAAACAAACTCCCGTTCACGCAGTCGACAGCGTTATAAACATCGTAAAGCGTAATTTCTTCGAGTGATTTTGCGAGTTTCATGCCGCCGCGGCCCCGAGTGATATTAATCATGCCTGCGGCCTTGAGTTTTAAAATTATTTGCCGAATTATGACCGGATTAACTTGAACGCTTGACGCTAAAAAATCGCTCGTAATTAAATATTTTTCATAAAAATAATCTATGCACGTGAGTATATGAATAGCGATTGTGAAACGGCTCGAAATTTGAATTTTATTTCACCTCCTTCAATTTAATTTTTAATTTACAAATTATAAAACAGGAGCAAGGGAAAAACATTCCTCACTCCTAATTCCTAACTTCTAATTAAATAACGCGTTCGCGCTCATTTCGAGATACGCATCGACGGCATAATCCGGGAAAGCTGCTTTGACAGCGTTGATAAATTCTTCTTTGTCTTTTGATGATTTCGCAAGCTCAAGAACTTTTTCAAGATATTCAATTTTTTCAGCGACTGCCTTTTGACCGTCGGGAGCGGCATGGCTCGTTAAAATCATAGTATAGCCCTTGGCCTGATAGTTTTTGAGGTCAGCAATTTCCGCTTCGATATAAGGCACTGCCGGCAAAATATTATGAGTTTTCGCGCCCATCATATGACGATAAATCGCATTAATAGCCGGGATTTCTATATCATAGTCTTCGCCGTCGGACGAATGTAAAATTTTAAACTCAACACCGGCAAGTTTGAGAGTATCGCCCTCGTTGATGATTTCAGCCGATTCAGGTAAATCGTCAGCAACTTTATCGCCAAGTGCCTGAATGAAACTTTGTGTTAAATTCCAGACGCCGCCGTTCTCTTGCCAACTCTTCAAGGCGTTCTCGGTCGCATAAATTTTTACGTCGCCATATGATTTATAACCGTTCGGGTGATAAGAGAGTAGAGCTGCGACTAACGGTTTGTCAAGCGACTTAATATAATCGCTCAAAGCCTGAACGTTCTCTTTGTAAGCTGTGCTTTCGATTAACACGAGTCCTTCGGGAGTTTCGACGACGTAGCAATGATCGTTCATGTTGTCGCCTGTTGAATAAGCGTGAAGCTTGATGTCGTCGAAGTTATAAACGTTCATGTTACCGACGCTGATTGAATTTGCTGCTGCAGCTGACGCTAATAAAGCCGCGAATGATAATGCGAGAAAAATTTTTTTCATGATTAATTACTCCTTTACTAAACTGATTCTTTGTTTAATGTGATTGCCCTTTGTTGCCTCGTCGATCATAGCGATCGCGTAGTCCGCGTAGCTGATAACGCTTTCGCCTTTTGAATTCAATTTCAATTCTTCGCCCGCAAGAATATATTTTCCTGTTCGCGCTCCGTCAGCCTGAAAATCTCCGGCCGGACTTACGAACGTCCATTTAACATCGTCGCGCTTACGAAGTTCATCAAGTGCTTTGCTCTGCGCCGTTGCGAGAGGGACAAACTCTTTAGGAAAGTCCGGAGTTTGAAATAATTGCATCGTGTGTTCAGGATTAACGTAAAGGCTTCCTGCTCCGCCGACGACTAATAATCTTGTATCAGTTCCCGAGAGAGCGTCGCACAAAACTTTTAATGACGCGCTGTGTAACGGAAGTGTTTCGGGAGTCCAAGCTCCGAATGCGTCAATGACAACATCAAAGCCCTTCAAGTCTTCGGCTTTAAGTTCGAGAATGTCTTTTTTGAGAGTCTTCGGGGCTTTCGTTTTGTTTTCGCCTCTTACGACCGCCGTAACGTCGAGACCGCGATTAACGGCTTCTTCGGTGATTAATTTTCCTGCCTTGCCATTTGCACATACAACTGCGATTTTCATTTTCAATTTTTCCTTTCTGTAATAATTTTTATTACAACGCTAAAAATTTTATAATGGCGTTATTGTTATGTCAAGTGTTACAATTCTCTACATGATGAAGAAATTACAACGAGATTTTTATTTAAGAGATGTGAATTTAATAGCGCGGGACTTGCTCGGGAAGATTCTTGTTCACGAGTCGGACGAAGGAATAGCTTCTGGCGTTATCGTTGAGACAGAAGCCTACAAAGGCCCGGAGGACAAAGCCGCCCACACGTATAACAATCGAAGAACTTCGAGAACAGAAATTCAATTTCGTGAGGGCGGCTACGCTTATGTCTATATGATTTACGGAATGTATTTTTGTTTCAACGTTACAGCGAACCTTCCAAACATGCCCGAGGCCGTTTTGATTCGTGCGCTCGAACCGTTGGACGGCGTTGACTTAATGAAAGGACGACGCAAAACCGACAAATTAAAAAATTTATGCAGCGGGCCAGGGAAATTATGCGCGGCATTAGGAATTAATAAGGAAGACAACGGCGAAGATTTATGCGGGGGAAAAATTTATATTCTTGACGGCGGCAAGCGCAAGTTAAAAATCAAAACTTCTCCGCGAATTAATATCGACTATGCAGAAGAATATAAAAATTTTTTGTGGCGATATTTTATTGAAGGCAACGAGTTTGTTTCTTAGAATGCTATAATAATTTTCAGAGGAAGCCCCAGAGAGGAGCAGGGACTCTTCAAAGTGAGGGGATCCGCCCTGCAGAGAGGCGGTGTAAGCAAGATGGCTAAAGAAAATAAAAAAAATCAAAAAAGCCGAAAGCGCACCAACAAAAAGAAGCAGCGACGTGATTACCTCCGCGATCTTAGTTTCACGTTCGCTGCTCTATATTGGTTGGCAAGACTCTTATTCCTTTTATGGGATAGATTTGCCGGCTAATTTCTGGCGAAGCCTTTTCAGGCTTTTAGTTTCATAAGGGTTCAGCTAACTTCCTTCGCTTCCCCTTTTTCTTGTTTCATATTCTATCATAAAATTACAAAGGAGCATTTATAAAAATGAAAACAGTTGCGGTATTTTTAACAACAGGCTTTGAAGAAACAGAAGCCCTCACGACCGTAGACATTTTAAGACGCGGCGGCGTAGTTGCTACTACAGTGTCGTTGACAAACTCTGAAGAAGTCGTCAGCAAAAATAAAATCTCTGTTCGTGCCGATGCAATGTTCGACGCAGTCAAAAATGAAAAATTCGATATGCTCGTGTTGCCGGGCGGAACGCTCGCTATCAAAGACCACGAAGGACTTCAGGAACTCATCAAGAAATATCACGCCGAGAACAAATTAATCGCGGCAATCTGCGCAGCGCCTGCGGCACTTGGTAAAGCTGGGGTTCTTGCTGGAAAAACTGCGGTGTGCTATCCCGGCCTCGAATCTCATTTAACCGGCGCGGTGATCGGCAAGAACATCGTAGAGACTGACGGAAACATCACGACCGCTAAGGGCCCGGCCGTAACTCCGTTTTTCGCGTTGAAGCTGCTTGAGATTCTCGAAGGCAAAGCAATGGCCGACGAAGTCGCCGAAGGATTTTTAATTCCGCTGGTTTACAAAAAATAATTTTTAATGTTTCCGACATTATTTGAGATGCTCGCGGGCTTCAGAGTTGATACTTACAGCGTAGTCTGGTTTATCGCTTTGTCGCTCGCGATAATCTGGGTCGTTAATCGGCTCGAACTCTACGGAATTGACGAAGACACAGCACGAAAAATCATGAGCGTGTCTTTTTTATTTATGTTGTTCGGAGCGCGAGCGCCGGAATATTTTCAAAATTGGCGAATGTATTTTAATGACCCGTCGTTATTTCTTGAGTTCAATCGCGGAGGCCTCCACGAAGCTGGCGCGATACTCGGAGCTTTTATCTCTGCTTTTCTGTTGTCAGTCTTCAATAAAAAAATTTCATTCTTGAAATTATGTGAAGCTGCCGCTCCGCCCGCTATGCTTTCAATAGTTATTGGCCGCTGGGGCTGTTTCTTTAATGGCTGCTGCCTCGGACTTCCGACAGAATTTTTTACAGGCGTTCATTTTCCTTTTGACCGCGCCGGACTCTTTCGACACCCGGTACAGATTTATTACTCTATAACGGCGTTAATTATATTGTTAATGTTGCTGGGCATTGAGAGAAAAATTAGCAAAAAACGCAAGCTCACGGATTCAGATTCAATAATCGCGCCGTTAGCTTTGATTTCGTATTCATTAATGCGTTTGTTCGTTGACATTCTACGAGACAATCATAGCTTAGTCTGGCGAATTGCGAACGAATGGAATTATAAAACATTAGCTATTTTGCTTCCGTTTGAAATTGCGTGGCTTGCGTATGGTTTATATAGGTTAAAAAATAAAATTCGTTCAGTAGAATAATTCATGACCTTTTCATAATTCAAGATTAAAATACCCCGTGTTAAAAAATTTTCATGGAGGTATTTTTTTATGAGTATCAGCAAAAAATTTTTAGCGTGTTCAATCGCGCTTGCATTAATTCTTTCAATCTCGGGAGGAGCTTTCGCGGCCATTTCCTCGTTCGGCGGCAACAATCCCATCGTCCCTATAGTCAAGAATGCTTCGGTCGCAGTTGTCAATATTGACGTTGAGAAAACAGAAAAGCGATCATTCTCGCCGTTCCCGTTTGATGACGATCCGATTTTCAAAAGATTCTTCGGTGATTCGTTCAAAGAGTTCACGCGCTCCGTGCCTATGAAGGGCAGAGGCTCCGGCTTCATAGTTTCAAGAGAGGGTTTGATTCTCACAAATAATCACGTCGTTGACGGCGTTGACAAAATCACGGTTTCGGTTTTGCTTTCAGACGGCAGCAAGAAAACTTATCCCGCGACAATCAAGGGCAATGACCCCGCGTATGACTTAGCATTAATTAAAATCGAACCTGATGAAAAACTCCCTGTGCTTGAGCTTGGCGACTCTGACGCTCTTGAAGTCGGCGAATGGGTCGTGGCAATCGGCAATCCTTACGGCTTTGAACATTCCGTTACAGCCGGAGTAATCAGCGCGAAGAACAGAAGCATTCATGCGCAGGACGTAAATTTTGATGATTTTCTTCAGACTGACGCGGCAATCAATCCCGGCAACTCCGGCGGGCCGTTGCTAAACATGGAAGGTAAAGTCATTGGAATTAATACCGCTATCGTGCCTTATGCTCAGGGTTTGGGCTTCGCTATCCCTGTCAACAAAGCTAAAGAAATCATGGGCGATTTAGAATCTTTCGGTCATGTTAAACGCGGCTGGCTCGGCGTATCAGTCCGCAACATCACAGCTGAAATGGCGAAGGCCTACAAAGTCGAAGGCACAAACGGCGCAATGGTCAATGACGTTTTCAAAGGCGACCCGGCCGACAAAGCGGGCCTCAAGCGCGGCGATGTCATCGTAGAGTTAAACGGAGAGAAAATCAAAGATTCAAATGATTTTGTTCAGAAAGTCAGAACTCTCGCGCCCGGCACGATTGCAAAAATCGGAGTTGTTCGCAAGGGCAAGAAAATGAATTTTAACGTTAAACTCGCTGAACGCGCTAATTCTGCTGACGGAAGGCCAAGCGCGACAACCGAATCAAAATCTAACGCAACCGGAAGCGACGCTCTTAAAGATTTTGGAATTAGCAAAGTCGAAGCGATTAACGACACTTTGAGACGCGCTTATAGAATCGACTCGAACAGCGAAGGGCTTGTGATAACGGAACTTGCAAGAGATTCAAAGGCAAGTGCTGACGGTGAAATTCGCGAAGGTGATTTATTAATCGAAGTCAACGGTCAGGAAGTTAAAACTCCCGAAGACATCAAGAAAGCTATCGGTAATGATGAATCGATCGTGTTAATGATTGAGCGCGAAGGGTCTACATATTTCATCATGGCAAGCAAATAAAATTAATTAGGAATTAGGAGTGAGGAGGCAGGAATTAATCCGGCTCCTCATTTTTTATGCTCGGAGTTGAGATAAAAGTTTAGCGTTATTTTTTTCTATGCTGTCTTCGATTAATTTGCGAACGTCATCAAGAGTAACCGAGGGAGTTTTTATTTCTTTGCTTAATTCCCAAAGTTTATTCACAAAAGGCATGAGCAAAATCGCTCCGAATATCACCAAGAGATAATATAAAAAAGTATGTGTATCAGAAGTCCTTTTGTCGATAGAGTTAATTTTAGCAGATAATGCCTCGTTAATTCCGTTAATTCGGTTGGTTAATGATCCATTGACTCCTTCTATACGATTCGATAACGCTTCATATACTCCGTCTATGCGATTTGACAGCGAAATATTTATGCCCTCCACTCGCTCGGACAAAACAGCAACCGTATTTACTAAAGTTGTCATAGTTTTTTCCTGCTCGTCCAGCTTAGTCAAAATTTTTTCTAATGTTGAATGAATATATTTATTCTCAATTTCAAAAACATCTTGACGGACGTAAACATCTTCACTTGTTGCGGCATATGAATTTGAAACTAGCAACATTACGAATAACAACGTAAGCAAAAATTTTTTCATGTCATCAGCTCCCTTCGTTAATTATTTTAAGGCACTCACGAGCAAGCCCACTATGAACGTGCTCGGGCCCATCGTTAAAAATATTTGCGGGATACTAACACCCCAGGAAATCAAAACTCCTGCGCCAAGTGCCGCCACTGCCATAAAAATCGAGTCCGTGATATTTGAACAAGCGATGACACCGGAAACTTTTTCTTCGGGAGCTTTGCTCTGCATTACGGCATAAAGTGGCACAATATAAAGGCCGCCGCAAAACGCTATAGCGAACAAACAAAACGTAATCATGAAATTTTCAGGTCGCGAAAAAAATTCTACAGCTCCGATCTCAATCGTTCCGGGCGCAACAGGCGGACGATCGCTCACGAACCACAATAAAACGCTCGCTACTGCGATTCCATAAGCAGCCGCGGGAACATATTTTGTCGTAACTTCGCTCTTTAATATCGCGTTGCAGGCCATTGAGCCTAAACCAATTCCACAAGAGAAAATCGCAAGGAAGGCCGTTGCTACGCTCTCGTCAGTTCCAAGAATTAATCTTGAATACGTCGGGAACTGTGCTAAGAACGTCGCGCCCACGAGCCAGAACCACGAAATCGCAAGCATTGCGCCAAAAACTTTTTTCATCGGGACGACATCACGGAACATTTCTAAAGTTCGTCCGACAAGATTAAAAGATATTTTTCGATTTTCATCTATCGGCTTTGTAGGCGGGATTAACATACTACTGAGCCAACCGGCTGCCGCTATACTAACAGCTAAACCGCCGACCCAGAAAATTCCGTTCTCGCGCAAAATCATCAGACCGCCCGCGATTGTTCCGGTTAAGATCGCCAAGTATGTCCCCATTTGTATAAGTCCGTTACCCGCGATTAATTCGTCTTCGTTCAAGTGTTGCGGCAAAATGCTGTACTTCGCTGGGCTGAAAAAAGCCGATTGCGCTCCCATTAAGAACAGAACTGCCATTAAGAGCCATACGTTATTGACATAAAAGCCGAGAGCCGCGCCGCTCATCACGACGATTTCAGCAAATTTTACCCATCGCATTAAAACAGAACGGTCTAATCTGTCGGCTAAATCGCTAGCAGGAGCCGCAAAAATAAAAAACGGAGCAATGAAAACTCCCGCGGCGGCATTAACTAAGATTCGCGAGTCGACTCCCGCCGCGTCCCCGAGTCGATACGTGATTAACATCATTAACGCGCTCTTGAAAAAATTATCGTTGAATGCTCCTAAAAATTGCGTCAGGAACAGCGGCATGAAACGACGCGTTAATAATAATGAAAATTGATTCTTGTTACTCATTTATAATTCTCTCTTCCATTTCGTGCCCTGCGGAGTGTCTTCGAGAACAATTCCGCGAGCCTTTAATAAATCTCTGATTTCGTCAGAACGTGCAAAATTTTTATTTTTTCGAGCTTCTGCGCGTTCTTTAATTAAATTTTCAATTTCTTCGGCTTCGTCGTCATGTTCGCCTTCTGCGTCGTCTTTGCCAATCACGCCCAAAATTTCATCATAGTCATCAAGAGCTTTCTTTGACACCGTGAAGAACTCGCCCGGAAGTTTTTCATTTTCTTTCAACGACGTGTTAATCAAGTGAACGACATCAAATAAAATTCCCATTGCTGCGGCAGTGTTGAAATCGTCGTTCATAGCGTCAGAAAATTTTTTATCAAGTTCTTTAAGCTCTCCTTCATACTTATTAATATCAAAGTCAGCGTTATCGTCCTGTCGAGTTTTTGCGGCGAAATCTAAATCGCTCTTGCAGTTTCGTAAACGTGCGACACCGGCTACAGCTTGCTCAAGTCCTTCGGTGCTGAAATTAATCGGGCTTCGATAATGCGCGCTCAACATGAAGAAACGTAAGGCCAAGGGCGGATATTTTTCAATCGCAGCGCGGGCGGTCATGAAGTTTCCGAGAGATTTTGACATTTTCTCGCTGTCGATTAATAAAAATCCGTTGTGCAGCCAATAATTTACAAATGGCTTGCCATTGCCTGACGCGGCTTCGCTCTGTGCGGCTTCGTTCTCGTGGTGCGGGAACATTAAATCGACTCCGCCGGAATGAATATCAATGTTTTCGCCAAGATACTTCGATGACATCGCCGAGCATTCGATATGCCAGCCCGGTCGGCCTTTGCCCCAAGGACTTTCCCAAGACGGTTCGCCGGGCTTCTCTGCTTTCCATAAAGCGAAATCAAGAGGGTCTTTTTTCTTTTCGCCGGGTTCAATTCGCGCGCCGGCTTCGAGGTCTTCAAGATTTTGTTTGCAAAGTGAACCGTAATTCGGCCAACTCTTAATATCGAAATAGACATCGCCGTCAGAAACATAAGCGTGGCCATTCGCGATAATTTTTTCGATTGTCTGAATGATTTCGTTAATGTGTTCAGTTGCGCGCGGTGCGACGTCAGGCTTTCTAATTCCTAGTGCGTCAGCGTCTTTGTTGTATTCGGCGATAAATCTTTCAGCGAGTTCGGCGACTGTAATTTTTTCTTTGTTCGCGCGTTTTATCATTTTGTCGTCAATGTCCGTAAAATTTTGAACAAACTTGACTTTATAGCCCTCATGTTCGAGCCAACGTCTTAAAACGTCAAAGACGATGAACGGTCTTGCATTTCCAATATGAAAAAAATCGTAAACGGTCGGCCCACAAGAATAAAAACTCACTTGTCCTTCTTTAATCGGAACAAATTTTTCTTTTTTTCGTGTTCGGTCGTTGAATAATTCGAGACTCAAATTTTTCACTTGTCCTTTCTGTTTTTTTGGGGGATATTTTAGCGCAAATTTTTTTGTTATAGTTTTTATTTCCACGAGCTGGGCATGGATTTTCTTTTTTGAAGTTATTATAGAGCCGTCTTTGTCGAGCTTTCCTAGATAATGCCTTTTGTTTTTGGGGTGTCCCCTTTCATCGCGATAACT
Source organism: Synergistaceae bacterium (assembly GCA_017445205.1). GTDB lineage: Bacteria > Synergistota > Synergistia > Synergistales > Aminobacteriaceae > JAFUXM01. Next base: position 31,641 of record JAFSUP010000070.1, read on the forward strand.
CTCTGCGAGATATACATATGTAGAATTTTTTACTTTTCGAGATATAATATACATGTAAAAAAGTCCTTCCGAATAAATTTTCAAAAATTATAACAGAAGGACGGGGTTTTGGTCACTACTTTGGTCACTACAAAAATCTCAAATTTTATTTGCCGTCATCGAATTTCACAAAGACGATTTTTAAAATAATTTTTCGATTCTTCACTCTAAGATTAATCTTTATTTATACATGTTTCCCAAATATCTTTGGCTGTCTTATCTTCTAACCCGTAAGCCTGAATTGCGTATGCCGTCATTTTAACTTCAAGTTTGTAATTTTTCCCTGCTTGGAGTGTAGATGCTTCAAAAGTAACATTGTTAATAAAATTTACTTTTTCATTTTTAGGTAACCTCGAGCAATTTTCTACTAAATTTTTATTATAGTAGTAGTAGACAAAATGGTAGTCATCTACTTTTTTCCAATTGGCTGAATCTGGGCCGTTAATTTGAAAACATGAAGGTATATCATCAATTTTTATAAACACAAACGCGTCAAGAGTTCCTTTATCTTGTATAAAAGTTCCTAAATCGATTGTTTGTCCGTCTAAGATCGGCTCGTTATCGTGAGGATTGCCACCAAATTCAATTTCAAAGTCTCCGATTATATACTTATCTCCATCGTAATAACCAATTTTTGCGACTCTAAAGCTTGACGTATATGTTTGTGAAACTTGCACGTAGTATGACGACGCCATGACTCCAACCGCAAATGAAAGCAAAATTGATAAAATTGCCAGAAACGTGCGCTTGTTCTTTGATTCGTCCTTTGACATAAAAATTTCTCCTTCCTGAATTAATTTTTGTGTTTTAATTTTACGAAGGGAAAAGAGTTTTTATCGCAATGTTTTTGCGGAAAAGAACAGAAATTAAAATCATGTTTCAAAAATGCGAGCTTGAAAAAATTTTCTCTGATTTATAATAGGCGAGTTAAAAATTTAGATTAAGGAGAGAAATTTATCATGAGCAAATTCGATGTTCCATATAAAATTTATCTTGATGAAAAAGAAATTCCTTCCTCGTGGTACAACGTCCGTGCTGACATGAAGACAAAGCCCGCGCCGCTGATTCACCCCGGGACGCTAAAACCGATGACGTTTGAGGACATGCGCCCGATTTTCTGCGACGAACTTATTAAGCAAGAACTCGACGATGACACCGCATATATAAAAATCCCTGACGAAATTTTAAACTTTTATAAAATGTATCGTCCTTCGCCACTTACTCACGCGGTCTTTCTTGAAGAAGCACTCGGAACGCCCGCGCATATTTTTTATAAATTCGAGGGCAACAATACTTCCGGCTCTCACAAATTAAACTCCGCAATCGCTCAGGCTTATTATGCAAAGAAGCAGGGCCTCAAAGGTGTAACGACTGAAACAGGCGCTGGACAATGGGGAACAGCGTTGGCTATGGCGTGCTCGTTCTTCAAACTCGGCTGCAAAGTTTACATGGTGAAAGTTTCTTACGAACAGAAGCCTTTTAGACGCGAAGTCATGAGGACGTATGGAGCAAGCGTAACGCCTTCGCCGTCAATGGAAACTGAAATCGGACGCAAAATTAACGCCGAGCACCCGAACACGACGGGCTCATTAGGCTGTGCAATTTCTGAAGCTGTCGAAGTCGCCGCGTCAACAGAAGGCTATCGCTATGTTCTTGGTAGCGTGTTGAATCAAGTTTTGCTTCATCAGTCTATAATTGGACTTGAAACGAAAGCGGCTTGCGAAAAGTACGGAATCAAACCTGACATTATAATCGGCTGCGCGGGAGGCGGCTCGAACTTAGGCGGATTAATTTCGCCGTTCATGGGAGAAAAATTGCGCGGCGAAGCAGATTATGAAATTATTGCGGTAGAGCCGGCGAGCTGTCCGAGCTTAACGCGCGGAAAATTTGCTTACGACTTCTGCGACACTGGCAAAGTCTGCCCGATGGCTAAAATGTATACGCTTGGTCATGATTTTATTCCGTCAGCTAACCACGCCGGAGGACTTCGTTATCACGGAATGAGCAGCATTTTGTCGCAACTTTATCACGACGGATTCATGAAAGCGCGTTCAGTTGAACAGACGAGTGTCTTTGAAGCGGCGGAACAGTTTGCACGCGTCGAGGGAATTTTGCCGGCGCCGGAAAGTTCACACGCGATCCGAGTTGCGATTGACGAGGCATTAAAGTGCAAAGAGACCGGCGAAGAAAAGACAATAATCTTCGGACTTACAGGCACGGGATATTTCGACATGGTAGCGTATGAAAAATATAACGACCATGTAATGACGGACTACATACCGAGCGACGAAGATTTAGCTAAAGGCTTCGCAGGAATCCCTAATATAAATTTGTAAGTTTTATCGCGCCCTCGTTCTTCCCACCCACCCACCCGAACTTCGGGCGCGAGTTTGTCTCGTAAAAAAGTCATTGACATATTCCAATTTGGCGTTTATTATTTCACTTGCGATATTAAAGAATATTAGAAAAATTTTGAGAGGAGCGTAAAGAAATGTTAAAAATGGAATCAACGAAAAAATTTTTTATGTCTCCTTGCCTGTCGTCACGAAAAATAAAACGTGAGTATATATTTTTGCCTTAGTGAATGACGGACATAAATATATATATTGATATTGCATAGATTAAGAAGCCGCTCATTCGCTGGGCGGTTTTTTATTTATGAAAATTTTTAGTAAAGGAGTTTTTTTTATGGCATCAAGCAAAATTTTCAAAGGTGCGGCCACGGCTTTAATCACGCCGATGAACGCAAACGGAATCGATTACGATTCACTCGCAAAATTACTCGATTGGCAACTTGAGCAAGGCATCAACGCGCTTGTAATTGCAGGAACGACAGGCGAAGGCTCGACGCTCACCGACCCGGAACATGAGAAAGTCATTGAGTTTTCCGTCAAGAGAGTTGCAGGACGTTGCCCGGTCGTAGCGTCAACAGGTTCAAACGATACAGCACACGCGATCTATTTGACGAAGTTCGCTTGTGATGCTGGCGCGGACGGAATTTTGGCTGTAACTCCATATTACAACAAAGCAACGCAAAACGGACTTGTAAAAATGTATACAGCAATCGCTGATGCGTCAACAAAGCCGCTAATTCTCTACAACGTTCCTTCAAGAACTGGCGTGAACATTGAGCCGGAAACATACGCTAAACTCGCTGACCACCCTATGATCTCCGGAATAAAAGAAGCGAACGGCAATATATCCAAGATTGTACAAACTGCGCAATTAGTTGGCGACAAGTTGGATATTTACTCCGGCAATGATGATCAGATTGTGCCGATTCTTTCAATGGGAGGCAAGGGTGTTATCTCGGTTTTGTCAAACCCGGCACCGAAAAAGACAGTGGAAATTTGCGACAGATTTTTTGCCGGTGATGTTAAAGGCGCTGCGGCGTTGCAATGCGAGATGTTACCGCTAATTAATGCTTTATTCTGCGAAGTTAATCCAATTCCAGTTAAAGCGGCTATGGCGGCAATGGGATTTTGTGAAAATTATTTGCGTCTGCCTCTTGTTCCGATGGAAGAAGCGCACTGGCACAAGCTCGAAGCGATTATGAAAGAGCAGGGATTGTTATAATGCAAATTGTAATTAACGGTGCAAACGGCAAAATGGGGCATATGATTGCCGAAATGGCCGGTGAAGACAACATAGCTGCTCGCGTTGATATAACGCTTGAAAATTCGCATGGCTGCTATAAAAATCTTAATGATTTCAGCGGCTCGGCTGATTGTGTCGTAGATTTTTCCAACCACAAAGCTGTAAATGGATTATTGGAATATTGTAAAAAAAGGAATTTGCCCGTGTTAATTGCGTCAACAGGCCACACTGAAGACGAAATCAAAATGATTCACGAGGCCGCAAAACAAATTCCAGTTTTCTTTTCGCCTAATATGTCGATTGGTGTTGCATTGCTCGCCGATGTCGCTGAACGAGTTGCGAAGGTCTTTGGCGACTGCGATATCGAATTAATCGAAACTCATCATAACCAAAAACTTGACGTTCCGAGCGGTACAGCATTGATGTTGGCACAAAGAATCAAAGAAGCAAAGCCCGATTTAGTTTTCAACGTAGGTCGCCACGAGAACGGCAAACGCCCTGCGAACGAAATTGGTATTCATTCATTGCGCTATGGTTCTGAAGTTGGTACACACGAGATAATTTTCTCAAACGGCTTGGAGACTATAACTTTGAAGCATGATGCTAAAAATCGCGCGTTGTTTGCAAGAGGTGCGCTTGCGGCGGTAAAATGGCTTTTGGATAAAAGCGCGGGATTGTACACAATGAAAGATTTTCTTAACGAGGCGTAAACCATGGAAGCGCAAGAGATTATTAAGTTTATCGCGGACGCTAAGAAAGTTACTCCAGTGAAAATTTATTTGCGTGAGAAAGAGCCGATAGATTTTTCTGGTACAAGCGCAAAAATTTTTGGTGAACGCGATAAAATCGTTTTTGGCGACTGGAACGAGCTCGAACAGATTGTAGCCGCTAATAGATCCAAAATTGATGAAATTGTAATCGAAAATTCTTCGCGTAATAGCGCAATTCCTTTGCTTGACCTCAAAAATATTCAGGCAAGAATTGAGCCCGGCGCAATAATCCGCGATAATGTTGTAATTGGCAAAAACGCTGTAATCATGATGGGCGCGATTATAAATATAGGCGCTGTAATCGGTGATGGCACAATGATTGACATGGGCGCGGTACTCGGAGGGCGTGCTACAGTTGGTAAAAATTGCCATGTTGGTGCGGGAGCTGTGCTTGCAGGAGTTATTGAGCCAGCTAGCGCGAAGCCTGTCATAGTCGAAGATAACGTTTTAATCGGAGCTAACGCGGTTGTAATTGAAGGCGTTCACATTGGTGAAAATTCCGTTGTTGCCGCCGGAGCAGTTGTAATTGAAGATGTTCCGCCAGGTAAAGTCGTAGCAGGCTGTCCCGCGCGAATTATCAAGGATAAGGACGCAAATACAACTTTGAAAACAGCCCTCGAAACTTCATTAAGGAAATTGTAAATGGAAATTGATTTTCTAAGTGAAGCTCAAAAACTTGCACAGAAGCTAAACTCAGTTCGCGAGACACTTCACAAGACTCCTGAGCTTGGCGATCACGAATTTAAGACGGCTGAATTTATTGAAAAATACCTCGATGAAATTGGTGTAACTCATCGCAGAGTTTTGGATACCGGGATAATAGCTCGTATAGATGGAAAATTGCCCGGAAAAAATTCAGCTCTTCGCACAGACATAGACGCGCTCCCGATTAACGAAGCTACAGGCGCGTCTTTCGCCTCTCAAAATCCAGGTTGTATGCACGCTTGCGGCCATGATGTTCATATGACAGGAATATTAGGCGCGGCAACGCTTTTACAGGCTCATCAAAACGATTTACACGGCTCTGTTACATTTTTATTCCAACCTGACGAAGAGGGAGACGGCGGAGCAGATAGAATGATAAAAGCCGGTTGTTTGAATGGCATAGAGGCTGTATTCGGTGCGCACGTTGATCCAGCTTTGCCCGGCGGTCATATTGGGGTAAAGTATGGAAATTTTTATGCGGCTTCGGCAATGTTCAGAGTTGTAATTATTGGTAAGTCTGCTCACGGTGCGCAACGCGACAAGGGTATAGATGCTATCGAAGTTTCTGCGCATATAATCACGGAAATTTTGAAAATGAACAAACCCGGCCATGTTGCAACTGTTGGTATTTTCAACGCTGGTACAATGGGCAATATTTTGGCCGGACGCGCAGAATTTAGGGGTATAATGCGAACTTTTGGAACAGATGAACGCGCCCGAATGTGCAAAGAATTTGAAGAAATTGCAACAAAAATTTCCGAATCTTTTGGTGCAAAATGTGAATGTCATTTCCAATTAAACACACCTGGAGTTGTAAATGATAATGACAAATTAACTTTGCTTGTTGAGAATACAGCGTGTGAAGTTCTAGGCTCTGACCGTGTTGATGTCATAGAGAAACCGTTATTCATAAGCGAGGATTTTGGATATTACATTATGGCAAAAACTGGAAATTTCTATCACATTGGCGCAGGTTGCGAATATCCATTGCATAGCGATAAATTCCTTCCTGTGCCTGAATCCGCAATAATAGCTTCGGCGGTTCATGCCGCTGTCGTATACAAATTTAATTCACGGGACTGATACAACTTGAATAACTTAATCACAGCAAAATTCGGTGGAACTTCACTGGCTGACGCTTCTCAAATTAAAAAGGTCGCTGAGATTATAAAATCCAATTCGGCACGAAAATTTGTAGTTGCGTCCGCACCGGGCAAAAGATTTAGTGATGACATAAAAATCACCGATCTGCTTTACAAGTGCCATTCGCAAGCTAAAAACGGTGAAGATTTTTCCGCAACTCTTACCAAAATTTCTGAACGTTACTCCGAAATTATAAAAGCGTTGAACGTGGATTTTGATATTGATTCAGAAATCGCGGAGATTAAAACAAAACTTCAGTCGGGGACAACGCCTGACTATCCTGCAAGTCGCGGCGAATACATAAATTCAAAAATCATTGCAAAATTCTTGGGTTGGCCGTTCGTTGACGCTGCCGAGATAATTTTCTTTAATGAGAAAGGACTCCTAGACGAAAATACAACTTTCAAAACTGCAGGGGAAAAATTAAAATCTCTTGAATATGCCGTAATCCCTGGATTTTATGGTGCAATGCCTGACGGTAAAATCAAAACTTTCTCGCGCGGTGGTTCGGACGTAACTGGCTCAATAATTGCGCGGTCTGTTGAAGCGGATCTTTATGAAAACTGGACGGACGTCTCAGGAATGTTGAGCGCAGACCCTCGAATCGTACAAAATCCAAAAGTCATTGACTACATCACTTACACAGAGCTTCGCGAGCTTAGCTACATGGGCGCAAGTGTTCTTCATGAGGACGCAGTTTTTCCAGTTCGCAAGGCCGGAATACCAATTAATATTCGCAACACCAACAAGCCGGGCGATAATGGTACGTTAATCGCTGCTACATTGCCGAAAGACATTGAAAAGCGAGCTGTTACAGGCATTGCCGGGCGTAAGGGCTTCAGCAGCATCAGAATCGAAAAATCCATGATGAACGGCGAAACAGGTTTTGGCGCAAAATTGTTGTATATATTCGCGCGCAATGGGATCCCGTTTGAACATTGCCCGACCGGCATTGACACTATATCCGTGGTCGTTAGCAGTGAACTTTTTGACCAAAAACGCGAAATTGTATTACGTGAAATCAAAACCGAGCTTGACCCTGACTTCATAACTATTGAAAAAAATCTTGCTGTCGTCGCTATCGTCGGCGAAGGCATGGTAAGCGTTAAGGGTATGGCCGCAAAAGTTTTTGACGCTCTCGCTAAAGCAGGCATCAATATTCGCATGATTGATCAAGGCTCCGACGAGTTAAATATAATCGTTGGAATTGACGAAGGCGAATACAACAAGGCTATAAACGCCCTCTATGACAAGATGATAGCTTAACATCAAATTTTACAATCCTGACTTCTCGATACTAATTTGAAAGGCGGCGATTTAATTGGCAAGAGAAAATGACAAAATGAAAATTGCTAAAAATGCCAAGAATGACGAATTTTATACAAGATACCATGATATACAAAAAGAAATTAATGCGTATCTTGAATACAACCCTGACGTATTCAGGGATAAGACGATTTTATTACCATGCGATGACCCCGAATGGAGCAATTTTACATTATTCTTTGCACAAAATTTTGAGCATTTTGGATTAAAAAAACTAATCTCGACAAGTTACGCTGCTGACAGTAAAAAATATGTCTATCGCCAACTTTCTTTATTTGAGTCCGAAAATCCAAAATTTGACGAATCTAAAACTAATTCACATGGAAAAGTTTTTATTCTCGAACGTGGAAATACAACAGGCAGAATAGATATTAAGAACATTGATTTTGAATATCTCGATGGTGATGGCGATTTCAGGAGCAAAGAAGTCAAAAAATTGCGCAACGAAGCTGACATTATAATCACCAATCCGCCGTTTAGTTTATTCCGCGAATTTTTGGCGTGGATCGTTGAAGCAGACAAGAAATTTTTAATCATGGGCAACATAAATTGCATTACATACAAAGAAGTTTTCCCTTTAATAATGCAAAATAAAATTTGGTTGGGTAATGGCATGGGAAGATATATTTCAGGTTTCTTAGTTCCCGATGATTACGAACTTTACGGTACAGAGGCAAGGATCGAAGACGGCAAGAGAATTATATCTACAAATAACAGCTTGTGGCTCACCAATCTTGAACACGGCCGCCGCCATCAACCATTGCGATTAATGACTTTAGCGGACAATCTACGCTTCAGCAAACACAAAGAAATTCGTGAGCATGGTTATCAAAAATACGATAATTATGACGCTATAGAAGTCCCGTATACAGACGCTATACCTGGCGATTACGACGGCGTTATGGGCGTGCCAGTTACATTTCTTGATAAATATTGCCCTGAACAGTTTGGAATTGTCAAATTCCGCAAGGGCAATGATGAAAAAGATTTGCAATATACACTTGAAGGTAAAAAAATCACGCCGTACTTTAGAATTTTAATCAGGAGGAAGAAGTGAAGATACAAAAATCAAAAAATTTGTAGTATAATTTCGACATTCCAATTTAGAAATTAAAAATCAAATTTCGGCGGCAGAAAATATATTTTGGTCACTACTTTGGTCACTACAAAAAATTAAAAATTTTTCAGCTATGATATGATTTTACGAAGACGATTTTGAAATTAAAAATTTGAAAGGACGAGGCGCGAGCATGAAGACGACATTGCGAACGGACATCACGGTGAAAGAAATTTGCGAGGGCTTTGTATATAGCGAGTACGAAGGCAAGGGGTTGTTCGGTTGGTCAGGCAAATTGACGATACAGCCAGAGTATCAGCGAAATTATCTTTACAAAGATGCAAAATTGGAAGAGGCTGTTATACAATCTGTATTAAGCGGCTATCCGTTGGGATTGCTATATTTCAACAAAGTAGGCGAGGACAGATACGAAATTCTTGACGGTCAACAACGTGTAACGAGTCTCGGACGCTTTCTCACAGATAAATTTGGCTTAGTAATCGAGCATGTAAGCGCTTGTTATTTCTCATCAATGCCCGAAGATTTAAGAAAGAAAATCGAAGATACAACTTTAACAATTTACATTTGTGAGGGCGAAGAGAGCGAAATAAAAAATTGGTATAAGACAATCAATATTTACGGGATAAAACTAAATCATCAGGAAATCTCAAACGCTGTCTACTCCGGGCCTTTCGTTACGATGGCAAGAGCGGAATTTAGCAACAGTCAAAATTCAAATTTACAAAAATGGAAAGCGTATATAAAGGGTGAAGTAAACAGGCAAGAAATTTTGCGTGTGGCTCTCGAATGGGTAGCCAGAAGCACTGATGATACGGTCATTGACGCTTACATGAGCAAACATAGATACGATGACAATATCAACGAATTACTAAATTATTTTACAAGCGTTATAGATTGGATAATGTCTGTCTTCAAAGAATCTCATAGAGAAATGTGCGGTCTTGCATGGGGAGAGCTTTTTGAAAAATATCACGGCAGACCTTACGATCCAATCGAAGTATCCAAAAAAGTAAATGAATTGTACGCCGACGAAGCTGTAGAAAATAAAAAGGGTATTTTTGAATACGTCCTTGGCGGTTGTAAAGATACAAAGCTACTTGCTATCCGATTTTTTGAAAACTCAACAAAAAAATCAGCATACACCAAACAAACTAACGACGCAAAAATATCTGGTAAATCAAATTGCCCGTTATGCGCGGCTGGAAAGGGCAACAACGCCCAACGAATCTGGAAATACGAAGAAATGGAGGCCGACCACGTTACAGCATGGAGCAAGGGCGGCGCGAGCAATTTACAAAACTGTCAAATGCTTTGCAAAACTCACAACCGCGCGAAGGGGAACAGATAAATTTTTTTATTAAATATGTAAAATTAAGTATTTTCTTTCACAATTCTTAATGCTAAAATTCACGATAATTCAGTTTTTCAAAAATTTTCATGGAGGTATTTTTTAATGAAGAAACTTGTTTGTATGCTTCTTGCGGTGTCGCTCATTGTATGCGGCGCGGTTGCGGCCTCGGCTGAATTTAAGTTCGAGCGCAAAATTAGTATCGTATGTCCGTGGGGAGTCGGTGGTGGTGCTGATTCGACGCTTCGTCCGATGGCAAATTTACTCAAAAATGTTCTCGGACAGGAAGTCGAAGTTGTCAACGTTACAGGCGGCAACGGCGTTACAGCGATTGAGTACGTTTACAAACAGCCCGCAGACGGTTACACGTTCATGCTTGGCACACAGAGCCTTTTCATGCAGGATATTCAGGGTACAACTTCAATGAATTTCAAAGAGGAGTTTATCCCTGTAGCACGCCTTGTTCACGCAATCAACGTAATTACAGCATCTAAGAAAGCAATGGAGACAAAAGGATACAATTCTTTCTCCGAAATGAGAGAATTTGTAAAAGAGCACCCGTTTGAAGTCAGCGTCGGAATGCTTACAAGCACTGGACTTGACGGCGCATCACTGAAGCAGGCTCTCGAAGGATTGGATATTCTTGATGTTTCGTATCCTTCAGGATCAGAGATGAATTCAGCTCTCGTCGGCGGTCATATTGACATCATGGTAACAGGTACGGACGAGATAGCGGGCTTAATCGAAGCTGGCGACATAGTTCCTTTGCTTACGCTTGCTGAAAACAGAATGAAACGTTATCCTGACGTAGAATGCTCCGTAGAGCTTGGAATTAATTCAGTACTCGGCCCCGCACGTGGTATTTTTGCAAAGAAAGGCACACCGAAAGAGGCTATCGATGCACTTGCGGCCGCTGTTGAACAGGCTTCAAAAGATCCATCATGGCAAGAATTTTTGGTACAAGGTTGCTATGATGAAAGACCCGGCTTCGCTGGCCCTGAAGAATACGCGGCAGACTGCGAGAAAGATTATCAGCTCCTTAGCGATTATCTCAAGGCCGAAGGCGTTATGAAGAAAGATTATTACGCGAAATAAGATTACAATTTTGGAGTCGGAAATAACATAAATGCTTCTGACTCCTTAATTTTATTTAAGGAGAGAAATTCAAGTGTTTGAATTAATTTGCAACGTTCTATTATGGCTAGGTTTACTCTACGCCTACTTTTTCAACGTTCTTGAGGCACCAATTCCGGACAGAACAGCACGCAATCCATACACGCTAAAGCCGGATATGTGGCCAAAGGCGATTATAATCCTGCTTCTCATCTGCATTGCCATAAACATCTTCAACATAATCAGAAAGAATAGAAACAATCCTGATTTCAAACTTGACGTTTTATTAAGCATTCGTGCACGTCTTTGCATTGGTATAGCTCTTGTAATCGCGGCGAGCTTCGTGCTTGAGCCGTTCGGCTATATGCTAACGTGTGTGCTTGTGCTTTTCTTTTACGGCTTGTTGTTGGGTCAGACGCATGTTATAAGATTAGCTATATTTTCAGTTGTGATTACTATTGTGCTTTACGTTGTGTTCAGCGTTTTGCTGTCTGTAAACTTGCCACGAGGTACAATACCAGAATTACGAAATTTCTCACTTTATGTTGAGAGTATTGTATCTTCGGTCAAGTCCGCGATTATGTAAGGGGGTAAAATTATGTCAACATGGGATTTATTTGTAAATGGTTTCAGCGTATTTCTTGACCCTTACACAGCTTTAATGGTTGTATTTGCTATTGTAGTTGGTACAATTTTCGGCGCGTTGCCTGGCGTAAGTGCTACAATGGCAGTCGCTCTCGGGCTTCCGTTTACGTATTCTATGGCTCCTGTACCTGCGATAGTATTTTTGGTTGCAGTTTATTGTTCTTCCATAACTGGCGGCAGTATCACAGCGATTTTGTTCAAGATCCCCGGCGTTCCTTCAAGCGCACCAACAACTTTTGATGGTTATCCAATGGCACAGCGTGGTGAAGCCGGAAAAGCGCTCGGAATTGCGTTAGGAAGTTCTGCAATAGGCGGCCTTGTTTCAGCTCTTGCAATGCTTACACTTTCACCGCAATTAACACAAGCCGCGTTATCATTCAGCCCCGCGGATATTTTTGCAATAACATTCATGGGACTTTCGATTTTAACGTGTCTTGATTCGAAAAACATCTTGCGGACACTTATTTCAGGTCTATTAGGTTTGTTGCTTGCATGTGTCGGACAAGATCCAATGTACGCTGTACAACGTTTAACTTTTGGATCAGGTGAATTAATTGCGGGCCTCGAAATGATCCCTGTATTAATCGGAATTTTTGCGGTTACTGAAGTTCTGAAGCAAACTAAGAAACGCGAGACTCTCAAGAGCGAAGAGGGTACAGCTAGCGTAAATACAAAAATGCCGTCGCTCAAAGAGTGGTGGGGTATTAAATGGTTGCTTGCCCGTTGCTCAATAATTGGTACGATTATCGGAATTTTGCCTGGCGCAGGAGCTACAATAGCCTCATTCCTCTGCTATTCGAGCGAAACAAAATTATCCAAACACCCCGAAAAATTTGGTACCGGAATTATTGATGGTGTTGCTGCTTCCGAAACTGCAAACAACGCAGCCACAGGCGGAGCTATGGTGCCTTTGCTTTCATTAGGAATCCCCGGAGGCAATGCCGCCGCCGTCATGATGAGTGCATTGGTATTAAAAGGTGTACAGCTTGGGCCGTTGCTTCTTGTGAATCAGCCTGAATACTTAAGCGCTACGTTCGCGTCAATGGTCGTTACTAATATTTTAATGGTCGTTGTAGCGATTGGTATTGCAAAAGTATTTGCTCAGATTTTGGCAGTACCGTATTCGTATCTCGGGCCTATAATTATAATGCTTGCTATCATCGGCTCTTACGCTACAAACATGAGTATCGCTGACGTTAAAATCATGGCTATCGCCGGTGTAATTGGATTAATAATTTCAGCTTGCCACTTTAACAGCGCTGCCCTGATTTTAGGGCTTGTTCTTGGTGTAATCTGCGAAGGAAACTTCAGCCGAGCTTACACAATTAACAGAGCGGACATAATTGGTATGTTCTCGCGTCCTGTTGCTGGAACATTAATGACTATTAGCATTATTTTGCTTGTATGGCCGATCATTTCAAGCTTATTCAAAAAGAAAGAAGCCTAAACAATATTTTATTCAATTTTGTAATTTATTGCAGCCGGGATAAAACCGGCTGTTTTTTATAAGCACTTGATAATAAAAATTTTTCTGATAAAATAATACTTACCCTAGAAATTTCAAAAAAGACTCGAAAGGACGTTTGCAACACAATGTTGAAGTTATTAATAATTGCAGATGACTTTACAGGAGCCTTGGATACAGGTGTTCAATTTTCATCACGAGGCGCAAAAACAAAAGTTATCACTGATTCTCAATATAATCTTTCCTTAGCTAATGAGCTTGATGTTTTAGTGTGGGATTCAGAAACTAGGCATCTTGCTTCTGAAAAAGCTTATGAAATTGTTAATAACTTTGTTAAGCGCGTTGTCTCAAGATTTCCCAACATAAATATATACAAAAAAACTGATTCAGGATTGCGTGGTAATATTGGTAGCGAACTTTCCGCCGCCATGGACGCTATTGGAGTTGATAAAATGGCGTTTATTCCAGCATTTCCAGCTATGAATCGAGTAACTAAAAACTGTATACACTATATTGATGGTGTTCCGGTTGCTCAAAGTGTATTTGGTAAAGATCCTTTCGAACCGGTTAAAAATTCAGATGTAAACACAATTATAGCTGAACAGACCGATAAAACTGCTATAAAAGTTTATGATGCGGAAACTGACGACGATATGAAGAAAATCGCTGATAAACTCGGCGCTGAAGGCCTTAAATTAACAGCAGGATGCGCAGGTTTTGCAGAAATTTTAGCTAGTCTTTTAGGTTTTAATGGCAAATGTGGCGAAATCGGCGTTATGCCTAGTAAATTTTTCATGATATGCGGCTCTGTGAATCCAGTTACACGACAACAAATGGATTATGCTGAAGCACACGGATTTAAGAGAATTTGTCTAACTGTCGAGCAAAAATTGAATGAAAATTGGCCTAAAAGCCAGGAATGTGAACAAGTTGCAAAAATATGGTTGAAAGAAATTGAAAGTTGTCATGCAATTTTAGATGCAAATGATCCCAACGAAATACAAAAAACAAATGAATTTATAAAATCGCATAATTTAAGTATAAATCAGGTGCGAATTAGAATTTCAAAGGCAATTACCGGCGCAGCTAAATTCCTTTTGGATAACGGACTTGAAGCGCGCCTAATGTGTGTAGGTGGTGATACGTTACTTGCATTAATGCAATATGTCGGAGTTAACGAGCTTGTGCCTATTTGTGAGATTGAAAAAGGTGTTGTGCTTACATCATTTACATACAATAATAAAAAATACAACGTTATGACAAAATCAGGCGGTTTTGGCGAGAAAGATTTACTTGTAAAAATCGCTGATTACAATAAATAAGGAGGTTTTAATTTGCTAACAAAATACAGTTTAGGAATGCCAAATACAGTTTTTGGTGGAGAAAACTCACTTAGTAACATTGAGAGCGTGTTGAAAACTGAAAAAGTCAAGAAGCTTGCTATCTTCACCGATAAAGGGCTTCAAAAGCTCGGACTTTTGGATTTACCATTAGCCGAGGTCAAAAAGACTGGTGTTGATTACGTTATTCTCGATGATCTTCCACCAGAACCTACATACGAACAAGCACAGAAGCTCGTTGACCAATGCAAAGAAGCTAAGGCAGATTTTATTATCGCTGTAGGTGGCGGAAGCGTGATGGATACGGCAAAGCTTGCAAGTATCTCGATGACAGACGATTATGGTATCAAAGATTTGCTTGACGATCCCAAAAAAGCTCATAAGTACGTTAAAACTTTGTTGATACCAACAACGGCAGGGACAGGATCTGAAGCCACTCCGAATGCGATTGTAGCTGTACCAGAGAAACAATTAAAAGTTGGTATTGTAAACAATGCAATGATTTCTGATTATGTTGTACTTGACGCGGAAATGATTAAAAATCTTCCCAGAAAAATCGCGGCAGCAACCGGCATTGACGCTTTAGCACATTGCATCGAGTGCTTTACAAGCAATAAAGCTAATCCCTTCAGCGATACATTTGCAATGGAAGGGCTTGATTTAATTCTTAATAATTTAGTTCCCGCATGTGATGATCCCGAGGCAATGAACGCTAAACTCGCAATGCAAATTGGAAGTTTTTATGGCGGTGTTGCAATCACAGCTTCAGGAACTACAGCAGTTCACGCTTTAAGTTACCCGTTAGGTGGAAAATACCACATTGCGCACGGAGTATCCAACGCAATTTTGTTGGTACCAGTAATGAAATTTAATGAACCTGAAATTAGGCCGTTACTCGCAAAAGTTTACGATCGTTGCATGAAAGGTAATGCTTCAACCGAAGATGCAAAGAGCAAAGCTGTAATAGACAGACTCGACGAGATTGTAAAACATCTTGATATACCAAAAAGTTTGAAAGAGTTTGGTGTGCCTGAGAGTGATTTAGACTCTCTAGTAGCGTCGGGAATGGAAGTTACAAGACTTCTAGTGAACAACAGACGCAAAGTTACGCCCGAAGATGCAAGAAAAATTTATCTTGAGATAATGTAAGGAGATTTTGTAATGAGCAAAGTGGAAATTAAGGGAATTATTCCGCCGATTTTAACGCCCATGAATGCTGATGAGAGCATTAATGAAGCTGAACTTCGTCATC
The DNA here is from genome assembly GCA_017445205.1 of Synergistaceae bacterium. Classification (GTDB taxonomy): domain Bacteria; phylum Synergistota; class Synergistia; order Synergistales; family Aminobacteriaceae; genus JAFUXM01. The sequence continues at coordinate 47,462 of JAFSUP010000070.1, forward strand.
AAGTTAACCGCATGATTGATGCAGGAGTTAGTGGAATTTTTGCATTTGGTACAAATGGTGAAGCCTACGCATTGAGCCACAAAGAGAAAGTACAAGTTCTTAAAGTTGTTGTAGATGAAACAAAAAAACGAGTTCCCGTCTATGCCGGAACAGGTTGTGTTACAACAAAAGAGACAATCACACTAAGCAAAGAAGCCGAAGAAATTGGCGCGGACATTTTATCTGTGATAGTGCCTTATTTCGCGGCTGCTTCACAGGACGAGCTTTATGATCATTATAAAGCAGTCGCTGAAGCTGTAAATCTTCCAGTTGTACTTTATAACATTCCTGCCCGTACTGGCAACGCTTTAGCTCCCGCAACTGTCGCAAGACTTGCAAAAGATATACCAAATATTTTGGGTGCAAAGGATTCAAGCGGCAACTTCGACAACATGAAGCAGTATATCGAATTAACGCAGGATATTGGCAAAGATTTCAGCGTTTTATCAGGCAACGACTCCTTGATATTACCGGCTTTAATGTTCGGAGGCAAGGGTGGCATAGCAGGCTGTGCAAACGTATTTCCGCGCACGATGGTGGAAATTTATGAAGCATTCACGGCAGGAGATATTGAACGCGCAAAGAAAGTTCAGGACAGCATCAGAATTTTCCGTAACTGTTTCAAGTATGGTAATCCTAATACGCTTGTGAAAATAGCGGCAGGATTATTGGGAGATCCTGTAGGACAATGCAGAAGACCATTCAACAAAATTACGCCTGAAGGTATGGAAGCACTGAAGAAAACTCTTGAAGTTTGCAAAGCTAACGGTCTTCATTAATACAACAAAAATTTTTTAAGGAGAAAATATTTACCAATGAGCAAACCGATTTTAGGTATCAGCATGGGAGATCCTTTCGGTAGCGGTCCCGAGATCACAGTAAAAGCCTTAGCGGACAAAACTATTTATGACCGTTGCAAGCCGCTTGTTGTTGGTGATCTTTCGTGCATGGAATACGCCGCTAAAGTTGCAAAAAAAGTTTCTGGTATTGATGTAAAAATTAATCCAGTTAAAAGCGTAAGTGAAGCAAAATTTCAGCCCGGAACTATTGATGTAATCGACATGGGACTGATAAAGCCGTCAGATATTCCCGGAGATCCAGAAAATCCAAAACCATTTAATTTAGGATCAACAAAACTCGGTGGTGAAGCGGGTTATCAATATGTTGTAAAAGTCATTCGTATGGCTTTAGCTCACGAAGTTGACGCAACAATAACCAATGCAATAAGCAAAGAAGCTATTAACATGGCTGGACATCATTATTCAGGCCACACAGAAATTTACGCCGATGAGACAAAAACAAAAAAGTATGCAATGATGTTAGCTCACGAAGATTTAAGAGTCATTCACGTCTCGACGCACGTTTCACTTCGAGATGCTTGCGACAGAGTTAAAAAAGATCGTGTGCTTGAATGTATCAGACTAGGCAACGAAGCCTGTAAGGCACTTGGTATCGAAAATCCCAAAATTGGGGTCGCTGGCCTAAATCCTCATTGCGGTGAAAATGGTATGTTTGGACGCGAAGAAATTGAGGAAATTCAACCGGCAATCGATGAAGCTTTAGCAGAAGGCATCAATATTCCTGAGAAAAAGCCGACTCCGCCTGATACAGTTTTCAGCAAAGCTCTCGGCGGTTGGTATGATATTGTTGTAGTAATGTATCACGATCAGGGACATATTCCACTGAAAGTCAAAGGTTTTGTTTACAACAAAGAAGAACATCATTGGGAAGCTGTTGCAGGTATTAATGTAACTCTCGGTCTTCCTATTGTTCGTGTCAGTGTTGATCATGGTACAGCGTTTGATTTAGCCGGAAGCGGTGAAGCTAATCCGTTGAGTTTAGTTAATGCAATGGATTACGGGATTAAACTTGCCGGAGGACGCAAATAATTGTGATTTACCCTGTGAATTTTTGCAGGTAAAAATAAATTTTGGAGGTATTTTTATGAAAAAAATAGTAGTTGCATTGGTATTAGTATTTTGTTTCGGCCTTGTTGCGAGTGCTGAACTCACCGCGCCTGTTCATTTGACGTTTGCGGCACAGGAAGTTGGAACGGGAGCTTATTCAGTTTCCGCAGCCATTCAAGGCGCAATGCTTAAGGGACTTCCTGAAGGTTCAACAATAGACCTTACAACAAATTCACCCGGCGGCGTTGGTGCTCCTGTTCTCATTCAGAGAGGTCGTGCGGATTTAATCGTTGCAAATGCTGGCCCTTCGCTTTGGAGCTATGAGCGCAAAAAAGCCGATTACCAATTTGGAGACTGCCCTGATGTTCGCAGTATTGCCGGAGGACTTGGCCATGCTATGACTAATATCATGTTCACAAAAGCATTTGTTGAAAAATCAGGTTGTACAACTCTTGAAGAAGTAATTGAGAAAAAGTATCCCATTCGCTTAATCACGAAGAAAAATGGCTCACTCGGCGAACTTACAGCTGAAAGAGTTATCGAAGCATGTGGAATTTCAATCAAGGATTTTATGAATTTTGCAACATGGGAAAAGTCAGGAACTGATGCAATTAAATCAGGTATTCAGGACGATCTTTATGACGCAACCATAGACCACATCGACGCTGGACAGTCAACAACGACTGAAATTTGCTTAACTCACGATATGCATTTTGTACAACTTAGCGATGCTACACTTGCTAATCTTGAAAAAATGGGTTATGCTCCGCTCGTAATGAAAGCTGGCACATGGAACAAGCAGGACAAAGACATTAATACAATGGGCTCACAGCAGAATGTTATCGTTCCTGCAAGCATGAATGAAGATGTGGCCTATGCTCTTACGAAAGCAATTTGTGAAAACAAAGAAGAGATTGCAAAAGCTGTAGCTTCTCTTGGTTGGTTTGATCCCGCAACAGCAGGAACTCACGGCCTTAACGGCGCCCCGCTCCACCCCGGCGCAGTGAAATACTACAAGGAAATGGGCTACTCTTACGACGAGTTCAAATAGTAAATTAGCCCTTCACCAATGAAAATTCTTGAAGGTAAAACTGCAATAATTACAGGCTCGTCTCGCGGTATAGGCAAGGCTATTGCAATGGCTTTTGCTGA